>NZ_JBFRFQ010000028.1:0-83440 GCF_052114905.1 Nocardia sp. 2TAF39
CCAACCGCGACGACTCCGCCCGCGACCATGCGACAAGCTGGTCCCGCTCGTCACCGGCCAGTACGAACTCGACATCACTACGCCCGAAACCCGCCACCCCAACACCATAGATAATTAGAGCTGCAATTTCGGGACCGACACACTAGATCAAGAACACCCGCAGTTGGGGGATGGCCTCGACGGGATGTTGTGCGCGGATGCCTTCGCCGATCGCGTCGAACCGCCATACCCCGTCCGTGCGGAACAGTCTGCCCATGACCAGTCCGGTGTGGGCTCCACCGCCGGTCAGGTCGTAGCGGGCGATTTCGGTGTTGGACACGCCATCGACCAGGCGGCAGAACGCGTTCTCGATCTGGTCGAAGGTCTGGCCGGAGTAGGAGGTGACGATGAAGACGACGGTGGTGACCTCCGGGGGTAGTCGGGTCAGGTCGACGGTGATTATTTCGTTGTCGCCCTTGCCTTCTCCGGTCGTGCTGTCGCCGAGGTGTCGTACCGACCCGTCGCGGGAGCTGAGTTGTTCGTGGTAGACGACATCGACGATTTGGTCGGCGGCGAACAGCAGCGCCGCCGCGTTCAGGTCGACGTCGACGGACCGCGAGCGCAACCAGCGACGGGCGCGGACCGGATCCCAACCCAGCGCCATGGTGACATGGGCGAGCGCCGCTCCGCTCTCGTCGCGCAACATGGCGAACAATGGTTTCTCCCTTTGTTGTCAGGCGAATACGAAGTAGCGCAACCACAGATACGGTGCGGCGACCGCGACAGTGATGGCGGTCACGACCGCGCCCTTGCGGGTGAATTCCCAGAACGAGATCGGTGCCCCGGCGCGGGCGGCGATGCCGAGCATCACGACGTTCGCGCTGGCGCCGACCGCGGTCAGGTTGCCGCCGAAGTCCGAGCCCAGGGTCAGTGACCACCACAGGGCGTCGGTATGGCCCGGGTTGTCGATTCCGGCCGCGAGGTCGGCGACCAGTGGGCTCATCGTCGCCACGTACGGGATGTTGTCGATGATCCCGGACAGCAGCGCCGACACCACGAGAATCAACATGACCGCCACCAGCGCGTCACCGCCGGTGGCGTCGGTGGCCCAGCCTGCCATCGTCTCCACCACACCGGTCTTGACCAGTGCGCCGACCATCACGAATAGTCCGGCGAAGAACAGCAACGTTTCCCATTCGACTCCGGACAGGTAGTCGGTGGGTTCGGTGCCGGAGATCAGGACCAGCACCCCGGCGCCGAGCAGCGCGACCACCGAGGGATCGACGTGTAGCAGTGAGTGACCCACGAATCCGGTGAATACCGCGAGCAGCACGATGCCGCATTCGATCAGGAGTCGGCGGTCGCGGATGGCTTCGCGTTCGTCGAGAGCCATCACATCGGCGATCCGATCGGGCTCGGCATCGAACGAGCCACGGAACAGCCTCGGCAGGATCAGGGTGAACACCGCAAGTTCGAGTACCACGATTGGTGTCATGTGCATCAGGAAAGCGTTGAACGACAATCCGCTTCGGCTGGCGATGATGATGTTGGGTGGGTCGCCGATCAAGGTGGCGGCGCCGCCGATGTTGGAGGCGAATACTTCGGCGATCAGGAATGGTGCGGCGCGGATGCCGAGTCGGTCGCACACCAGCAGGGTGACCGGGGCGATCAACAGCACGGTCGTGACATTGTCCAGGAACGCCGAAGCGACGGCGGTGATCAGAGTGAGCAGGATCATCACCCGCACTGGGGATCCCTTGGCGCGCTTGGCCGCCCAGATCGCGGTGTATTCGAAGACGCCGGTCTGACGCAGCACCCCGACGATGATCATCATCCCGAACAGCAGCAGGATGACATCCCAGTCGACCCCGGTGTCGTGGGAGAAGAACGCCTCCCCGGAATCGAGCACCCCCAGCGCGAGAATCACCGCGGCGCCACCGAGCGCGGCTTTGGTTTTGTGGATGCGTTCGGTGGCTATCAGCAGATACGCCACTACGAACGTCGCGATCGCGATCGCGGTCACCGGTGATCACCCGCGTGCGGGCAGCCGTTCATGTGGCCGCGAGCGCCACCTGCAGTAACCGAGATGCGGTGATCACGCCGATCATCCGTTTTCCGTCGACCACCGCGATCAACGGGCATCGGCAGCGGGCCATCAGCGCGGCGACTTCGATCACGGTGTCGTCGGCGTGGGCCACCGGTAGGACGGGTTTGGGTTTCGATTCCGGGAGCAGTTCGCCAACGGTCTTGCCTCGCAACGCTTCCGCGACCCGATCGGCCACCGATTCCGACAGCACCCCGGCCAGCGACGGATCGTCCTGGACATATCCCGGCACCAGGAACCGCACCACCTGCGACGCCGGTAGCACCGCTTGGGGCACCTGGTCGCCGTCGGTGACCACGATGCCCGGCAGCCGATGCTCGGCCAGTAGCTGCGCCGCGGCCGACGCGTCGGAATCCTTGGTCACCGACGGGTAGTCCTCGGCCATTTGACTTGCGTGCACACCAGCACGATACGACCGCCCGAGCCCCCACCGACACATATCCGCCGTCGCCACGATCAAGGGCAGCGGTAGCGCCTGCCCGCGCGAGCCTCATGAGTCACCCCACCGCCGGACCGCCCGACCCGCCGACCGGGTCGGGTTGCCGACCAGACTTCCCGGCGCACCACCCGTAAAGATGCCGTAAAAACGCCAGTTGAGCAAACCAGGGGCGCGGAGGGTGGTCCTCGATTCGGTCCGAGACCAGTGGGGGAAGGGCAGGATCGAATCTGGGCCGCCACTGCGGGGCCGATGAGTTCGATGACCGAGGTGCACCGATGCGCATTCTGATTTCCGGAGCCAGCGTCGCCGGACCCGCGCTCGCCTACTGGCTCAACCGGTACGGATTCGACGTCACCGTTGTCGAACGCGCGCCGGCGCCGCGCAAGACCGGCGGCCACGCTGTGGATCTGTTCCGACCGGCCATGCAGATCGTGGAGCGGATGGGGGTAGCTGAGGAGATCCGAGCGAAGGCCACCGGGACGGATACGCTCGTAATCCATCGGCCTGCCGCGCGTCCGGTAACGCTTGATCTGCGCAAGATGTTCACTGCCGTCTCCGACAACCACGTCGAGATCATGCGCGACGATCTCAGCGAAATCCTCTACAACGCAACATGTTCCGATGTCGACTACATCTTCGCCGACTCGATCTCCGCGATCAGCGACGACGGCGAAGTCGGTTTCGAGCGCAGCCCGGCGCAGCGCTTCGACGTGATCATCGGGGCCGATGGGCTGCACTCGAATGTGCGGGCACTGGTCTTCGGCCCGGAGTCTCGATTTTCCACCTGGCTCGGCGCCTATCTGGCGATCTTCTCCGTTCCCAACTACTTGAATCTGGACGGTGTGATGGAGATGACCATCGATGTCGGCCGGGTCGCGGGCATCTACGGCGCCGCCCACATCGAGGACGGGCGCGCGGGGTTCTTTCTGCGCCCGCCGCAACCGCTGGACTACCACTATCGAGACATCGATCGGCAGAAACAGTTGCTGCGCGAGCACTTCGGCGATATGGGCTGGCAGGTGCCCCGGCTGCTGGCCGAACTGGAGAACACCCCTTCCTTCTACTTCGACTCCATCAAGCAACTGCGATTGGACACCTGGTCGCGTGGCCGGGTCGGCCTGGTCGGCGACGCCGCGTACTGCCGGGCCCGGCAGTCGGCGGCAGCACCAGCATGGCCGTGGTCGGTGCCTATGTGCTCGCCGGTGAACTCGCCACCCACTCCGGCGACTACACCGCCGCGTTCGCCGAATATGAACGCGAGCTCGGCGACTATGTCCGCCGCAGCCGTCGATTCGCCGTTGCCGCAGCCAAGACCATCGTCCCCGGCGGACGCTTCGAGCTGTGGGCGATGGTCCAGGCAGTGCGGCTGATCAACGTCTTGCCCGCACCGGTCGCCCGTGCCGCCGCCAAGCTCAACGCCAAGGGCGTGCGCCTGCACGACTCGATCACCGTCAACGAATACGCGGGATTCGACAACACGCGCGGGTAGTTTGCGCATGGCAGCACCTACCTGTCCACGTGCATTCACCGCGGCCGGTAGCCGGCTCACCACGGCCCACAGCAGTTACCCATACCTGCTGTAAAACAAGCGGATAGAGGGTGCCGAGGGATGAGCGCGGTATGCGGACGGTGGACGTGCCATTCGGGAAGTGGCGCTGCCGAATGGGTTGCCGCTGACGTTCGGGCATGCCACCGCGTTCCTGCCTCCGTTGGCTTCAGTGGGCAGGTCAGCCGTCCGTAGCGGCACGTAGTCGGGCGGCGAGGGGTGCCGATGTTTCTTCGGCCGGTGATGTGCGCGTCGTCCGAAGTCCTGCGGCGGCCTTGGCGGCCCGGCGTGCACGCAGGCCGCCGACCAGGCACAGCACAGCACCGAGCGCGATCCAGGCAACCAGGACGGTGACGGCGTGGGTGGCGCCGCGGCCGTCGAAGAAGGCGGTCGATCGCAGCAACCGGCCACCGGCCCCGGGAGGCAGAAGCCGGCCGAGCGTGCCGGACCAGCCGGGCAGCATCTCGGGTGCGGTCGCCGTGCCCGAGAGTGGGTTGCCGATGAGCATCATGACGACGGCGCCGATCCCGATTCCGGCGTATCCGAGCAGGGATTCCAGCCCGAGGACCGTGAGGGAGGTGGCCGCGATGGTCAGGGCGATGGCACCGGTGTTGGCTGGGTAGGACCCGCTCAGTGAGCCGAGCCAGAATTGCAGGATCGCTGCCGTGGTCAGGCCGCCGGTTGCCGCGAAGGTGAGTGCTCCGGTGACCCTGCGGACGGTGCCGTGGACGAGCCTGGTCAGCAGTACTGCGGCCAGCAGACCGCCCATGACCAGTGGCAGGGCGCCTGCGGCCAGGCCGGTACCGCGTGGGTCGTCGGTGGGCAGGGCGGCGAGGTCGCGGACAACGACCGGTGTGCCGGGTTTGTCTGCCTGGCCGAGGCCGGTCGCCATGGTCTGCAAGGTTTGGGCGACGGCGGTGCTGGCGGCGGAGGCGATGATGACTTGCGGGGTGTCGGAGCTGAGGTCGATCGCCCCGTACACCTGCCGGTCGCGGATGAGTTGTTCAGCGGCGGCGGTGTCGGTGACTTCGGTGATCTCGAACCCGCCCGGTAGACGCTGCTCCAGTGCGGTGCGGATCTGAGCGACTGCAGGCGCCGGCCCTGCGAGGGCGATCGGCACATCGTGCACCGACGACCGCACCGACGGCCAGGCGAAGGCGATGAGCAGCACGCTGATGATCGCCGTGAGCAGGACGACTGCTGTGGCCACTGTCGGCCATCGTGACGGAAGCGCATCGGTGACGAGCGGCGCCGGGGTGGTCATGTCTACTCCTCGAACAGTTGGGCCGTGCTCGGTGTTCATCGCAGGGTGAGTGGGGTTTCGGAGTCGATGTGTGTCAGCTTCTGCGGGTTGCGGACGTAGTAGAGGCCGGTGATGTGGGCGTCCTCGACGCGTATCGTGATGACGCCGTCGAGTTCCCCGTCGACGTGCAGAGCCAGCGCGGGGCTGCCGTTGACCGTGGTCGGCTCGACGGTCAGCACGAGGGCATTCTTGGTGAGGCCGCCGACGATGAAACGGGCCACCTTGTCGGCGCCGATGATCGGACGTGGTGTCGCCTGCTTGATGCCGCCGCCGTCGCTGATCGCCACGACGTCGGGGGCGAGCACGTCGAGCAGGCCCTGCAGGTCCCGGATCTCGAGCGCACGCTGGAAGGCTTCGAGAGCGGCCTCGGCCTGCCGTGCGGTGACGGCGCGGCGCGGGCGGCGGGCCTCGACGTGGCGGCGGGCGCGGTGGGCGATCTGGTGCACCGCGGCCGGGGTCTTGTCGACCGCGACCGCGATCTCGTCGTAGCCGAACCCGAATGCTTCGTGCAGCACGAACACCGCCCGTTCGGTCGGGGTCAATGTCTCGAGGACGAGCATCAGCGCCATCGACACGCTTTCGGAGAGTTCGACGTCGGCGGCCACATCCGCAGTGGTGAGGAGTGGCTCCGGCAGCCACGAGCCCACGTACGACTCTCTGCGGCGTTTCATCGAGCGCAGCCGGTTGAGTGCTTGGCGCGTGGTGATCCGAACCAGGTAGGCACGTGGATCGCTCACCTGCCCCACGTCGACCCTCACCCATCGCAGCCAGGCTTCTTGCAGGACGTCTTCGGCATCGGCCGCCGATCCGAGCATCTCGTAGGCGACGGTGAACAGCAGGTTACGGTGTACGACGAACGTCTCCGTCGCGTTGACGGTGGCGTGGTCGTCGCTGTCGAGGCCCGCTGCCTCGCTGTCGGCCCGCCGCTGGCCACGGGATTCACCTGTTGTGTCCATGAAGTCCTCTTCTATCGGTAGCCGTCGGGTCCGACATAGGGTCGCCGATGACGCACGATGGGCGGCGGTGTACGTGATTCGGGCGCTGCCGCACATCGTGCAGTCGAAATCACCGGCGGCCGACGCGGCGACGGCGAATTCGGTGTCCTACGCGACCGGTGCCGCCGCGTCGCCGCGCTGGGTCTGCAACAGCTGTGGCCTGTGCTTGCCGTCCTTCGGCCAGTGGTGCGAGCCGGGCTTGTGCGCTTCGGTCATCAGGTGCTTGACGCTGGCTTCGCAGGAGAACTCCTTGAGCGCCTTGCCCGCGAACCCGCTGAAATAGAGCCGCATCGCGGTGTCGTCCTTGTGGCCGAACTGGAAGATTCCGGTGCGGCGGCCGAAGCTGACACACATGGCGGGGAACGACAGGTCGATCGGCGCAGGCTGCTCATCCGCGATCCGGTTCAGCACGGTGTCGGCGGCATGGGCGCCCAGGCAACCCGCGGCGTATGCGCTCATCCGGAACGGCAGATCCGACGGCGCCGCCGCATCGCCCGCCGCGACGATGCGCTCGTCGTCAATGCTGGTCAGAGTTTCGTCGGTGAGCAACCGCCCGGCGTCGTCGGTGCGCAACCCGCTGTGATCGGCCAGATCGGGGACACCGAAGCCTGCGGTCCAGATGGTGACCTGACTGGCCAACGTGCGTCCGTCACGGAGTTCCAAGGCTTCCCGTGTCACCACCGTGACCGACGCATCCGGGCCTTCCAGCACGCTGACCCCCAAGTTGGCGAGGTACTTGCGGGCCGTGCGCCGAGCCCTCGGGTGCAGGTACGGACCGAGGTCACCGCCACAGACCAGCGTGACCGAACGCCCCTGCTCCGCCAGCTCTGCCGCGGTCTCGATGCCCGTCGGACCGCCCCCGACGACCGTCACCGCAGCCGTTACGGGCGTGTCCCACAGCATCGACCGCACCCGTTGCGCCGCCTCCAACGTGGCTATCGGGTAGGCGAATTCCGCCGCACCCTGCACCTGCGGGCCGGCGCTGCCGCTGCCCACCGCGTAGATCAGGTAGTCGTAGCCGATCGTTTCGCCCTCGGCCAGCGCCACACTGCGCCCGGTCACGTCGATCCGCGTCGCGCTGTCGACGACCAGCCGCACTCCCTCGGCCAGGACTTCGGTGTAGTCGACGACCGCATCGTGGGTCCCGCCCACCAGTTGGTGCAACCGCAGCCGCGGGACGAAGACCGAGCGCGGATTGATCACGGTCACCGTCACATCGTGGCGCTGGGTCAAGCGGTTGGCCGCCATCACTCCGGCGTATCCGCCGCCGATCACGACCACATCGGTGTTCTTGCTCATTGTGTGTCTCCTTCGATCCGAGGGGGCTCGGAGCACAAGACACCGCATCACCGAAAATCCTGACATCATGTGACACGGATCACTTGTCGCCGGTAGTCGCCGCCAGTCAGGAACTGTTCGGCGGTGTCGGCGGGACCGAATCGGTTGCGGCGGACATGCCTGCGGCACCGGCGACCATCCCGCCATCAGCGCCGCTTGCACGGCACTGCACAGCGCGGCAGGGCACAGAGCATCGACAGCCGCACAGCCCTGACCGCACCGGGAGGCGATCGGTCACCTCCGTGAACTGGCGCGCAAGCACCACGTCACCCTGCGCACCGCCGCCCACGACGTCGACCACGGCCAAGCCGCGGTGCTCGCCGAATGGTTCGACGGGAATTGACGGACGAACGTGAGATCGAGTGTCGGACGGCCGGTTACCACGATTCGATCAGCGGGACATCATGCTCCTGCCGCTGCCATTCCTCGGTGAGGCGACCGAGCCGGTCCGGGGCGGCAATGCCGCGCACACCTGCGATCTTGTCGCCACGGATCTCCAGGATCACGACCCCCACGACCCGGTCGTCGAGCGCGGCGAGCATGGCCGGGCAACCGTTGACCACGACAGCATGGATCGAGGGCGAGCCACCGGCGAGCCTCCGCTTAGCCGGAGACGGTGTGAAGCCGGCCCGCACCGCGCTGGCGATCCGCTCCGGGGTCGAGTACCGGATCAGCTTCTCGGCCAGCCCCAGCCCGGCGCCGTCGGAGAGGCCGGTCGCGTCGTCGGTCAGCAGCGCCACCAGCCGTTCGGTCCGGCCCGAGGAGGCGGCAGCGACGAACGCCTCGACGATTCGACGCGCGGAGGCATGGTCGATATCGGTGCCGTTGCCGGCGGCGGCGATTCGACGCCGGGCTCGGTGGGTGTGTTGCTGACTCCCGGACTCGGTGATGCCGAGAATCTCGGCTATCTCGGCGTGGCTGTACGCAAAGGCCTCGCGCAGCACGTACGCGGCCCGTTCGACCGGTGACAGACGCTCCATGAGGGTCAGCACCGCCAGGGTCACCGATTCGCGCTGCTCGACGGTGTCGGCCGGGCCCAGCATCGGGTCGCCGTCGAGGAGCGGTTCGGGCATCCAGGCGCCGACCGCGCGTTCGCGCCGGACCTTCGCCGAACGGAGCCGGTCGAGCGCCAGGTTGGTGACGATCTTGGTCAGCCATGCCTCGGGCACCTCGACGTACTCCCGGTCGGCGGCCTGCCACCGCAGGAACGCGTCCTGCACCGTGTCCTCGGCGTCGGCGGCCGAGCCGAGCAGACGGTAGGCGAGCGAGGCCAGCCGATTCCGGCTGGCCTCGAAACGCGCCACGGTGGCAGTGTCCATGAGCACGACCCTATGCGCCAACCACGTCGGGCGAGTGCTCTCGTGTTGTAGCCAAGCGGTACTTGTGACTCGGCTTTCCGAAGGTCGGGTGGCTGATGGCCCAGCCGCTGGTGGCCACGATTGCCGACTTGACTCGCGCCGCAGACCGGCCGCACAGGGCCCCGGACTTCGAGCGAGCGTCACCGTCGACTAGTTGGAAAATCCCGTCCTTGCGGCCGAGGCTGATGTGGTTGCCGAAATATGTCAGTGCGGTCGCCTTGATCTTGCGCCCGGTCCGGTCCCCGATGATCGCGGCCGTCGCCTGCATGCCGGTGTATCCCGCGGAAGCACACGACATCGGCAACGGCCGACCGTTGTCGCCGACGACGAAGGCGCTGTCACCGGCAACGTAGACATCCGGGTGCGAGATCGACCGCATCTGACGGTCGACCGTGATCTGGCCGTTGGGTACCACCTCGAGGCCGCTGGCGGCGGCGATCGGGTGGACGGCGAAGCCGGCGGCCCACACGGTCGCGTCGGAAGCGAAAACGGTGCCGTCGACGGTGATTGCCGCCGCCTCCTCGACGCGCGCGATGGTGGTGTGCTCGTGGACAGTGATGCCGAGCCGGTCGAAGGCGCGCAGCAGGTGACGGCGGGCCTTGGGGCCCAGCCAGCCGCCCAGTTCGCCGCGGGTGGCGAGGCTGACCCGAAGTCCTGGACGGGATTCGGCGATCTCGGTGGCGGCCTCGATCGCGGTCAGGTTGCCGCCGACTACCAGCACCCGCCCGGCCTCGCCCAGCTCATCCAGGCGTGCGCGCAGGCGCAGCGCGGCCGGCCGCGCTGCCACGTGGAAGGCGTGCTCGTCGACGCCCGCAACGCCGTGGTCGGCGGCGGTGCTGCCGAGCGCGTAGAGGAGGGTGTCGTATTCGAGCCGGTCGATACCCTCGCCGTCGGCGACCGTGACAGTCCGGTGCTCGGCGTCGACGTTGGTTGCCCGCGCCAGTCGGAGCCGGATGCTGGTGCCGGCGAACACCTCTGCCAGCGGCCGGTGGCGGAGATCGTGCCCGGCGGCGAGCTGATGGTTGCGCAGCCGCTCGACGAAATCGGGTTCGGCGTTGACGACGGTGATCTCGAAGTCGTCGGAGTGGAGTTGGCGGGCCAGGTATCCGGCGGAGAAGGCTCCGGCGTATCCGGCCCCGAGGACGACGATGCGGTGCTTCATGGTTCGCTCCTGTCTGGTTCGCGTGCTCCCTGAACGAGACAGCCCCCGAATTCCTGACAGCATCAACCGGTGATGTGGATCACCCCCGAGGCTCACTCAGCGGACGAACTCCACTCGCGCAGTCCAGAACCGTGGGAAGCGCCCGTCTACGACCACTAACCGCGCAACAACCAGAAGAGCGCGATCCAGTTCGTTGACTACGTGCTCTCGCAGCCGCCCTTCTCGGTCGAGATCAACCAGTCGGATAACGGGGCGGGGTGCCAGACGTCCGGCGGTGCGGGCCAGGACCCGGTCATTCTTCGTCGGTGGCGTCCGGGGCGCGCAGCGGACGCAGGCCGCCTGGCAGGAAGCTGGAAGGAGTACCGGCCCAGCAGGTTGATGTGATGCCTGACGAACGGCGAGAGACGGGCCACGTCCTCGTCACGGACGTCGAAGCCGTCCGCGCGCAGCTGCTTCACCGCAGCGTCCATGTACCGCGTTGGAACGCACGTCTGCGGTGCGGCATGGGTCCGGCGCAGGCCGAGGTGGCTCACAGCCCGCATCTGCCGGCGGTGAGTGCGGTGATTGCACACTCGGCGGCATGCCGTGCCGCGAGTGCGGAGGGCAAGGGCGCACAGCTGTGAGAGGCACGGTCGACCGGTCCGCTGGTGATCTGCCACTGCCAGACGGCACGTGCGGCGGGCGGTGACGGGGGGTCCCAGACGAGTGCCGCAGCCGGGGGAGCGTTCTGCGCCGTCTGGACCAGCACGTCGTACATGACCCCGTCGCCCACTGCGGTGGTGACATACCTCCCGCCGTTGTCGTGAACGGTCCAGTCCAGGGGTGTCGGGGTCGACTCCGACACTTCCAGGAGGGCGTCGGCGAGGTCGGCCAGAATCCGGTACAGCGCGGCGCGTACCGCCTCGGTGTGGTCTCGGCCCCACTGGCACGGAGACCGTTCGGCGACCTCCTCCGCGAGGGTGTGCGCGGCGAGTTCGTCCAGCAGGTCTCCGGCGCCGGGATCTCCTCCCGCCAGGACCGCGGCAGCGCCCCAGGAGAGATCGTCCCGGGTCACGGCCGAGAAGCGTGCCAGTTCCCACAGGTCGGCCGGTCCCAGGTCGTCGACCGTGCGCCGGATGCAGAGGGCGGCCGTGTCCGAGGGGGCCGGGATCTCGGCGTTCAAGAGGCCCGCGCGCACGTCCGTGGCCGCGCACACATCGCCCGGCTCGAGCGCGCCCGGCGGCACCGACCCCACTGTCTGGAGGACCTGCTCGTGGATGCGGCGTACGGGATGAGGCCCGCGGGGAGGTGCCGGTCGTCCGATCAGTGCGCACAGGGCCTCGAGCAGGTACGCCGGCGGAACCCTCAGACTGGTGCACGCTCCTGCCAGACGACCGGCCATCCTGATCAGTCGCCCAGCACTGCCAGGGCGTCGATCTCCACGAGCAGTCCCGGCGGGAGCTGCATGTAGACGGTGGTACGGGCGGGGAAGGGCTCGCCGACGGCTGCCGAGTACGCCTCGTTCATCTCGGCCAGGTGGGCGGGGTCGGTGAGGTACACGCGCAGCATGACGACGTCCTCCAGGCCCGCCCCGCCCGCCTCGAGTACGGCGTTCACGTTGCGCAGGACCTGTGCGGTCTGCTCGGCGACGGTGGTACCGACGACCTCGCCGGTGTCCGGGTCGAAGGGGAGCTGTCCGGAGACCTGCAGGAGGGGGCCCTTGCGGATGCCCTGGGACAGCGGGGCGGGCAGAGAGGGTGCGTTGTCTGTAGTGATGACGGTTCTGGTCATGGTGTTCCTTGAAGCGGTGGTGGTCCTTGGAGGGGATGAGCAGGCGAGACCGGTACGGGCGTCAGCTCCAGACCTGTCGTTCCTGGCTGCGGGGGTCGTCGATCTGGGTCCACTCGACGTCGATGTGCATCGTGGCCCTGCGCTCGGTGTCGTAGGGGTCCCAGCCGGGGTCGCCGGTGGTGGCGAACCGGATCCAGGTCTCGTGCATGCGGTCCGCGAGATCCGCCGGGGGCTTGTCGGGGCCGAGCAGGGCGGCGGGGCCGTTCAGCTCGGGCCGGTCCGCGAGGTCGAAGACGAAGGGCAGCTCGACGGCGTGGGTGGCGCCGAGCTCTCCGTCCAGGGCCTGGGAGCGCCAGGCGAACTCGTACGCGTAGGTGGCGGACTTCGGGTGGGCGGCATGGGCGCCGACCAGAGCGCGGCTGCCCGCGCCGAACAGCGCGTCGGCCATGATGGCGGAGCGCAGCTCCGCGAAGGACGCCTCGGGGCGGGACTTGCGGTAGGTCTCGACGAGCTGCACCGGATTCGGGTGCGAGCGGGCCGCCGCCTTGTCGACGTCGGCGGCGGTCGAGGTGGCGTACTTGCCCACCGGGACCAGGTAGAGGTTTCCCTCTTCGGTGTTGGTGCCGACGAGCAGGTCGACGTCGGAGCTGTGTCCGGTGGCGACGGCTTCGGCGGGTTGGGTGTCCAGGACCAGGCTGAAGGGGCTGAGCCCGATCAGCGGGTCATGGTGGGTGGCGGTCTGCAGATCGATGCCCGCGAGCTTGGAAGCGGCCTCCACCAGACGCTCGTCGGAGATCCCCGCGAAGGCGTCCACGTGTGGCTCGACGCCCAGGACGTCGGCGGCCGCGGAGGTGACGCGGGCGGCCTGCTCGGTGCTGAACGCCCCCAGGCCGCTGCCACTCTGCACGATCGCCCTGTGGAACAGGCCCGCGGCCTGTGGGGCGGCCAGGACGCCGCCGACGACGGTGGCCCCTGCAGACTGGCCGAAGAGCGTGACGTTGTCCGGGTCACCGCCGAAGCCGGCGATGTTTTCCCGCACCCAGCGCAGCGCGGCGACGACGTCGAGCAGGCCGCGGTTGGCGGGCGCGCCGGGCAGATCGAGGAACCCGGCGATGCCGAGCCGGTAGTTGAGGGTGACGAGGACGACGCCGTCGCGGGCAAAGGCGGACCCGTCGTACATCGCGGACCGTGTCGAACCGGCGACGAATCCGCCGCCGTGCACGAACACCATGACCGGCAGGTCGCTCTGCGCGACGGCGAGCGTCCAGACGTTGACGGTGAGGTAGTCCTCGCCCCGGCTCCAGCCGGTGCCGAAGTAGGGGGCCATGTCGATGCTGCCGAGCTTGCGCTCGGACTGCGGCGCGTTGGGGCCGGGCACGGTGGCGTCCCGTACGCCGTCCCACGGCTCGTGCGGCTCGGGCGGCGCGAAGCGGCCGGCGCCCAGGGGCGGGGCGGCGTAGGGGATGTTCAGGAAGGCGGCGGTGCCGTCGTCCTGGCGCAGACCGCGGACGGCTCCCTGCGTGGTGGTCACGACGGGTTCGGCGTGGTGGTTCATCTCTGGTGCCTTTCCGCGGGCTTCAGCCCTGCTCGGTGTACGGGGTGAAGGGCGCCCAGCCCTTGACGGCGAAGGTGCTTCCCTCGCGTACGACTTCGGTGGCGCCATGCCCGCCCAGGTGCGCCGGGATCACGAGCGCGTTGTTGTCGGCCGCCCAGCCCAGCACCTTGCGGCGGGTGGCGCGGGCTTCGGCGGGGTTCTCGCAGAAGCAGCTGTTGGCGTCCGGCTCCAGTATCTGCACCGGGCTGTGCAGCATGTCGCCGACGAACACCGCACGGTCCGTGCCGGAGGTGAGAGTCAGCACGGAGGAACCGGGGGTGTGCCCGGGAGCCCTGTCCAGGCGCAGGTTCGCGTCGATCTGGTGGCTGTTCTCCCACAGCTGCGTCAGGCTGGCCTGGTGCACCGGGGCGACGCTGTCCTCGAAGACGTTCTGGTTGCCGCGGCCGAGCAGCGGCTGGTGTCCGTTCTCTGGGTTCCAGAAGTCGAAGTCGTCTTTCGGCATCAGGTAGGTGGCGTTGGGGAAGGTGGGCACCCACTGCCGCCCGTCCAGGTAGGTGTTCCAGCCGACGTGGTCGATGTGGAGATGCGTGTTGATCACGATGTCCACGTCCTCCGGCTGGACACCGGCCCGGGCGAGGTTGGCCAGGAAGTCCGTTTCGAGGTGGCTCCAGACCGGGGCGTAGGGACGCTCCTTGTGGTTGCCCACGCCGGTGTCGACCAGGATCGTCCTGCCCTCGCTGCGCAGCAGCCAAGTCTGGATCGCCGAATTCACGATGTTGGTCTCGGAATCCAGGAAATGCGGGGCTAGCCAGTCGGTACCGGTCTCCCAGACTTCCTTCGAGCTTTCCGGGAAGAAGGTGTCGGGCGTCATTTCGACGGAACCGAAATACTCCCATACCCGTGTGATGGTGACGTTGCCGAGCGTGATTTGTTCCATGGGGCGTCCTTGGGAATGTGGAGGTTTTCCTGAAACCGTACGAGCGGCCTCGGCGCGCGAGGTATCCGTAACGTGACTGCACCTGCGCGCATGGCCTGGGCACTGGGCCCGGCCGCTTGTAGCCTGGGCGGGCCAGGGCAAGGCGACTCCGATCGAAAGCCGCAATTCCGGGAGACTCCATGGACGAGCACACAGGCGACCGCGGTGCGGTCATGGGACCGGAGCCGGATCCGGGGGAGCTGATCGTCGGTCGGGACGCGGAATTGGCACGCCTCTTTCGTGCGGTGGACTCGGTGTCGGCCGACCCGGTGCTGATGCTGGTCGGTGACATGGGCACGGGGAAGAGCGTGCTGCTGGAGCACGCGGTGCACCGGGCTGAAGCCGGCGGCGCTCGCGTACTGCGGGCCCAGGGGAGCGAGTCGGAGTCGACCCTGGCGTTCTCCGCACTGCATCAGTTGCTGCGGCCGGTGCCGGCCGAGGTGGACGCACTGCCAGGGAGGCAGCGCGCGGCGCTGCAGGACGCCTTCGGCGAGGGGTCGGCCACGCCGGGACCCGATCTCATGCTGGTCGGGGTCGCCGTCCTGAGCCTGTTGTCAGGCCTGGGCGACCACCATCCCGTGCTCGTGGTGCTGGACGATGCGCAGTGGTTCGATCGTGCTTCCCTGGATGCGCTGTCCTTCGTTGCCAGACGGTTGGAAGGTGAACCGGTCACCATGCTGATCGGTGCCCGTGGCGGCGATCACCTTCCGGGATTCGACCGTCATGTGCCGATGCTCACCCTGGGATCGCTCGACAAAGCTGCGGCCAATCAGCTGCTGGACCTGCAGCCGAAGAGCCCCACCGGGCACACCAGGTCGCGGATCCTCGACCAGGCAGGCGGCAACCCGCTGGCGCTGTTGGAACTGACGAGGACAGCCTCAGCACAGGACACGGCTGCGGGGCTGCCGTCTGCAGGTCCGCTTCCGCTCACCGATCACCTGGAGCGGATCTTCGCCGCTCGCCTGAACAGTCTCCCCGCCTCCACCATGCGGGCTCTGCTGCTCCTGGCCGCCATGGACAGCGCCGACTCCGCGATCGCCGTCTCGGCGGGGCTGCCGCGCGCCGAGGACGCGGCCTGGCTGCCAGCCGGGCAGGCCGGGCTGGTCCGGCGGACCGGCCGGGACGTCCGGTTCCGCCACCCACTGGTCCGGTCCGCCGTGTATCACGCCGCGTCCTTGGGCGCCCAGCGCGAGGCTCACCTCGCGCTCGCCGAGATGCTGCGGGACGAACCGGACCGGCGTGCCTGGCATCTTGCCGCCGCCTGCCCGCACCCGGACGCGGCCGCGTCGGCGGAGCTGGAGCGGACCGCCGGCCGGGCCCGCCGCCGCGGCGGCCATGCGGCGGCGGCCCAGGCCCTGCAGCGCGCCGCGGAACTCGCACCGCAACGCGAGGACAGTGCCCGGCTGCTGGTCGAAGCCGCCGCGGCGGCCGTGTTCACCGGAGACATCGCCTGGGTCGAGGAACTGGTCGCCGCAGCACGCGCGCGCACGGATGACGCAACCCTGCTGGCCTCCGCCGCCGTGCAGGCCGGACGGCTGGCGGTCCTGACCGTGCGCCACACCGTGGTCTTCTCCCGACTGGCCGACGACGCCGAGCAGTTGGCGGCCTCCCAGCCCGCCGCCGGGCTGGACCTCGTGGCCGGCGCCGCCGTGGTCCGCTTCTACTCCGGAGAGGAGACCCAGCGCCACCGCATCCAGGACGTCCTGCGGCGCCTTCCCGAGAACGCCTCATACGCAGGTTTGCGCACCTGGGTGAGGGCTGTGTCGGATCCCTTCGACGACCGGGCCCAACTCGTCTGCCTGCTCCCGCAGTTGGCCGCCGAGGCGCAAGCCCGGCCGGAGCGGCTCACCGCCGTCGGGATCATGGCGTGGCTCCTGGACGAGACCCCCCAGGCCGTCCGCGCCTTCGACGAGGCCTTCGACCGCTGGGAGCTGCAGGGAGCGCTGCCCGAGGGTCTGGGCGGCGCGGTCGCCTGGGCCTACCTGGAGCGAGGAAGGTGGGAACAGGCCCGTGAGGCCTGCGCCCGCACCACCGCAGTCGGCCGGGCGGCCGGCCTCGACCACGCCGTGGCCTGTGCGGCCACCGTGGATGCCACCGTGCTGGCCTTCCAGGGCGATGCGTCCTCGGCCCGTGCCCGGGCCGAGGACGCGCTCGTCCTGATCGATCCGCTGGAAAGCCGCTCGGTCTCCGTTTATGCCCGTCGTGCGCTCGGTGCCGCGGCAGCCGCAGAAGGCGCCTACGAGACCGCGTACGGCCAACTCCGCATGGTCTTCACGGTAGACGGCGCGCCCGTGCACTACCACGCCTCCTACCCGGCCCTCGCGGATCTGGCCGCCGCCGCTGTGCATTGCGGCCGCCATGAGGAGGCTGTCGCGATCGTCGAGCGCTCGGCATCTGCGCTGGCGGGCAACGCTTCACCTCGTCTGCGTGCGCTGATCAGCCGAGCCCGTGGCCTGCTGGCGGACCCCGACGACGCCGAACCGCACTTCCGGGCGGCTCTGGCGGATCCGGTACTGGAGTACTGGCCCTTCGAACGCGCACAGACCCTGCTCGACCTCGCCGAGTGGCTGCGGCGCCGTCGGCGCATCGCAGAGGCGCGTGGGCCGCTGACCGAGGCCCTGGAGACCTTCCGGCGCCTGGGCGCACGCCCGTGGATCGAGCGCGCCCGGGCCGAATCGCGCGCCGCCGGCCTCGACGTCACAGATGCGGCCCCCGACGCGCTCGCCGAACTCTCCCCGCAACAGCAGCAGATTATCCGGCTCGCCGCCCGCGGGCTGACCAACCGAGAGATCGGCGAAAAGCTCTTCCTCTCCCCGCGCACGGTCAGCTCGCACCTCTACCGCAGCTTCCCCAAGCTGGGCATCACCGCCCGATCCCAGCTGCGCGACCTCATCGAGGGCACCCTCGCGACGGCCGGCCACCAGGAATAAGGGCACCCCTGGCCGTGGAAGCAGTCACCTGACGCATACCGCCCGCCTTCCCGCCGGACCAGACTGGCCACACGAGCGAGGAAGCAGTAACCGGCCAGGCGACCCCTTCGCCCTGGTACCCCGAGGCCCCCACTTGTCCCCAAGGCGTTGCGAAAACGCGGGCCCCAGGCCAGTGATCCCGGGCTGCACACGGCCCCGCTCGTCGGGGCCGGACGGGAGCGGCCGACCACGACGAAGGAACGGAAATCCACGGTGGCTGCGAAAACAGCGTCGCTACGGGACCGGGTTGCCGCAGCCGACCCGGGGCTGCTGCGTCTGACCGCCGGGCTGCGTGCCGTCCTCGGCCTCACTCTCACCCTGGCCGCGCTGACGGTACGGGATCAGCCCCCGGTCGTACTTCTGGCCGGCGGCTTCACAGCGGTGGTCACCTCGTTGGCGAGCAGCGACCTGCACCCCCGCAACCAGTTCCTCACTCTGCTCGCCGGGGCTCCCGTGACCCTAGCCGCCTTGACGGCCGGGGGCCTGCTGGCGCCTTTCCCCTTCGCGTCCCACCTGGCCTTCCTACTGCTGATCTTCACCGCGGTATATGCGCGCCGCTTCGGACGACGGGGCCTGGACCTCGGGATCTTCGCCTTCATGGCCTACTTCCTGTCCCAGTTCGCCAGGATTCAGCCCCACCAACTCCCGCAATTGACTGGGGCGTTGGCCGTCGCCTTCGCGGCAGCCGCAGTCACTCGCTTCTGTCTGGTGCCCACGACATCCTACGGAATCGTGAGGCGCCTGAGGGCGGCATTCAACCGACGGCTTCGTGATGCACAGCAGGCCACGTCAGATCTACTCGCAGACGGCGGAGCTGGTGTCCGCAGAGTCGAACGACGTCTCGACCGGCTGCACACCTCCGCGCTGCTGCTTCAGGAATTCCTGTACGAGGCTCCCGTCGGGCTGCTCCGAGACACGGCGGCGGAGCTGGAGCGGACGGCACGTGCGGACGCGACCGCACAACGCCTCGGCGTACTCGCGATCCGCGCAGCGGAGGATTCGACCGGGTCCTCCGCCAGCACGATGAGGGAGGCGGAGACGGCGGACTTGACCGACCGGACAGAGCGCGACCGTGTGGCGCTGCGTCCAGGGGCAGCACAGCCTTCAGGCCCGTGGCGGCATACGACGCGGCAGGCGTTCCAGGTGACCGCCGCGGCCGCGCTCGCCGTACTCGGCGGACATCTTCTCTCCCCGCACCTGTGGTACTGGGCCGTGGCCACGGCATGGGTCGTCTTCATCAATGCCGAGCACACCGGGGACGTCCTGCTGCAGAGCGGCCGGCGGCTGATCGGCACCGTCGCCGGGGTGCCGTTCGGATACGGCCTCGCCGCCCTGGCCGACAGGCACACCACCTTGGCCCTGGCCTTTCTCCTCGCCTGCATCTTCGGGATGTTCTACACCCCCTCCGGCAGCTACTGGGCGGTGACCTTCTTCATCACCGGCTCGCTCAGCATGGTGCTCGCAGTCCTGCATACGCTCTCCCCGCAGCTGCTCGCACTTCGCGTCCAGGAGACCGTTCTGGGGGCCGGGTGCGGGATTCTGGCAGCCGCGCTGGTCGTCCCCATCGCTGTCCGCACGGTCGCCGAAATGCGTCTGAGGGAGCTACTTTTCCTTCTCGACCACCTCGTGGGCTGCGCGCCGCAGGCCAGCGTCCCGAAGCCCGCACTCGATGCACGTGATCTTGATCAAGCGCTGGAGGCCTTCCGCACGGCTTGCCGTCCCCTGGTGCATCCACTCAATTCCCGCCGCGCCGAGCGCGCCCGGGTCCGCCGTGTTCTCGAACGCGTGGAAGCCACCTCCTTCCACGCGCGAAGCCTCGCCACCGGGACGGGACGCGCACGAGACGCAGCAGCGTGGCCCGCCCCGATCGTTTCCCGTGTCCGGCCGGGCAGGGTCATCGATGGTCGATCCTGGCGGATCTGTCAGAAGTTGTCGCAGGTGGGTGCGCATTTTCCCTGGTCACCTCCGTGTGTTCGAGTGCGCTCGAACACACGGCACGCAAATCCGGCAAATCTGCCGGGAATCTGTGCGCGAGAGGGGACTTGAACCCCTACGTCCGTGGACACCAGAACCTAAATCTGGCGCGTCTGCCAATTTCGCCACTCGCGCTTGATGGTACGACCGTCCAAACTCTACCGGGCCTGACCGTCATCGCGAAGCACCGGGCGGGCGTGGCGTACTCGCCAGTAACCCTACCTGGGATTATAACAATTTGATAACTATCAACATGAGGAGCGCTCATGTTTCGTACGCACCGGTAACGCTGTCGACCAGCGGCTTCAAACATGAGGACGAGTCATGTTTCTGATTGTTCTGGTACGTGCGTACGCGAATACTCGACAGTAGGCGAGACGCCGGCGAGCAAACGTGAGGATTTCCTCATGATTTTGTGTCATCCTCGCTGATATCAGGCCGATCCTCTGCGATCACCCGCGTACCGGTAGGGAGCGGCGTGTCGCCAAGGGCATGTCGCACGGAAAAGGAAGTCGAAGCGTCTTGACGATCAACGAGAGCACCAAGACCGGGACCGGACGGAGCGCCAAGGTGGTCGGCGCCGCCGGGAAGGCCGCGGCAGGGAGCGCGCGGTCGCCGCTGCTGGATCGTCTGCTCGGCGGCGTACCGTACGCGCTCGCCTTCGGCGGACAGGGCGCGCAGTGGCTGCGCGAGCTGGAGGAGATCGGGCGCGACAGCGCGCTGGAGCCGGAGCTGACTGCGCTGGTCAACGAGGCGGCTACGCTGCTGGAACCAGTCGCGGCGCAGCTGCTCGTGGTGCGACCGGTCGGCTTCGACCCGATCGGCTGGATGCTGGAGAACGAGCTGGCGGACACCGACGAGGGCGAGACCTCCGCGGCGCCGTCCGAGCAGGTGCTGCGCTCGGCCGCGGTGTCGATGCCCGGTGTGCTGCTGACTCAGGTGGCGGCTGTGCGGGCGCTGCGGTTGCACGGACTGGATACGACCGAACACGCGCCCGCCGCGATCGTCGGCCACTCACAGGGTCTGCTCGCGGCGGCCGCGGTCGAGGCGGGCGGTCGGCGCGATGCCGAGCTGCTTGCGATCGCTCAAATGATCGGCGCGGCAGCGGGTCTGGTGGCGCGGCGACGCGGAGTGATGCCGGTGGGCGATCGCTCTCCGATGGTCGCGGTGTCGAACGTCGATCCCGAGCGGCTGCGCGCCGTCGTCGCCGAGGTGTGCGCGGGTGTGGACCCCGCCGCGGCGGTGGTGGTGTCGATCCGCAACGGCCGTCGGCGTGCGGTGCTGTCCGGCGCACCGGCACAGCTGGAGCGGGTGCGTCAGCGGTGCGCGCAGCTCCACGACGAGCAGGCGCGCGAGCGTGACGCGAAGGTACGTGGCGGCTCGGTGTTCGCACCGGTCTTCGAGGACGTGTCCGTCGATGTGGCGTTCCACCACCCGGCACTGGCCGACACCGTGGACCTGGTGACCAGCTGGGCC
The DNA here is from genome assembly GCF_052114905.1 of Nocardia sp. 2TAF39. Taxonomy (NCBI): domain Bacteria; kingdom Bacillati; phylum Actinomycetota; class Actinomycetes; order Mycobacteriales; family Nocardiaceae; genus Nocardia; species Nocardia sp. 2TAF39. The sequence continues at coordinate 20,945 of NZ_JBFRFQ010000028.1, forward strand.
ACCCAGTGCGCTGTGGACGCCGACCTGGCGGGCAAGCTGGCACAGCAGATCCTGGTGGATCCGGTCGACTGGGTCGGCGTCGTCGACGACATGATTTCCACCGGCGCGCAATGGATTCTGGACCTCGGTCCCGGTGATCTGCTGTCCCGGATCACCTCCGGCTCGCTGAAGGGCACCGGCGTCGGCATGATCGCCGCGGCAACCCGCGCGGGGCAGCGCAGCCTGCTCACGCCAGGGGCTGCGCCGGAGCCGGCGGCCCCATGGTCGGCGTTCGCGCCGCGGCCGATCCGGCTGCCGAACGGCCGCATCGTGGTCGAGACCGCCTTCACCAGGTTGACCGGGCGCTCGCCGATCCTGCTCGCGGGCATGACCCCGACCACCGTCGACGCGCAGATCGTCGCGGCCGCGGCGAACGCGGGCCACTGGGCGGAACTGGCCGGTGGCGGCCAGGTGACCGAGCAGATCTTCGCCGACCGGGTGGCCGAGCTGAAGAAGCTGCTGCACCCGGGTCGCGCGGTGCAGTTCAACTCACTGTTCCTCGACCCCTACCTGTGGAAGCTGCAGTTGGGCGGCAAGCGTCTGGTGCAGCGGGCCCGCACCGCGGGCGCGCCGTTCGACGGCGTCATCGTGACCGCGGGCATTCCCGAACTCGAGGAAGCCGTCGCGCTGATCGAGGAACTCACCGAGGTCGGCATCTCGCACGTCGCGTTCAAGCCGGGCACCGTCGCCCAGATCCGGGCGGTGCTCCGGATCGCCGACGAAGTCCCGGACTACCCGGTGATCGTCCACATCGAGGGCGGCAAGGCAGGTGGCCACCACTCCTGGGAGGACCTGGACGACCTGCTGCTGGACACCTACGCCGAGCTGCGCAACCGCGCCAACGTGGTGGTGTGTGTCGGCGGCGGCATCGGCACCCCCGAGCGTGCGACGCAGTACCTCGCCGGCGAATGGGCGGTTCCGCACGGCTACCCCGTGATGCCGCTGGACGGTGTGTTGGTCGGCACCGCGGCCATGGCGACGCTGGAAGCGACGACCGCGCCGGAGGTCAAGCAGCTGCTCGTGGACACTCCCGGCACCCCCGACTGGGTCGGTGCGGGCACCGCGTCCGGCGGAATGGCCTCGGGTCGTAGCCAATTGGGCGCCGACATCCACGAGATCGACAACGCGGCCTCGCGCACCGGCCGGCTGCTCGACGAGGTCGCGGGCGACGCCGACGCGGTCGCCGGGCGCAGGGACGAGATCATCGCGGCGCTGAACGCCACCGCCAAGCCGTATTTCGGCGACGTGGCGACCATGACCTACCAGGACTGGCTGGAGCGCTATGTCGAGCTCGCGGTGGGCCTGGATCACCGCAAGGACTTCGACTGCGGCAGCGACATCGGCGACGCCATCGCCGAGGCCACCCGATCGGTCTGGCTGGACATCACCTGGCGCGACCGGTTCGCGGAGATGATGCGCCGCACCGAATCCCGGCTGCATCCGGCGGACCGCGGCGAAATCCCCACCCTGTTCGCGAGCGACGACGACTTCGAGGACCCGGTTGCCGCGCTGTGCACGCTGAAGCAGCAGTATCCGGCCATGGCGCAGACGCTGCTGCACCCCGCCGACGTTCCGTTCTTCGTGGCGCTGTGCAAGACACCGGGTAAGCCGGTGAACTTCGTCCCGGTCGTCGACGGTGATGTGCGCCGCTGGTGGCGGTCGGATTCGCTGTGGCAGGCGCACGACCCGCGCTACTCGGCCGACCAGGTGTGTGTCATTCCCGGCACCGTCTCGGTCGCGGGCATCACCCGGGTCGACGAGCCGGTCGGCGAGCTGCTGGACCGCTTCGAACAGGACACCGCGTACTCGCTCGTGCGTGCGGGCGTGGTCCCCGCGGCAGTCGACGCGCGCCGCACCGCGGACGTGACCAGCGGTCCGATCGACGCCGTGCTCGCCGCGCCGGATGTGCAGTGGGCCGGACGCACCGCCATCAGCCCGGTGCACCGGCTCGGAGATCTGACCGAATGGGTCGTCGACGGCAAGGGTGCGGTGCATCCGACCAGTGGCGCGACGCTCGTCGAGACCACAGGACCCGAGCCGGAGCACTCCTACGTCGAGCTGAATGTTCCGCTGCTGGCGGGCAACGCCGTCCGCATCCGCATCACGGTTCCGGTATCCATCTACAACGGCGGCGCCCCGGTCGTCACGGAGGCCGACGCGGACGAGGCGATGGCCGCGCTGCTCGCCGTCGCCGCCGGACAGGCATTGCCGGAGGTGAAGGGCAGGGTCGCGCACGTGAACCTGGCCTGGACGCCGGATCTCATCGCCGACCACGCGGGTGTCACCGGCTCGGGCCTGCCTGCGTCGCTGAGCACGCTCGGTCGCACCGCCCCCGATGTGCTGGTCGGCGCCTGCTGGCCCGCCGTGTTCGCGGTGCTGGGCGCCGCGCGCACCGCCAACGGCGAAAGCGTCATCGAGGGCATGCTCGACCTGGTCCACCTGGACCACCAGATCCACCTCGCCGCCGACCTGCCCACCGAGACCAGCGTGCTCGCGGTCCGCGCGGAGGCGGGCGAGACCCTCGACACCGACCTCGGCCGGGTCGTCGAGGTGCACGTGCGGATCACCGCCATGTTGGACAAGCCCGAGACCGGGATGTCCATGCCGGTGCTGGCCACCCTGACCGAGCGCTTCGCGATCCGCGGACGCAACGGCACGGGCGAGCTGACCGATCCGCCGCGCGCGGCGGGCACGGTGTCCGACACGGCCACCGACACTCCGCGCAGGCGTCGCCGGGACGTCACCATGGTGGCCCCGCGCGCCATGCATGCGTTCGCCACCGTCTCCGGCGATCACAACCCGATCCACACCAGCGATTCCGCCGCGAAGCTGGCCGGCCTCGGCAGCCCGATCGTGCACGGCATGTGGCTGTCGGCCGCCGCGCAGCACGCGGTGTCCGCGGTCGATCCGGCCAGTTCGGCTCCCGCGCGGACGCTGACCGCGTGGACCACCCGCTTCCTCGGCATGGTTCGCCCCGGCGCGGAGATCGATGTGCGGGTGGAGCGCGTCGCGGTCGACGCGGGCAGCGAGATCATCGAGGTCTCTTGCCGGGCCGGCGGCGAACTGGTGATGACCGCGACCGGCCGCACCGCGGCGCCGAAGACCGTTTACGCCTTCCCGGGCCAGGGCATCCAGCGCAAGGGCATGGGCCTCGACGCCCGCTCCCGCTCGAAGGCGGCCAAGGAGATCTGGGAGCGCGCCGACAAGCACACCCGCGCGGCGCTCGGCTTCTCCATCCTGGCCGTGGTGCGGGACAACCCGACCTACCTGAAGGCGCGCGGCGTCGAGCACCGGCACCCGGACGGCGTGCTGCACCTGACCCAGTTCACTCAGGTCGCCATGGCGACCCTCGGTGTCGCCCAGGTGGCGGAACTGCGCGAGGCCGGTGCGTTCGTCGAGGGCGCGATGCTCGCGGGCCACTCGGTCGGTGAGTACAACGCGCTCGCGGCCGTCGCCGGAGTGCTTCCGCTGGAAGCGGTGCTGGAGGTGGTGTTCCAGCGTGGCTCGGCCATGCACGAGTTGGTGCCGCGGGACGCCAAGGGCCGCAGTGACTACCGGATGGCCGCCATCCGTCCCTCGCAGATCGGACTGCCCGATGACCAGGTGATCGACTTCGTCAACGGTGTCGGCGAGCGGGTCGGCGAGTTCCTCGAGGTGGTCAACCTGAACCTGCGCGGCTCGCAGTACGCGATCGCGGGCACGGTGGCGGGCCTGGCGGCGCTGGAGGAGGAGATCGACCGGCGCCGTGCGGAATTCGGCGGTAGGCGTGCGTTCATCCTGGTGCCCGGTATCGACGTGCCGTTCCACTCCACTGTGCTGCGCAAGGGTGTTCCGGAGTTCCGGCAGAAGCTCGAGCAGCTGCTGCCCGCGGACCTGCACCCGGAGACTCTGGTCGGCCGTTATATCCCGAATCTGGTGCCCAAGCCGTTCTCACTGGAGCGCGCGTTCGTCCAGGAGATCGCGGATCTGGTTCCCTCCGAGCCGTTGGCCGCGGTGCTCGCCGACTTCGACGCCTGGGCGGCCCGGCCGACCGACCTGTGCCGCGTGGTGCTGGTCGAGCTGCTCGCGTGGCAGTTCGCCAGCCCGGTGCGCTGGATCGAGACGCAGGACCTGCTGTTCACCGATGTCGCGCACGGCGGCCTCGGCGTCGAGCGGTTCGTCGAAATCGGTCTCGGCGTGACACCGACAGTGGCCAACTTGGCAAGCCAGACGCTGAAGCTGCCGGCGTTCGACGCCGCCACAGTCGAGGTGCTCAACATCGAGCGCGAGGCCGCCCTCGTGTACTCGACCGACACCGACCCGGCGCCGGTCGACGAGCCGGTCGAGGAGCCCGCGACCACCGCTGCCGCGGCCCCCGTCGCGGCGGCCGTTCCGGTCGCGGCGCCCGCTCCGAGCTCGGGTGGCGCGCGTCCCGACGACATCCCGTTCACCGCCGCCGACGCCACCCGCGTGCTGATCGCGCTGTGGACCAAGCTGCGGCTGGACCAGATCGGTCCGGTGGACACCATCGAGGGCCTGTGCGACGGCGTCTCGTCGCGGCGCAACCAGCTGCTGGTCGACCTCGGCTCCGAGCTCTCACTCGGTGCGATCGACGGCGCGGCCGATGCCGACATGGGTGCGCTCTCTGTGACGGTGGAGCGCCTGGCGCGCACCTACAAACCGTTCGGTTCGGTGCTGAACGACGCCATCGGCGACCACCTGCGCAAGGTGTTCGGTCCGTCCGGCAAGCGCCCGGCCGCGATCGCCGAGCGCGTGAAGAAGGTCTGGGAGCTCGGCGACGGGTGGGCCAGCCACGTGACCACCGAGGTGTCGCTCGGCACCCGTGAGGGCACCAGCGTGCGCGGTGGCGACCTGGGTGGGCTGGTCTCGGGCACGCTCGGTGACGCCGCATCGGTCGATGCGGCTATCGATGCCGCCGTGCAGGCCGTCGCGGCCCGTCGCGGTGTCGCGGTGTCGCTGCCTTCGGCGGGCGGTGGCGGTGGCGCGACCGTCGACGCGGCCGCGCTGGGCGAGTTCACCGAACAGATCACCGGACGTGACGGCGTGCTCGCCACGGCCGCCCGGGTGGTGCTCGAACAGCTCGGTCTCTCCGAGCGGGTGTCCGCGCCGGAGGCGACCGACGACTCGCTGGTCGACCTGGTCTCGGCCGAACTGGGTTCGGACTGGCCGCGTCAGGTCGCGCCCGCGTTCGACGCGCGCAAGGCGGTGCTGCTGGATGACCGGTGGGCCACCGCGCGTGAGGATCTGGCCCGGCTCTGGCTGCTCGACGACGCCGACTCCGCCGAAGCTCCGGTGACCGGATTCCTCGGTGCGGGTGAAGCCGTTGCGACGCAAGCCGACTGGTGGCGTCAGCGCGCCATGCACGAGGCACGTTCGGTGCTGGCCCGGAGGTACGAGCGGATCGCCGAAGCGGCGCGCAGCACCGAAGAGCCCGGGCTCTGGTCTTCAGATGTCGCGGTGATCACCGGCGCGAGCAAGGGGTCGATCGCCGCGGCGGTCACCGGGCGTCTGCTCGGCGGTGGCGCCACTGTCGTGGTGACCACCTCGAGCCTGAACGACGAGCGCCTCGGCTTCTATCGGAAGCTGTACCGGGAGAACGCCCGCCACGGTGCCGCGCTCTGGGTCTTGCCCGCGAATATGGCGTCCTACCAGGACATCGACCAGCTGATCGACTGGGTCGGCACCGAGCAGGTCGACAACGCGGGCGGCGCGAAGATCAAGATCAAGGACGCGATGACTCCGACCCTGCTGCTGCCGTTCGCGGCGCCGCGGGTGGCCGGTGACCTTGCGGACGCGGGTGGCCGCGCAGAGCTGGAGATGCGGGTGCTGCTCTGGTCGGTCGAGCGCCTGATCGGCGGACTGTCCAAGCTGGGCGCCGACCATGACGTGGACGCGAAACTGCATGTGGTGCTGCCGGGTTCGCCCAACCGGGGCTTGTTCGGCGGCGACGGAGCCTACGGCGAGTCGAAGGCGGCGCTGGACGCGGTGATCGGCAAGTGGCGGGCGGAGAAGTCGTGGTCCGCCCGGGTCACTCTGGTACACGCGCTGATCGGCTGGGTGCGCGGCACCGGCTTGATGGGCCACAACGACCCGATGGTCGCGGCGGTCGAGAAGGCGGGCGTGCACACCTGGTCCACCACCGAGACGGCCGACGAGCTGCTCAAGTGGTGCACCTCGCGGGCCCGCCAGGTGACCGCGACAGGCCCACAGCAGATCGACCTGACCGGCGGCCTGGCCAGAGCCAAGCTGGATTTGCCAGCGCTGGCCAAGCAGGCCGCAGAGCAGGCCGAGGCCGAGGTCACGGAAGCCGATGCGGCGAGGACGATCGCGGCGCTGCCCACACCGCCGACCATGACCTCGGCACTGCCGGTGCCCGAGTTCGACGGCGTCACCGCCGATCTTGCCGACATGGTGGTCATCGTCGGTGCCGGTGAGCTCGGTCCGTACGGCTCGGCGCGCACCCGGTTCGAAATGGAGGTCTCCGACGAGCTGTCGGCCGCGGGTGTGTTGGAACTCGCCTGGACCACCGGCCTGGTCACCTGGGAGAACGACCCGAAGCCGGGCTGGTACGACGCCGAGTCCGGTGACTACGTACCGGAACACGAGGTGGCCGAGCGGTACCACGACACGGTGGTCGCCCGCTGCGGCGTGCGCCGCTACGAGGACGACGGCGCCATGACCGACAACTCCGCTCCGCTGATGACCTCGGTCTTCCTCGACCAGGATCTGTCGTTCACGGTGGGCGGCGAGGCCGAGGCCCGCGCCTTCCACGTCTCCGACCCGGAGCACACGGTGATCACGCCGGTCGCAGACTCCGGCGACTGGACCGTGACGCGCAAGGCAGGCACCGAGATCCGGGTGCCGCGGCGGGCCAAGCTGTCGCGCACCGTCGGCGGCCAGATCCCGACCGGCTGGGATCCGACCATCTGGGGCATCTCGCCCGACATGGCCGCCTCGGTGGACCGGGTCGCGCTGTGGAACATCGTGTGCACGGTGGACGCGTTCATCAGCTCCGGGTTCAGCCCGGCCGAGCTGATGAGCTGGGTGCATCCCTCGCTGGTGGCCAACACCCAGGGCACCGGTATGGGCGGCATGTCCTCGATGCGCTCGCTCTACATCGACAACCTGCTCGGTGAGTCGCGTCCGAACGACATCCTGCAGGAGGCGCTGCCGAACGTGGCGCTGGCGCACGTGGTGCAGTCCTACGTCGGCAGCTATGGCGCGATGGTGCACCCGGTGGCGGCCTGCGCCACCGCCGCGGTGTCGGTCGAGGAGGGCGTCGACAAGATCCGGCTCGGCAAAGCGGAGCTGGTGGTCGCAGGCGGCTACGACGACCTCGGTATCGAGGGCATCGTCGGCTTCGGCGATATGTCCGCGACCGCGGACTCCGCGACCATGAGCGCCAAGGGCATCAGCGACCGGTACTTCTCCCGCGCCAACGACCGCCGTCGCGGCGGGTTCGTGGAGTCGCAGGGCGGTGGCACCGTGCTGCTGGCGCGCGGTGACATCGCTATGGAGCTCGGTTTGCCGGTGCTCGGCGTGGTGGCGTTCGCGCAGTCGTTCGCCGATGGCGTGCACACGTCGATTCCGGCACCGGGCCTCGGTGCGCTAGGCGCGGGCCGTGGCGGGCGCGAGTCGCGGTTCGCCGCCGAGCTACGCAAGCTCGGCGTGCAGCCCGACGACATCGCGGTGATCTCCAAGCACGACACCTCGACCGCCGCCAACGACCCGAACGAGTCCGAGCTGCACGAGCGGCTCGCCGCCGCGATCGGGCGGTCGGATGGCGCCCCGCTGTTCGTCGTCTCGCAGAAGAGCCTGACCGGGCACGCCAAGGGCGGCGCGGCGGCATTCCAGCTGATCGGCCTGTGCCAGGTGCTGGAAAACGGTGTGGTGCCGCCGAACCGGAGCCTGGACTGCGTCGACGACAAGATGCGGGAGTACCCGCACCTGGTCTGGGCACGCGAGCCGCTGCGCTTCGGCGACCGGTTCCCGCTCAAGGCGGGTCTGCTGACCTCGCTCGGCTTCGGGCACGTGTCCGGCCTGCTCGCTGTGGTGCATCCGGAGGCGTTCATCCAGGCCATCGAGCCGGGCCGGCGTGCGGAGTACCAGAGCAGGGCGCAGGAGCGTCAGCTGGCGGGGCGGCAGCGGTTCTCCGAAGCGATGTGTGGTGGCGCTCCGCTGTACGAGCGTCCCGCGGATCGCCGTCTCGGGGGTGATGGCACGCCCGCGAAGCGGAGTCGGCAGTTGGAAGCCGACGTGCTGCTCTCGCCGGAAGCGCGCCTCGCGCGGGACGGCGCGTACCGGGCGGACGGGTTCGGATGCGCCTGATCGCAAGCGCGGCGGGGAAACCCGCCGCGCGGGGTACCCGCACGGGCTCGTCGGCGAGGTCGTAGGCTGCGCGGCTATGACGATCCTCGGTATCGGCTTGGACTTGGTGACTATCTCCGAGTTCGCCGAACAGCTCGAACGCGCCGGAACCACTATGCTCCGGGAAAGTTTCACCGCAGGCGAGCGGCGATACTGCCAGAGTAAAGGGACCGACCCGGCGCGCAGCTACGCGACGCGGTGGGCGGCGAAGGAGGCTGTGATCAAAGCCTGGGCCTCGTCCCGGTTCGCCCGTCGCCCGCAGATCGGGGACAACCCTTATCCCCTGATCGAGGTGGTCAACGACGCGTGGGGCAGGCCGAGCATCAAGCTGCACGGCCTCGCCGCCGAATTTCTGCCACGGGTAAGGGTCCATTTGTCGCTGACGCACGACGGCGACACAGCGGCCGCGATGGTCGTGCTGGAAGACCCGGGCGAGCTGGCCGATCTCGTCGAAGGCTGAGCGGAAACCAGGTAAACGCGGAAATGATCCCGGCTCGCGCCGGGATCACCCGCTACCGCTCGCTTGCGGTGCGTGATTCCTTCTCCGCCACGAGCAGGTAGGCGACCATCAGTCGCTTGAGCTCGGAGACCGCCTCCGCGTTGCTCTGGTCGTCCTGGACCGAGAAGTTCAGCATCGAATAGACCACATGCACCAGCACTTCGGCCATCATGGTGCGGCGCGCCCGCGGCGTGCGCGGGGTGAGTGGCCGCAACATCTGCGATACGACCTCGGCGAATTCCTTCTCGTGGATCGCGCCGGTGGCCCGGGTGGACGGGGTGGACTGCATGGCAAGCCACACCTCGCGCCGGGACGGGTCGGTCATCCAGAGGTTGGCCAGGTGATCGACGAACTGGTTCATGTGCCGCAACCAGTCCAGTGACGGGATCTCCCCGTGGAAATCGGCCAGCTCCTGGGAAACAGCAACCAAGTCTTGCCGATTCAGCTCACAGACGATGACGTACTTGTTGGCGAAGAACTGATACAGCGTGCCGATCGGTACTTCGGCACGCGCCGCGACCTCTTCACAGGTGAACGACTCGAACCCGACCTCGACGAGCAGTTCCCGAGACGCCTGTAGCAGGGCGTCGAACTTGCGTTTGCTGCGTTCCTGCGTCGGTCGGCGCCGCGGCATGAGCTCCTGTGGGTCGTCCTGCAGCTCCAACGCAGGGTCCAGACGTTGTTTCGACCTGGCCTCCGCGCGTACTTCCACGCATCCAGGCTAACGGTAGGGCACGGGCGCGACACGCGCATGTGCTGTGTTTGTTCAGGTCCGTTGATTTTCCGCACCCATCCGCGACGGATATGGCCTCGAACACATACCGAGCGCGCGTGCATCGTGACGTGTGTTCCGAGCAGGAATCCATGGGGCTCATGGCTTTCGGCAAACTTGTTGTCCCAGTCAATGTGCACAGGGAAGGGGTGGTCTGTGGTAGCTCGATCAGCGATAACTCTTGGCGTTTCCACCGAACGTGGCGCCGTGCACGCGGTAGCGCTCGCCGATGGCGGGACGCTGTCCGAGCGCGTTCTGCTGCACCGGTCGGAACAGACGCACGGTGACACCAAGGCGGACGTGGCAGCGGCGGTAGCGACGGTGCTGGACGAACTCGCCGCCGAACTCGGGCCGGACCGGGAAGTCGGCGGCGCGGCGGTCGCCTACCGGGATGCCGCCGAGCGGCGTGCCATCGTGTCCGCGCTGGCGGCCGGTCCGTGGCACACCGCCTCGATGGTTTCGGCCAAATCCGCCCACCTGAGTGTGGCGAGCTTGATGACCTGGCTCGATGAATTCGATAACCTGCTGGTCGGCGAGGTCGTACCCGGGTACCAGGCGTTCACCCTGGTCGACCGAGGTCGCCGCCGGGTGCTCGCCGCGGTCGGTCAAGCGGGCAGGGCGACATCCGAGTCGCTCGGTGTGGCTGTTACGGCGGCGTGGGATCAGCTGGAGGCGGCCGCGACCAGGCCGGACGCGGTGGTGCTTATCGGGTCGGCGGGCGCGGAGTCGTCGGTGCTCGCCGCGGCGGAGGGCTTCGGCGCGCCGGTGATCCCGTGCAGGATGGCCGCTTTCGCGTCCGCGGTGGGTGCGGCGTCGAGCGCGCGGGTGGCTGTGGACGGGTTCGACGAGCCGGTCGAGGAGGTGGTGGTGCCTCGGGTGCGCGGCGGAGCGGCGATGTTCGCGGCGGCCAGCGTGCTGGTGGGCGGGTTGCTCGTCGGCGGTGTCTACGCGATGAACGGTTTCGTGCGGCCGACGTCCACCGCCATTGCGGCCGACGCGCAAATGACGGCGGATGGCCGCGTCGTCGCCTCGGTCGGTACGGCGCCCGGCGCCAACGGATCGGGACGGCCTGCCGAGGCGGGCGGATTGTTCGCCGAGCCGACGGCGGGGAGCGGAGGTCACGCCGCCCGCCTGCCGCTCTCGGCGCAGCCCTGGGGCGCTCCGGTGCCGCTGGTGCCCGCCGAACTCGGGTACGAGGCGGAGACGAGCGCCGCGGCGTCGCTCGTACCCGGTTCGGGGATCCCGACGACTGCCGAGGTCGGCACGCCCGACGGCGCGCTGCTCTTTCCCGGCGAGGCTCCGCCGCCCTCCGTGTTCTCCCCGGAGGCCGCGGATTGGTGGGACAAGCACTTGCGCATGATGACGCAGTGGGGGACCCGGCAGGTGCTGCCGGCGTAGCGTGCACCGACAGCGATGCGAATCGGGCCCGGCGCCCTTGCGGCGCCGGGCTTTTCGCTGTCCGGACTACACCGACAGGTCGCGGCGCAGCTTGGCGACGTGTCCGGTGGCGCGGACGTTGTACTGTGCCACCGCGATCCTGCCCTCCTCGTTCACCAGGAAGGTGGAGCGGATGACGCCGACGACTGTCTTGCCGTACATGGTCTTCTCGCCGTACGCGCCCCACGCGGTGAGCACGCTGCGGTCGGGGTCCGACAACAGCGGGAAGGTCAGCTGTTCGGTATCGCGGAACTTGGCCAGCTTGGCGGGCTTGTCCGGCGAGATGCCGATGACGTCGATGCCTGCGCCGTCCAGGTCGGCCAAGTTGTCGCGGAAGTCGCAGGCTTCCTTGGTGCAGCCTGGTGTGCTTGCGGCGGGATAGAAGTAGACGATCACCTTGCGGCCGCGGTAGTCGGCGAGCGAGACGTTCTTGCCGTCGGCGTCGGGCAGCGTGAACTCGGGCGCGGTGTCGCCGGGGGAGAGTCGTTGGTTGGTGGTCACCTCCAGCACGGTAACCGAACGCCCGGACCTCACGCGGAAGGGAGATGTCGCGCTGCCTGATAGCGCACTGTGCGGACGGATAGTGGCGGATAGACTCGTCCGCGAGCGCTGGGTGCTCCGCGAACGGCCGACAATGCGGCGTGATTCGTGCCCCGGGCGCGGCAATCGACTACAGGAGGGTTGAACGTGGCAAGGGATACCGAGCGGATCGAGCGGGACATCGAGGCCGCCCGCACTCGGCTGGCGAGCACACTCGACGAGCTCGCGGAACGGGCGGATCCGCATCGGATCGCGGACGACACCAAGCAGATCGTGGTCGCGAAGCTGAACGAGCCGAAGGTGAAGTACAGCCTGATCGGAGCCGCCGCCGTGATCGTCGGTCTGGTTCTGCTCAAGATCTTCCGCTGACCTGATAAACGACGACACCCGGTATGGCTGTGCCATACCGGGTGTCGTCGTTTTCGAGGTCGGTTCAGACCGTCGGGCAGGCGAAGCCGTCGCCGTCGGGATCCAGGTGCGGGCCGTAGCCCGGTTCTCCGCGGAACAGCGGGGCGTGTCCAGCGGCGCGGGCATCGTCGCAGTTGGCGTAGGCGCCTCCGGCCGAGCCGGTCTGCGAGTAACCGGCCGAGCCGGTCGCGGCGGAGCCGGTATCGACAGCCGACGAACCGGTCCCGGCGGAGCCGGACGGAGGGGCGGCTTGGGCGGCGGGCGCCGCAAGCAGGGCTAACCCTGCGGCGGCAGCGCTGACGGTGAGCCGACGAACGTTCATGTATTCCTCTGTCTGGTTGCTGCGGTGGATGGGCGCCCAACCGGACGCCGCATCCACTGTTGTGACGGCTCGCTCTCTTGTCAACTGCGGGCGAACTGAACTAGGGCATCAGGGGTTGCGGCCACGGCGCCGGTCAGCTGGTGGGCCGGCCACCGCTGACGTGCTCGGCGGGGATGTTTCCCATGCGTCCGGCCTGGTAGTCGGCCATCGCCTCGATGATCTCGGCACGGGTGTTCATCACGAACGGCCCATATTGCACCACCGGTTCCTTGATCGGCTGTCCGCCGAGTAGCAACACTTCGAGTTCGCCGGTCCGATTGTCTTGGCGCGCATCGGCTGTCACGGTGATCGCGTCCCCTCGGCCGAATATCGCCAGCTGGCCGTCGCGTAGCGGCCTGCGTTCCGCGCCTACCGTGCCGTTGCCGGACAGTGCATACGCCATCGCCGTAAACTGTTGCGGCCAAGGGATTTCCAGCTGCCCGCCGGGTGCGATCGAGGCGTGCGCGTACGCGATCGGCGTGTAGGTGGAACCGGGACCGGTGAATCCACCGACTTCACCGGCGATGAGCCGCACCAGCGCGCCGCCGTCGTGCGAACTCACCAGCGTCAGTTCGCCGCCGCGCAGGTCCTGGTAGCGCGGCGCCGTGAACTTCAGTGCGCGCGGTAGGTTCACCCAGAGCTGGACGCCGTGGAACCGGCCTCCGGCGATGACCATCTCCTCCGGGGGGACCTCGTCGTGCAGGATGCCGGAGCCCGCGGTCATCCACTGTGTGTCGCCTTCGCTGATGACACCGCCTCCGCCGTGGGAATCGTGGTGCACCATCGTGCCGTCGAGCATGTAGGTCACCGTCTCGAACCCGCGGTGCGGATGCCAGGGCGCGCCCTTGGCTTCGTGCGGTTCGTAGGCCACCGGGCCCATCTGGTCGAGCAGGATGAACGGGTCGGCGGTGCGCAGATCCATACTGGGGAAGGGCCTGCGCACCTCGAATCCCGCGCCTTCGCGCTGGGTATGCGCGGTGACTACGCTGCGGACCGGCCGCTCGCGCAGGGTTGCGTCGGGGCGGGGAAGGCGCGGCAGGACCATGATGTCGGGGACGGTGATGGCGGGCATCGGAGCCTCCTGGAGAGTTGGTGTCCATGTCAACCAAAGGTGATTACACTTCATTCCCATGGTCCGGTGGTTGAGTGACGACGAGCAGGCGACGTGGCAGGCCTATGTGCGGCTGCGCCAGCGTTTGGACGGAGCGATTTCGGCCGGGCTGGCCGAGGATCATCTGTCCCTCGCGGACTACGAGCTGATGGTGGCCCTGTCCGCGGCGCCGAACGGCTGTCTGCGCGCCAAGGAGCTGGCTGCCGAGGTGTGCTGGGAGAAGAGCCGGTTGTCCAAGCACCTGGCCAGGATGGACGCTCGCGGGCTGGTCGAACGGCGACCGGCGGAGGAGGACGCCCGCGGCATTATCGTGCAGCTCACGCCGGAGGGGCGCGCCGCCTTGGAGCGGGCCGCGCCGAATCATGTAGATCTGGTGCGCAGGGTATTCGTCGAGCCGATGACGGCCGGGGAGGCGCGGATGTTGCGGGCATTGGCGGACAAGGTCGTCGCCGAGGTCGAGCAGATCGCCGGGCTCGGCGCCTGACCAGCGGGCCGCCAGGCTCGGACCGTCTGCAGGCTCCGCGGCTCGATCTGGACCTCGCTGCTTCGACGATCACGCCGTGGGGGCCGGACTCGGCTGGGGCAAGTGCTCCCGGCTCCGCGGCTACCCGGTGGTCCGGCCGCGGCCGACCAATCGGCGCCACCAGCGGCGATCGCCCGTGACCTGACCGGCACGCGCTGGTGACGGCCGCCCGGTCGGTGCCGGTGGCCGGCTCGTTCTCGCCGTCTCGCGCTCGGTCCGCCAGTGCGCGACGACCTCGTTCGCGTTCACGGGCGCGACCGGTACGCACGGCCCGTGCGGCATGCGCAGCCAGTCGACGATGCGCCGGTTGAGTTCGGCCACCGCCTCCCGGACCCGCCGCTCGGAGTTCAGTTCCCGCACGGTCTCGGGCAGGCGCTCGACATCGCGTCGCAGCAGCAGCGAGAGCGGCAGCATGGCATCGCCGCCGACTCCTTCGCGTCGCAGATATCCCTTCAGCCACCAGTTGTCGTCGGGCCTGGTGCCCACGCCGGGAATCGGCTCGCCCGTGCCGGGAAGATTGTCGAATTCGCCGCGCTCGGCCGCTTCGCGGATCTGTTTATCGACCCACGATTCGAAGTTCAGCTTCGGCGGCTTGCGCTCGGTCATCGTCACGACGGTGTCGACGGCTGCATACCGCTAGTCTACGGAAGTTGGTAGTTAGACATGGAAGTATCTGTGCGAGAAGGGTTTCCGGCGTCCGGAGAGCTCACAACCAAGGGGTGATCGGCGGCTTCACCCAGAGCAGTTTCTCGTCGGTGTGCTCGCGCAGGGCCGCCGGGTGCTCCGGATGCCGGGCCGCCCAGCTGTCCTTCTCGTCCAACAGTTGTGCCACTGTCACCCAAGTCTCGTCGGTGCTCGGCGGGTTGGTCTCGGCAGCCCTTGCCAGCTTGCGTCGCGCGGACGCGGGCAGCGCGAGCAACTCGGTCGCGGTGATGCCGCGCTGCCAGACGTAGCTCGCCAACCGCCGCGCCTTCTCGGCGCGGCTCTTTGCCGCGGCGTCGCTGTGTGCGTAATCGGTCATGGTGTGCTTGTCCACGGGGTCGGGGTGCATCGACCCTAGCGGACCAGGCGAAGAGGCAGAACGCGGCGAGGCCTCCCTGTCCGTGAACGGGAAGGCCTCGCCTCGCCGGTGGGTCAGTACGCGCTGCTGACGTTGTCCATCGAGCCGTAGCGGTGCGCCGCGTAGTTGCAGGCGGCGACGATGTTCGCGACGGGATCCCAGATGTCCCAGGAGGTGCCCTCGACGTGGTACATGGCGAAGGTCGGGTCGATTACCTGCAACAGGCCCTTGGACGGGATGCCCGCGGCGGCATTGGAGTCCCAGAGGTTGATCGCCTGTGGGTTGCCGGTGGATTCGCGCATGATGTTGCGGTAGAGGCCGTTGTAGCTGCCCGGAATGTTGTGCGCACTCATGATGTCGAGTGCCTGGCTGATCCAGCCGTCCAGGTTGTTCGCGTAGGCGGGCGGGGCGGGGGCCGGGGCCGGCATCGGCGCCGGGATCGGTGCGGGTGCGGGGGCGGGCATGGGCGCGGGGATCGCTTCCCTGGCGGCCACCTCGGCGACGGGCGCGGCGGGCGCGGCGGCCGGGTCACCGGCCGGCTGCTGCTCAGCCACCATGGCGATGCGAGACGGGACGCTGTCGTCGGCTACGGACACCGCGGAGGAGGCGGCTACGGCCACGACACCTGCGGCGGCGACGGCGATGGTGATGCTTTCGCGGAGCGATGGGCAACGGAAGGAAGAAAAGCGTCTGTCAGGCATTGCGAATCGGTTCCTTGGTTGGGGACTTGTCTCGATCCGGCCGCGTTCGGGCAGCAGGGATCCTGCGGCGTGCGCTCATGGGCGCTCGCCGTTTCGGCCATGTGCTGTTTTGTGGTTTTGTTGTGGGGGACGATCAGGTCCCCTGGAGCGCGACGTGCTCATGCGTGCGATGCCGGCTCGCCTTCGGCGGGACTCGGCCGCGGTGTCGCGCCGGACTCCGCATCGTCGATGCGAAGAGTCGGGCGGAAGAATGGGGATCGCCGGTTCGTTGCCGGATCCGCTCCGCCGACCGCGTGCTGGCCGCTGCCAGCCGGTGCGGTGGTTTACCGAATCGGTGTGAACAACTCTTCGGGATAACCAAACTTCAGGTCGCTTTGTGACCTGATTGCAGAATGGTCACGCTTAGTTAACGGAGAGTGAACGAATCGCCAATGGGCAGTGCTCGTGATCTTGGAAGGCCCGGGCCAAGGTTGCCGAATCGTTATCTACGCAGGGAGTTTGTCAATAAACATGATGTGACATACATCACAGAAGTTTTTGCCTGGTGGACTGGATTCCGGCGGCCGCGTGGGCATATCCGGGTCCGGATTGTGACCTGTGGTGCGTATGGGAAAACCAAGGTCTCGCGATTGTCACGGAGGATTTCGACGACGTCGGGCCAAAAAGGCCATGTTCTTGCCATCGGATTGCTGGCAAGAACATGGCCTGTGTTGTGCGCCATCAGGGACTCGAACCCCGAACCCGCTGATTAAGAGTCAGCTGCTCTGCCAATTGAGCTAATGGCGCGCGCCCCGTGTTCCGGTGCGGCACAAACCTTAACAGGCTCAGGCCGAAGAAGTGAAATCGTGTCCTGACCGGCGCGGATGTGATGGTCTCCCGCGGTGTTAACACGTAGGTACGCGGACCTGATCTATCCGTTGTAACGCTGTTGTGTCGACCTGGCTTTCGCTTTGGCCCGGTCGTGACGTGCTGGCAGAATGTCCGATTGTGGTCTCGACCGCCTGCGGCGCGCGGGGTGACGGCGTAGGCGGTTGGTATCCGAAGCCATCGGTGTGTTCTGGGACACCGAGACTTGAAACGGGGTTGAAATGAACGATGGTCAGGGTCGGCACGGATCGGCCGTACGTCGGTCGATACGGAGGATCGCGGGGCCAGTTGTTGTGTTGGCCGTGGCCGTGCTGGCCTTGACGGCGTGTTCGTCATCGGGCGGCACGGGGACCGCGCAGGTCGCCATCGACCGCAACCCGATCACCGAGTTGATCAAGCCGAAGCTGTTGTCTCCGGTCAAGGATGGCGCGGTGGGCGTCTCGCCGGGCATGCCGATGGCATTCAAGGTCGAAGACGGCAAGTTCACCAACGTGACCTTGGTCAATGCGCAGAACAAGTCGGTGGGCGGCAAGCTGGCCGCCGATGGACGGTCCTGGGAGACCACCGAGGTGCTCGGCTACGGCAAGACCTACCGGCTGAAGGCCGACGCGATCGGCCTCGGCGGCGCGAACTCCACGATGCTGAGCTTCACCACGAGCTCGCCGGACAGCCAGACCAAGCCCTACCTGATCCCGGCCGAGGGTGAGGTGGTCGGCATCGGCCAGCCGGTAGCCATCCAGTTCGACGAGAACATCCCCGACCGCAGGGCAGCACAGTCCGCGATAAAAATCGCCACGGAACCGCCCATGGATGGGGCGTTCTACTGGGTGAACAACCGTGAGGTGCGCTGGCGGCCGGAGCATTTCTGGGCGCCGGGGACCAAGGTAACCATCGACGTGAACGTCTATGGGCGTGATCTGGGCGACGGTCTGTACGGCCAGGACAACATCCACTCGTTCTTCACCGTCGGCGACGCCGTGATCTTCACCGCGGACGACAACACCAAGCAGGTGACCGTGGAGCAGAACGGCCAGGTGATCCGCACCATGCCGACCTCGATGGGCAAGAACAACACGCCCACCGACAACGGCATCTACATCATCGCCGACCGGCATGAGCGGATCATCATGGATTCCTCGACCTATGGCGTAGCGGTCGGCTCACCGGACGGGTACAAGACGCCGGTGGATTACGCGACGCGCCTGTCCTACAGCGGAATCTTCTTCCATTCGGCGCCGTGGTCGGTCGGACAGCAGGGCTACAGCAACACCAGCCACGGCTGCCTGAACCTCAGCCCGGCGAACGCGCAGTGGGTCTACCAAAACGCGAAGCGCGGTGACATCACGATTGTGAAGAACACCGTCGGCGGTACCTTGTCCGGCGTGGACGGCCTCGGCGACTGGAACATTCCGTGGCCGACCTGGAAGGCGGGCAACGCGGACGACAACCGCTGAAGCCGCAACGTCCCGCCGGCTAGACGCGAAGCAGGAAGTAAGCGGCCGTGCCCGAGCCGATGACGGCGCCGCCGTAGCAGGCCAGGATGATCAACGCACTGAACCGCTCTAGCCGCAAGCCGTCGTACAGCATGTACCGGAAGCGGTGGGCCCAATGGAACAGAGCCAGCGCGCAGAGTCCGAAAAGGACCAGCCGGGTGACGGGATGACGCAACACCGAGAGCAGGTGTGCGTGGTCCGGCGCGGGAAGCCAGTCCAGCGGGAAGGCGAGGCCGAACAGGAACAGCAGCACAGGCATCAGCATCGCAGCGGCCATCCCGCCGACGCTGAACAGCAGCCACACCAACGGTTCCAGGGACTTCCTGTTCGTCATCGCAGCACCACCAACAGCGTGATCGCCGTCAGCAGACCCCACAGCAGGTAGTGCAGCCCGAGGATCACGACCGGCGCGACGCGCCGGCTCCGCACACGCACCACCATCGCCTTGGGTGCCAGGTTGAACCAGGTGACCGTGTGCATGACCACAAACAGCAGGGCGATCATGTTCAGTACAAGCACCCAAGGGCCGGCGCTCCAGCTCAGAAACCGCTGGTACTCCTCGCTTCCTGAGCTGACCGCGTTGACCAGAAGCAGGAGATACACCACGAACCAGGCGATGAATACGCTGCTGAGCTCGCGCAGGACGAAGATCAGGTATGAGCGGCGTCGCACCCACCAGAATGTGGAGATCGGCTTTCGGTACAACCGGGGTGTCGTGGTCATCGTGCCCGCCAAGGCATGAGGAAGTCTCGGAGCGATTGCGTGGCCGCGGTGAGCTTGTAGCGTTGGATCGCGCCGGCCGGGTCGACCCCCTTGGGGCAGGCGGTGGTGCACTCGCCGACAAAGGTGCAGGACCATACGCCCTCGGCCGACGCGAGAACGTCCCGCCGATCTCCAGCTCCCTCATCGCGCGAGTCGAGGTTGTAGCGCTGGGCCAGGGCGATCGCCGCCGGACCGAGGAACTCGGGATCAAGTGCGTAGACGGGACAGGCCGAGTAACAGAGCATGCAGTTGATGCACATGCTGTACTTCTTGTAGTCGTCCATTTCGGACGGCGTTTGCAGGTATTCGCCGCTTTCGAGGGGCTGGTGTTCCGCCCTGATCAGCCATGGCTCGACCTCGGTCAGCTTGTGCATGAAGTCGCTGATCTCTATGACGAGATCCCGGATCACCGGGAAGTTGCGCAATGGCTCGACCCGCACCGGCCCCGGCGCGTAGTCGGTCAGGAAGGTGGCGCAGCTCAGTTGTGGCTCGCCGTTGACGGTCATACCGCAGCTACCGCAGATGCCCATCCGGCAGGACCACCGGTACGACACCGTTCCGTCGAGGTAGTCCTTGATGTAGTTGAGGCCGTCGAGCACCGTCCATTCCTCGCGCAGCGGAACCTCGTAGGACTGCCATACCGGTTCGGCCTCTCGATCCGGTCGGTAACGCGCGACCTGCAGTGTTATCCGGTCTACCATCGCCATCACCTGCCGTATACGCGTTCGCCGGGAGGCCAACGAGTGATCGTTACCGGGAGATACGAGACCCGGCCCGAGCCGTCCGGCTCCCGATGGATCACTGAATGGGCCAAGAATCGCTGGTCATTCCTGGCGGGGAAATCGGTCCGTTGGTGCGCGCCCCGGGATTCCTGCCGCGCCAGCGCGCAGGCGATGATGCATTCGGCCACATCGAGCATGCACGACAGCTCCAGCGCCGCTACCAGTTCGGTGTTGAACGCCCGGCTGTGGTCATCGAGGCAAGCGCTGCCGAATCGATCGCGAAGCTCGCGTAACTTGTCGGCCGCCTCGGCGAGGGAGTCGCCGTCCCGGTAGATCCCGGCACTGGTCTCCATCGTCTCCTGCATCTCGGCGCGGATGTGCGCGATGCGTTCGGACCCCTCTGTGTGTCGCGTGAGGTTCCGTTCCAGCCGGTCCTGTTCGGCGCGGCCTTGCGCCAGAACCGCCGAGTTCGGGTGGGCCGTGGCCGAGCTCGCGTACTCGGCTGCGGCACGGCCGGCTCGCGCGCCGAAGACCAGCAACTCGGGAAGGGAGTTCGAACCGAGGCGGTTGGCGCCGTTGATACTGACGCAGGCGACCTCTCCGGCGGCGTATAGACCCCCCAGTGGTGTCGCGCCATGGATGTCGGTACGGATGCCGCCCATCATGTAGTGGACGACGGGGCGTACCGGGATAAGCTCCCGGACCGGGTCGATGTTCTGGTACTTCGAGCACAGCTCGCGCACGAACGGTAGCTTCGTGTCGATGAGATCCGCGCCGAGGTGGCGTATGTCGAGGTGGACTACGTGCCCGTATGGGGTGCCGATGGTCCGGCCCCGGTCGAGTTCGTGCACGAAGGCCTGCGACAGCCGGTCGCGTGGTCCCAGTTCCATGCTTCGCGGCACCGGCACCGGTGATGGCGTCCCGAGGTCGTAATCCTGCAGGTAGCGGTAACCGTCCTTGTTGAGCAGCCAGCCGCCTTCCGCGCGTGTTGCCTCGGTGATCAAGATGCCGGTGAACGGAAGGCCGGTCGGGTGGTATTGGACGAACTCCATGTCCTCGAGCGGCGCGCCGGCCCGGTAGGCCAACGCCATACCGTCGCCGGTCTTGATATTGGCGTTGGTGGTGAACGGGTACACCCGGCCGCAGCCGCCGGTGCAGACGATGACAGCGCTGGCGAGAATGGTTTCGACGCGTCCGGTGGCCAGTTCTGTCGCCACGATGCCGCGCACCTTGCCGTCGTCGACGAGCAATGTTGTGGCGAACCACTCGTCGTACCTGACGATGTCCTGATAGGACAGTGTGGTCTGGAACAGGGTGTGTAGCAGGTGAAAACCGGTCTTGTCGGCTGCGAACCAGGTGCGGTTGTTCGTCATGCCGCCGAACGCCCGCACCGCGATGTGCCCGTCGGGCCGGCGGCTCCATGGGCAACCCCAATGCTCCAGCTGCAGCAGCTCCCGCGGTGCTTCCTCGACGAAGGCCTCGACGGCATCTTGGTCACAGAGCCAATCGCTTCCGGAGACCGTGTCGTATGCGTGTTCTTCGAAGCTGTCGTCGCGGCCGGCGACTGCGGCGGCGCCACCCTCGGCGGAGACGGTGTGGCTGCGCATGGGATAGACCTTGGAAACGATCGCGACACTCAACCGCGGGTTGTGTTCCGCGATGGCGATGGCCGCACGCAAGCCGGCACCGCCCCCGCCAACGATCACAACGTGGTGAAAAGCGCTCATGGTGGCACCACCCGGGCGTGTCCGTCAGACCTCGTGGTCGGCGCTGTGCTCGTCCCTCAGGACCTTGCCGTCATGGCGGACGATTCTGATCCGAACGCTGCCGTCGTGGAATTCGTGCCGAATCCGGCGGCAGCCACAGTCGTACAGCAGATCATCGATGACCAAGCCCGCTTCGTCGTCTTCGCGGTGGCGAGCCCCGCGCCTCAGTTTCCCGCACGGGGCGCGTTCTCTGCTGAACTGTTCGGTGGTGCTGAGCATCTCCACCTCCCGGCGAACCGGTGGCACACCTCACTGAAAGTGCCCAAGATGAGCGTACGCGCATTGCGCCGAGGCCGCAGGAGGCGTTCTGGTCTGCCGGACGTAGCACCTCGGAGCGGGTGGAAGGTGGCGCATGACGGTGTCTGGGGCGGCGTGGCGGGCGCGCCGATCGTCTCGGCCACGAGCGCGCGGAAGACGATCGGATCGACAACGGGCAGTGCCGAGGTCGGATATGCCAGAGCCTCCGGACGATCAGGATCGGTTCTCGCCGCCACCTCGGCCACTGGGGCGAACTACCCGTGCTGAACTGTGTGTACATCGCCGCCGCGCTCCGCGACCTCATGCGGCGCTGACACTGTCCGAGACGTTGCAGTCGAGCATCGGTTCGCCGCCGCGGCCGTTGGTTGGCTCCGGTGCTCGATCAAACGGCGGCTCTGTCCGCTTCGGCTGGCAAGCTGTTCAGCAGGGTGCGCACCATGGTTGGTACCTGGACGTCGAGTTCTGTGGGTATCGGCCGGTCGGCTGTGAGATATCGCCGCACCGCGGCGTAGGGCAGGTCGACAACGGTGAGAACGATCGTTGCCGTGGACAATCCGGTTTCGGTGCGTAACGAGTGGACGAGTTCGCGGATGGCCGCATCCCACCGGGCTGCTTCGCTGGCGCGCTCCTCACGCGCGGTGGCGGGCCAGCTCTGGGGAGCGAAGTGGTGGAGACCCGCGAGCAGGACCTGCGCATCGAGCGGGCTGCTCCGGCACCATCGCACGATGTGGCCTGTGATCGCGGTGGCGGCCTCGACCGGATCGTCCACGTCGAACAGGACGTAGGCGTCCCGATGCAGGTGCCCGGCGGCCCTGTTCCACAGGGCAGCCAGCAATGCGGGCCGGTCGGCGAAGCGATGGTAGACCGACCCGCTCGGCGCACCGGATTCCCGGATCACACCGGACATCGTGACGCCAGCCGGACCCCGCGTAGCCAGCAGCCGCGCAGCAGCGTCGAGGATCGCCGCGGTGTCGTGTACGAATCTCACCACGCTGTAGAGATTACTCTCCAGTCATCGTTGTAGAGTGAAGTCTCTACAGAGATGAGAGGCCGACCATGACCATCACCACCGAAGACGTCTACCGACTTGCTCCGTTCGTCCGCACCCTCGGAGTGGAGTTCACCGAACTCACACCCGCCGCAGTCACGGCCCGCCTGACCCACACCGTCGAGCTGTCGACAACGGGGGGTGGCCTGCACGGCGGTGCCCTGATGGGGTTGGCCGATGCGGCTGCCGCGGTCTGCGCGGTCCTCAATTCCGCCCCGGGGGCGCTTCCCGCCACGGCCGATTCGACGACGCATTTCCTGCGTCCGGTCCGCGGAGCGGCACACGCGGGCGCTGAGCCGATGCGTATCAGCCGCACTGCGGTGGTGGTGGGTGTGCAAATCACCGACGAATCCGGCGAGCTGTGCGTCCATGTGATCCAAACAGTGCAGACACGCGTTCCGCGCGCAGCCGCCTGAGGCCGAAAGATCGGCGATCCGAGCCACGGCTCAGGAGCAGGGCGTGGATCATGGCTACCGGCTCGCCAAACGGACCGGTCCCGGTCTTCCGAATTCCGGTGATCGTCGACAGTGAAGAATCTGCTGGTCATAGTGCGCGAACCGGCCCAAAGGGGCGGTTCGCGCACCGCGACGTTTGGGGTGAGCGACGGGACTCGAACCCGCGACAGCCAGGATCACAACCTGGTGCTCTACCAACTGAACTACGCTCACCATCGCCGGTGAACAACCGGCGCGCTAGATACTAGCGCGTTACCCCTTCGACTCCCTAATCGGTTTCCGGCGAGGCGTTGACCTGGGTCGATTCCATCTCGTTTTCGGCGATCTGGGCGGCGACCGCGGCGATCTCGGTGGTCGAGGGGCCGGGTGGGGCGACGAACGCGGTGCGCCGGTAGTACTCCAGCTCCCGGATGGACTCCTTGATGTCGGCCAGCGCGCGATGGGTCAGGCCCTTCTCCGGCTGGCCGAAATAGATCCGCGGGTACCAACGGCGGCACAGCTCCTTGATCGAACTCACGTCGATCATCCGGTAGTGCAGGTGGGTGTCCAGCAGCGGCATGTCCCTGGCGATGAATCCGCGGTCGGTGGCGATCGAATTACCGGCCAGCGGCACGGTGCGGGGGGCGGGGACGTACTGGCGGATGTAGTCGAGCACCCGCTGTTCGGCCTCGGCCATGGTGACGGTGGAGCGGCGGACCTCGTCGGTCAGGCCGGAACGCGCGTGCATCTCTGCGACCACCGCGGGCATCGCGGCAAGGGCCTGGTCGTCGGCGTGGATGACGATATCCACGCCCTCGCCGAGGATGTTGAGATCGCTGTCGGTCACGAGCGCGGCCACCTCGATCAGCTTGTCGCTGTCCAGGCGCAGGCCGGTCATCTCGCAATCCATCCACACCACATATTTGTCGGACACTCGAGCAACATTAGCCGGGTCGGACCGCAGTGCCTTCGGTACGGGGCGTTCGCCCGCTGCCTCGGCGGCGTGAACGGTCGGCGTTCGCCGCCGATCGGGCGCGGCAAACGATGATCGGCTACGCGCCCCCGAATCTGACCGGCGGGGATACAGTTTCTCGCAGATCGGAAGAGGCGTTTTCGGTGCGACAGCAAACACTGGGTAACAGTTGGAGTCAGACCGAGACGGAGGACGTGCGATGACCACTCCCCAGGAGAAGGCGGCGGCGGCGCGTCAGGCGGCGCGGGAGGCCGCGCAGGCCGCGGCCGAGGCGGAGGCTGCCGCGGCGGCCGCGGAGCGT
This sequence comes from Nocardia sp. 2TAF39, assembly GCF_052114905.1. Lineage (NCBI taxonomy): Bacteria > Bacillati > Actinomycetota > Actinomycetes > Mycobacteriales > Nocardiaceae > Nocardia > Nocardia sp. 2TAF39. The sequence continues at coordinate 45,387 of NZ_JBFRFQ010000028.1, forward strand.
GAACTGGCCGAGCAGGAAGCGGCCGCTGCGGGAGCGAGCGGTGCGGACGCGGTGACGGCGCCGGAAAACACCCCGGCGAAGGCGGAGCGGACCACGCAGCAACAGAAAGCCGATGCCGAGCCGAAGGAAGCCCCCGCCCCGTCAGGTCCGGCCGAGGAGATCGCCGCGGGATACGCATTCGAGAGCGCGGCACTGGAGCTGGGCACGGTTGTGGTCGACGGGACCGTGGATCCCGCCGCGCACGTCAGGATTCCGATGCGGACGATGAACCGGCACGGCCTGGTCGCGGGCGCGACCGGCACCGGAAAGACGAAGACACTGCAGACCATCGCCGAACAGCTCTCGCGCGCCGGGGTTCCCGTGGTGCTCGCTGACATCAAGGGTGACCTGTCGGGACTGAGCCGGCCAGGGCAGACCAACGACAAAATCAGCGCACGCGCCGCGGAGACCGGTGCCGAGGAGTGGGCGCCGACCGGGTTCCCGACCGAGTTCGTCTCGCTGGGGACCACCGGAATCGGCGTGCCCATCCGCGCGACCATCACCTCGTTCGGGCCGGTACTGCTCAGCAAGGTGCTCGAGCTCAACGAGACGCAGGAGTCGACCCTCGGCCTGATCTTCCACTGGGCCGACAAGAACGGCCTCGCGCTGCTGGACCTGAAGGATCTACGCGCCGTGATCACCCATCTCACCAGCCCCGACGGAAAGGAGGACCTGAAGGGCATCGGCGGCGTTTCCGCGGCCACCGCTGGCGTGATCCTGCGCGCCCTGGTGAACCTGGAGGCCGACGGCGGCGACACATTCTTCGGTGAGCCGGAACTGGATCCGTCGGACCTGGTGCGGATCGCGGGCGGGCAGGGCGTTATCACGCTGTTCGAGTTGGGCGCGCAGGCGGCGCGGCCGGTGCTGTTCTCCACCTTCCTCATGTGGGTGCTCGCCGACCTGTTCCAGACGCTGCCCGAGGCCGGTGACGTGGACAAGCCCAAGCTGGTCTTCCTCTTCGACGAGGCTCACGTCCTTTTCTCAGACGCCTCGAAGGCGTTCCTGGATCAGGTGGAGCAGACCGTCAAGCTGATCCGGTCAAAGGGTGTCGGAGTGTTCTTCTGCACCCAGCTGCCCACCGACATCCCGAATCAGGTGCTGTCCCAACTGGGTGCGCGCATCCAGCACGCCCTGCGCGCGTTCACCCCGGACGACCAGAAGGCGCTGTCGAAGACGGTACGCACCTACCCCAGGACCAGCAGCTACGACCTGGAGGACGCGCTCACCTCGCTGGGCACCGGCGAGGCGATCGTGACGGTGCTCTCGGAGCAAGGGGCGCCGACTCCGGTGGCCTGGACCAGGATCCAGCCACCGCGTTCGCTGATGGACACCATCGGAACGGACGCGATCAAGTCGCACGCGCTGACCAGCGCGCTCGCCGCGAAGTACGGGCAGACCGTCGACCGGGAGTCGGCCTACGAGCTGCTCGCCGCGAAAGTCGCTGCGGCGGCGCAGGCTCCGGAGGCGGCCCCAGCTCCGGGCCGCGCCGCGCGGCGCGAGGAGGAGTCGACCGCCGAGCGCATCATGAAGAATCCAGCGGTGAAGGGATTCCTGCGGTCGGCGGCCGCCGCGGCGGGTCGTGAAATCAGCCGCAGCCTCTTCGGTACCCGCCGCCGCTGAGCACCGCGGACGGCCACACCCGATCCCGGGCGCGGGGCCTGCCCGGCTCAGTGCCCGACGTCGCGGGCGAGCAGATCCGCCGTGGTCTCGCGGCGCACCAGCTCGCGGGCGCGGCCGTGGCGCACCGCGATGATCGGCGGCCGCCCGACACTGTTGTAGGACGAGGCCAGGCTGTGGTGATAGGCGCCGGTGCACGGCACCGCGAGCACCTCGCCTGGGCGCAGGTCGGCGGGCAGCCGCACGTCGGCGGCGAGGATGTCGCCCGCCTCGCAGTGGCGACCGGCGACCGTCGCGGTCATGTGCGGACCGCACGGATGGCGGCTGGCCACCACCACCTCGTACCGGGCGCCGTACAGCGCGACGCGCGGGTTGTCGCTCATGCCACCGTCCACCGTGACGTAAGTGCGCCCCCCGTCGATGTGCTTGACCGAGAGCACTCGGTACAGCGTCACGCCAGCCCTCGCCACGATGGCCCGGCCCGGTTCCAGCGCGATGACGGGGCGCGGGAAGTGGTGGCGCGCGCAGGCGGCGTCGAGGGCGTCCTCGATGATGTCGGCGAGTTCGGTCGGATTCATCTCGGCGTCGCCGCTGCGATAGGCGACTGCGTGCCCGCCGCCGAGGTCGAGTTCGGTGAGGATGATGCCGTGGTCCTGCCGGACCCGCGCCATCTCGGCGACCATCCGCCGCGCGGCCTCACCGTAGTGATCCGGGTCGTGGATCTGCGAGCCCAGATGGCAGTGGAAGCCGACCAGCGTCAGGTTGGGCTGGCGGATGATCCGGTCGATCGCCTCCGCGGCCATGTCGCTACCGATCGGAAAGCCGAACTTCTGGTCGAACACACCGGTGCGCACGGCGGGATGTCCGTGCACATCTATGCCGGGCGACAGGCGCAGCAGCACCCGCTGTGGTGTGGTCGCGAGCGCCGAGAGCAGAGTGATTTCGGTGAGTGAGTCGACCACGATCCGGCCGACTCCTGCGCGCACCGCCATCTCCAGCTCGTCGAAGGACTTTCCGTTGCCGTGCAACATGATTCGATCCGGATGTACCCCGGCGGCGAGCGCGACGGCAAGCTCGCCCGCCGAGCACACGTCGACCGAAAGCCCCTCCTGGGTAACCCATTCCGCTACCGCGCGAATCATCAACGCCTTGCCCGCGTAGATGATCTCGGCCTCGGGGAAGGCTTTGCGGTAGGCCCGGCAGCGGGACCTGACCTCCTCCTCGTCGAGGACGTAGGTGGCGGTGCCGTACTGATCGGCGATATCGGCGAGGGCCACCCCGCCGAGGGTGATCCTGCCGTCGCCGTCATAGTGCGTGTCCCGCGGCCACACCGCGGAATCGAGGCGCGAAGGCATTCCGGACCGCAAAGACGGGAATATATCGAGCAGCGTCACGGTGTTCTCCTGGTTTGCCCGCTTTCTCTCAGTGCGGGGTCGATGCCAGGACTACGCCGGGTTACAGGGCTGTGGGCTGGTCTTTTGCGTATCTTTGACCACCGGCGGGTGGTTCTTGACAGGTTGCTGACGCGGTCGGTGACGGAGGTCTCTCAGCCGCCGAGCTTCCGGTAGAACGCGCCAGCGATGGGTGCGGTGAACGCGCGGGGACCGTATTGGCCTGCGACACTCATCCCCTTGCTGATGAGGCCGGGAACCACCCGCATCTTGTTGCGGGCGAGTGCGTCGATGGACACCTTGGCGGTGTATTCCGAAGAGACCCACATGAAGTCGGGCACGATACGGTCCACGATCGAGGCGTCCGCGGGATCGGGGGTCTCGGTGCGGACCGGGCCGGGGGCGAGCAAGGTGACGTGCACCCCGGAGTCCTTCAACTCGCCGCGCAGTGACTCGGAGAAGGTGTTGGCGAACGCCTTGCTCGCGGCATAGGTGGCGTTGTTCGGGATCGGCATGTTGCCCGCCGCGGAGCCGCTGATCAGGATCCCGCCGCCACCGCGGGCGATCATGCCCGGCAGCACGGCAAGCGTCAGATCGTGCACCGCGACGGCATTGAGCTCCATCTGGGCGCGCTCGTAGGCCGGATCCAGTTCGGCGACCGCACCGAAGGTCGCGATGCCCGCGTTGTTGCACAGCACCGCGATGTCGCGGGCGGCCAACTCCTCGACCAGCTCGTCGCGCTGGGTGCGATCGGCCAAGTCGACCGCGCGCACCTCGGCGGCGATGCCGTGCGCCAGCGTCAGCCGCTGCGCGAGTTCGGTGAGCAGCTCACCGCGTCGGGCGACCAGGATCAGCGAGTAGCCGCGGGCGGCGAGTTCGGCGGCCAACGCGGTGCCGATGCCGGAGGAGGCGCCGGTGACGACCGCGCGGTTCTCGGAGGTGGGAGAGGGCAGGCTCACCCGGTGCAGCATAGAGGGCGCAGCCGGACGAAGTCCGTCCGCAGCGCGCGCGGGCCGAGGGAAGGCTCGGGACAGCCTGGCCAGACCTTGCTCCGGTGCTGGCTCTCTCCGACCGGCGGTGATTCGGCTACCTGCGCTGAACCACGGATGACGCACTGCGTGAAACGAACATGCCGTGCCGTTGTGTGAACCTGACAGCGGCCGGGCGTCGATGATGTCGACCGGCTGCCGGAGGTGCCGGTCAGAGGCGTGCGGCCAGGCGGGTGCCCTGGTCGATAGCTCGTTTGGCGTCGAGTTCGGTGGCGAGGTCCGCGCCGCCGATGAGATGCGGGTTGACGCCCGCGGCGCGCAGCGGGGCCGCCAGATCGCGGACGGACTCCTGGCCCGCGCAGACGATGACATTGTCAACCGGAATCAACTGCGGACGTTCGTGTTTCGCGCCGAAGCTGACGTGCAGGCCGTGGTCGTCGATGCGCTCGTAGTTCACACCGCCGATCTGCTCGACGCCCTTGGCTTTCAGCGCAGCACGGTGCACCCAGCCGGAGGTCTTGCCGAGGTCTTTGCCGAACGGCGTCGTCTTGCGTTGCAGCAGAACGACTTCGCAAGCGGCGGGAGCGGGCTTGGGCGTGGTCAGCTGGCCGGGGGCCTGCTCGTCATCGGAGGTGACGCCCCACTCTTCCTTCCATTCGTCCAGTTTCAGCGCGGGATGTCCTTCGACGGTGAGGAATTCGCTGACGTCGTAGCCGATGCCGCCCGCCCCGATCACGGCGACGCGCTTGCCGACCGGCTTCTCCTCGCGCACCAGCTCGGCGTAGGTGAGCACCATGGGGTGGTCGATACCGGGGATGTTCGGAATGCGCGGTTGCACGCCGGTGGCGAGCACCACGTCGTCGTAGCGGCCCTCGATGAGTTCGTCGGCGCCGACGCGCTTGTTCAGATGCACAGTGACGCCGGTGATCTCGAGCATCCGGTTGTAGTACCGGATCGACTCGTCGAACTCCTCCTTGCCCGGGATTCGGCGGGCGATGTCGAACTGTCCGCCCACCTTGTCGTCGGCCTCGAACAGATCGACGCGGTGGCCGCGCTCGGCGAGGTTCACCGCCGCGGAAAGACCGGCCGGGCCCGCGCCGACCACCGCGATCCGCTTGGTGCGGCGAGTGGGCAGCAACGTCAGCTCGGTCTCGTGCCCGGCACGGGGATTGAGCAGGCAGGACACGGTCTTGTGCTGGAAGGCGTGGTCAAGGCAGGCCTGGTTGCAGGCGATGCAGGTGTTGATCTCGTCGACCCGGTCCTGCGCGGCCTTGTTCGCCCACTCGGGGTCGGTGAGGAACGGGCGGGCCAGCGAAATGAGTTGGGCGTCGCCGCGAGTCAGGATCTCCTCGGCCACCTCGGGCATATTGATCCGATTGGACGCGCAGACCGGAATGCTCACCTGCGCGGTGACCTTCGCGGTGAACTCCACGAACGCCGCGCGGGGCACCGAAGTCACGATGGTGGGTACCCGCGCCTCGTGCCAGCCGATGTCGGTGTTGAGGACGTTCACCCCGGCTGATTCGAGTTCCTGGGCCAGCGCGATGATCTCCTCGAAGGTCTGCCCCTTCTCCACCAGGTCGGCCATGGACAACCGGAACACGATGAGAAAGTTCGGGCCGACCGCGGCGCGGGTGCGGCGCACGATCTCCACCGCGATCCGGCGCCGGTTCTGCGCCGAGCCGCCCCACTTGTCGGTGCGCTTGTTGGTGCGTGATGCGAGGAACTGGTTGATGAAATAGCCTTCACCGCCCATGATTTCGCAGCCGTCGTAGCCGGCGAACTGGGCGAGCTTCGCGCAGCGGGCGTAGTCGTCGATGGTCTGCTCGATGCCCTTGGTCGAGAGCTTGCGCGGCCGGAACGGATTGATCGGGGCCTTGATCGAGGAGGCCGACACGCTGCCGGGCAGATAGGAGTAGCGGCCCGCGTGCAGGATCTGGATGGCGATCTTGCCGCCCTCCGCATGTACCGCCTTGGTGATCGCACGATGCCGGTACGCCTCGGTCTTATTGGTCAGTTTCGCGCCGAACGGTAGGAGCCAGCCGGTGCGGTTGGGCGCGTAGCCGCCGGTGATGATCAGGCCGACGCCGCCGCGTGCGCGTTCGGCGAAGTAGGCGGCCAGCTTGTTCGTGTCCCAGGCGCGATCCTCCAGGCCGGTGTGCATCGACCCCATCACCACGCGGTTGCGCAGGGTGGTGAAGCCGAGGTCGAGCGGCTCGAACAGATGGGGGAAGGAGCTCATGGGTGCGTCTCGCCTTTCTCCGTCGCTCCGCGCGCGGGGCTGACGCGCGGGTGCAGTGCGTGCAGAACTTCGTCGCACCATTCGACGAAACCCGACTCCACGCGGATGCCCGCGCGCAGGACGAGGTACTGGTGCAGGGCTGTCCCGGAGAGCTGGCCGGGGACGGGGAAGTCGCGTTTCTCGATGACCAGATACAAGTCGAGCCGCTGCGCATGCTGGTCACGGTGGCGGGAGACCTCGGTGCGCAGCGCGTCGATGTCGCCGTAGGCGGCGGCGCGGATCTTCACCGCGAGCTCGTTGCGGGGGGTGCCGGAGTCGGACGGTTCGGCAATCCAGCGGGCGAGCTCGGCGCGCCCCGCGTCGCTCACCGAGTAGACCTTCTTGTCGGGTCTACCCTCCTGGGTGACCGACTCGCTATCGAGCCAGCCGGACTCCGCCATGCGCTTGAGTACCCGGTAGATCTGCTGGTGGGTGGCACTCCAGAAGTAGCCGATGGATTTGTCGAAGCGGCGCGCCAGCTCATATCCCGAGCCGGCGCGCTCGGTCAGCGATACCAGCAACGCATGCTCGATGGCCATGCGGTCAGCGTAGACGGCACATTCGGCGCTATGCAACTGAGTGCATATTGATTGCGCAGTGCTTTCCGGGCCGGGTCGCCAGGACGGGCGTGCGCGAGTGGCCCCGTGCACGGGTGTCGGCGGATAGGCTGCGCGGCATGACCGAGGTGAACGCGCGGGCGACGGTTGGGCAAGCCGCCGGGCGCGGGCAAGTGGTGGCGTGGGGCTTCTGGGACTGGGGGTCTTCGGCGTTCAACGCTGTCATCCTCACCTTCGTGTTCTCGGTGTATCTCACCGACAAGGTCGGTGACGATCTGCCCGGCAAGGTCTCCGCCAGCGCGTGGTTGGGCTGGACGCTCGGGATCGCCGGACTCATCGTCGCGCTGACCGCGCCGGTCAGCGGCCAGCGCTTCGACGCGTCGGCGAAACGCAAACGTTCCCTGGGCATGTTGACCGCACTGACGGTCGCCGCGATGACGCTGATGTTCTTCGTGCACGACGACTACCACGACCTGTGGCTCGGACTCCTGCTGCTCGCCTTGGGCTCGGCCTGCTTCGAGTTGGCCAGCGTGCCTTACAACGCGATGCTGCGGCAGGTGTCCACCCCGGCCACGGTCGGCCGGGTTTCCGGATTCGGCTGGGCGATGGGCTATTTCGGCGGCATCATCCTCCTGCTGATCTGCTACTTCGGATTCATCTCCGGCGAGGGCGACAATCGCGGACTGCTCGGGATACCCACCGACGAAGGGTTGAACATCCGCCTCGTCGCTGTGCTGGCAGCCGTGTGGTTTGCCACCTTCGCGCTCCCGGTCCTGTTCGCGGTGCCCGAAATGCCGCGCACGGACGCCGATCCAGGGGCGGCGAGCGCCGGGTTCCTCGGGTCGTATCGAGTACTCTGGCGCGACCTGCGTGAGCTGTGGCGTGTCGATCGCCGCACGGTGGGTTTTCTGGTCGCCAGCGCCGTGTTCCGCGACGGGCTCGCCGGGGTGTTCACCTTCGGAGCAGTGCTCGCCGTCCGGGTCTACGGGATCGCCGATTCGGATGTGCTGCTGTTCGGCATCGCCGCCAATGTCGTTGCGGCGCTGGGCGCGATCGTCGCGGGCCGGTTCGACGATCGAGGTGGGCCGAAGATCGTCATCGTGGTGTCCCTGGCTGCCATGCTGGTATGCGGGCTCGGGTTGCTCGTGGTGTCCGGCCCGCTGATGTTCTGGATCTTCGGGCTGCTGCTCACCGTCTTCGTCGGCCCGGCGCAGGCGGCGGCGCGATCCTTCCTCACCCGCCTGGCTCCGCCTGGACGCGAGGGTCAGCTCTTCGGCCTGTACACGACGACGGGACGCGCCGTGTCCTTCCTCGCCCCAAGCCTTTTCGGCCTGTTCGCCTGGTTGTTCGACGCCGATCGCGCGGGCATCGCCGGTCTGCTTGTCGTGCTCGCGATCGGACTCGCGGCGCTGCTTCCGGTGCGGTCGCCGGACCCGCTCGCAGCGCAAGAGGGGATCGACCCGGCGCTCGGCGAGCCCGGGCTCGGCGGCTGACGTTTCCTGGGCACGTGCCGACTCACTGTTGCTTCGGCGGCCGCCACGCGCCCATGCCGAGCGCGATCAGCCGCATCTGCTGCACGGTGCGGTCGATGATCACACTCTCCTCGCGCGGTGCGGCCGACACGTAGGCGGCGATCCCCTCGGTGACCGTCGCAACCATGAGGTCGGCGGCGATCTCCAGATCGTGGGGGGTCCAGGAATCCAAGGCGCTGATCCGGGAGAGGTCGGCGACGAGTTCCCGCACGATCAGCCGCAGCTCCAGCGCGATCGCCTTGCGCAGCGCCGCGGAGCCACCGTGCCGCTCCCTGGTGAGGAAGCCGAACAGTTCACGCTTGGGGCCGACCTGCTCGAACACGAAGCGCACCGTGTCCGACAGGCTCGCGTCCGAGTTGCGGCGAACTTCGCGCAGCGCGAGACGCAGCGCGGTGACACCGCCGTCGACCAGTGTCGCGCCCAAGTCGTCCAGCGACGCGAAGTGCCGGTAGAAGGCGGTGGGCACGATGCCTGCCGAGCGGGCGATCTCCCGCAGGCTGAGCGCGGCGAAACCGCGGTCGGCGGCCAATGCCAGGGTGCCGTCCAGGAGTGCCTGCCTGGTCCGTTCCTTGCGTTCGCCTCGGGTCGCTGCCTGCTCGCTCATCACGGTGAGCATACATCCGTTCACCATTTGAATTATCCCGAGCTGTCGTTCGGGTCACATGTTTTGCCGGTTGACACCTGCCCCCTGTCATCGGTCACACTAGTTGAGTGTACATACGTGCACTGAAATCTGGGTCGCACGTCGTCAGCAGACAAGAGGCATGGAGAACGAATGGTGGATCTCATCAACCTGGTGCAGACCCTGACCTCGCCGCACCCGCTGGACCGGTACCTGGAACTGGTACGCCCTACGCTGACCGTCCGGGACATGCGGGCCGAAATCACCCACGCGGACCGCTCGGTGCCGAGGTCGGTGACGCTCACGCTGCGCCCGACCCGGCAGTGGAAAGGCCATACCGCCGGACAGTACGTCCAGATCGGCGTGGTGATCGACGGCGTACGGCATGTTCGGTGCTATTCGCCGGTCAATCCGGAGAACGGCCGGGATCGACACATCCAGCTCACCGTCAAGGCGCATCCCGGCGGTCTGGTGTCGCAGTTCCTCTACCGCAACGCCACACCTGGCATGGTGGTCGATCTGACGCCCGCCAACGGCGTTTTCCGGCTCCCCGAGCCGCGCCCGGAGCGCGTGCTGCTGATCAGCGGCGGCAGCGGCATCACGCCGGTGCTGTCCATGCTGTGCACGTTGGCCGACGAGGGTCACGGGGGCGAGGTCGTGTTCCTGCACTACGCGAAATCGGCGGAGTTGGTCCCGCACCGCACCGAGCTCGACGCCATCGCGCGTCGGCACCAGAACTTCCACATCGAGCTGCGTCATCCGTGGCGATCGGAGCGGGCCGCGAGGCCGGTCGGCCCTGGGGCGCCGTGGGTGGACCTCGCGCCCGCGCAGGGCAGCGGGTACTTCGACTACGACGAACTGGAGCGTGTGGCGCCCTGGTTCGCCGACGCGCAGACCTATGTGTGCGGTCCGCAGCCTCTGATGGATGCGGTGCGCAAGGTCTACGAGGCCGAGCAGCTGGGCGACCGGCTGCACACCGAGGAGTTCACTCTCTCCGTCGCGCCGACCGACGCGACGGAAACCTGTGGCACGGTGAACTTCTCGGGCAGCGGGGTCAGCGCGGACAACACTGGCGCGACCTTGTTGGAGCAGGCCGAATCCGCCGGTCTCACGCCCGAGTACGGCTGCCGCATGGGGATCTGCTTCTCCTGCACCGCGGTCCGCCGTACCGGCTGCACGCGCAATGTGCGCACCGGCGAGAGCGACAGCGATCCCGATCAGCCGATCCAGCTGTGTATCAGCGCGCCGGTCGGCGACGTCGAGATCGACATCTGACAACGAAGGGCAGTAATCATGACCATCCTCGCCGAAACCGAAGACGGACCGTTGGTCCTGAGCCCGGAGCAGATCGAGGAACTCGGCCGCGAACTCGATGAGCTGCGCGCCGCGATCGTCGCCGATCTCGGCGAGCGCGACCGGGAGTACCTGTACTCCATCATCAAGGCGCAGCGAGGGTTCGAGATCGCCGGGCGCGGGCTCATGTACCTCGGCTTCCTTCCGCCGTTCTGGCTGGCCGCGGTGGCCGCACTGAGCGTGTCGAAGATCCTGGACAACATGGAAATCGGCCACAACGTGATGCACGGCCAGTACGACTGGATGCGTGAGCCGGGCCTGAATTCCCGTGTCTTCGAGTGGGACACGGTCTGCCCGGCGGACCAGTGGAAGCACTCGCACAACTATCTGCACCACACCTACACCAACATTCACAACAAGGACCGTGACATCGGCTACTCCATCCTGCGGATGGACGAGGGCCAGAGCTGGAATGTGCTGCGTCTCGGGCAGCCGCTGTACGCCTTCGTGCTCATGGTGCTGTTCGAGTGGGGCGTGATGGGTCACGACCTCGAAATCGAGAACATCCTGAGCGGCAAGAAGAAGTGGCCGGAGGTCAAGCAGTTGATCCTCGGCCAGTGGCGCAAGGCGAGCAGGCAGGTACTCAAGGACTACCTGGTGTTTCCCGCGCTGACCGGGCCGCTGTTCTTCCACACGCTGGCGGGCAACATCACCGCCAACCTGGTGCGCAACGTGTGGGCCTTCGCGATCATCTTCTGCGGCCACTTCCCGACCGGCGTACAGACGTTCACCGAGGAGGAGACCGCGGACGAGACCCGCGGCGAGTGGTACATCCGTCAGATGCTCGGCTCGGCGAACATCACCGGAAGCAAGCTGTTCCACATCATGTCGGGCAATTTGTCGCACCAGATCGAACACCACCTGTTCCCCGACCTGCCCGCGAGCCGCTATCCCGAGATCGCGCCCACCGTGCGCGCATTGTGTGAAAAATACGGGCTGCCGTACAACACCGGTTCGCTCGGCAAGCAGATCGGCTCGGTGTGGAAGAAAATTTTCAAACTCGCGCTGCCACCTCGCATGGTCGGGAGCGAACCATCTCCCGGTGTTATCGTGATGCGTCAGCGAAAGGCAAGCGAAGTGGGCGTGTGAATGATAGGGAAATTCGAAAGCAACAAGGACCTCATTCAGGAATTGACATCCTCGGGCGCCAAGCATGTGGGCAATATCGCCAACATCATCACCGGCACCGTCGCGGAAGTGACCAGGGAGATCGGTGAGTGGATCACCGATGCGATCGAGATGAACGAGGCGGCCGCCACGGCCAGGAAGGACGCGGCGGCGCAGCAGGATCTCGATCTCGACTGGGCCGACGACGTCACGGGCCCCGTCGCCGAGCCGTCGCCGACCGAGCCGGCGTTCGTCGACGCCGAGGTCGTCGAGCCCGAGGTCGACAAGCCGCGCTGATCTCCACACAGGCGGTCTGCGCCTGCGTTCTGCGTTCGCCTCGATTCGGGTCGTCGAGTCGGCGGAACGCGCGAAGCAACGCGGCGGGCGATGGCAGCCCCTCGGCTCCGAAACGGAGTTCAGCGTATTCGGCTGGCATGGGAGCGATGATTCGAATCCTGGATACGCCAGGGCCGAGGGGGATTTCGATGGGGCACCCCTCGGCTCCGGCGCAGTCCCGTATCCGGACGTCACCCCACGGTTCACCGGCACGGCGAAGAAACCGGGAAATCCGCGACGATGCGAGGAGCGAGACGGCCCGAGAAATCGGGACACTTTCAGGAAAGCGCGGTCGCCGAATTCGCGCAATAGCATGGTGTGAAAATCCGAAATCTGGCAGGTAATTGTTATGTTCCGTTACAGATCGGTCACTGAGAATCCCCTGCGGTTCGGTTCCCCGACGGCTCGGGCGCATGAGCAGCAATCGGTTCGGCGCAGCGGCTGCGCGGTGTGGTCCGATCGACTAGCCTCGGTGTTCGTGCCCGCCTATGTGTCATCGCCCGAGTTGACATTCGGCTTCATGTTCGCGCTGGAAGACCCCGAGCGAATCGCGGAGGTCGTGCGTGACCTCATCGTCCGCAAGACCATCTCGGTCTTCCGCCTGGCCCGGCTGTCCGACGACGACGGCCCGCCGGAGCGGTACGTGGTGAACTGGGCTGTCATTCCACAGATTTCGATTACGACCGCCGCCCCGGACCAGGACGAACTCCGGGCCAGTCGCACCATGCTTGTCAACGCCTTCCTCAGCGAGGAGGGCGAGGTCAGTTTGTATTCGGCGCAGGGGAGCGGACCGGTCTGACCGCCGCGTCCGCCGCCCCGGACGTTCCGGCATCCGGGGCGGCGCATCGATCAGCCGACCGGGACCGGCGCGTCCAGCCGCCCGGCGCGGGCGAGCGCGAACAGCGCCGCCGCCGCGGTGACACCGACGGCAATGAGCGCCGCCCAGGCGAGCGAGCTCATGCCCGCGGCGCGCGTGGCGTCCAGGAGCGTACCGATCCCCAGATTGCCGAGCAGGACGCCGATTCCGACGATGGTGTTGTAGAGGCCGTAGTGGGTTGCCACCAGGCGGTTACCCGACAGCGCGACCACAGTGTCCATCTCGAACGGAAAAACCGCTGCCGTACCGACTCCCAGCACCGCCGCCGTCAGCAATAGCGCCCCGACCGCGGGCCACACACCGAACGTGGTGCCGGGTACCAGCAGCAATGGCACGAACGCGGCCGCGAGGACCGCCATGCCGAGCGCCAGGCTGCGCGCGCGACCCCAGCGCTGCCCGAACCAGCGGGTGATCCGCAGTTGCCCGGCGATCGCAATCACCCCGGACACCACGAATAACGCCGTCATCAGCACGGTCGCGGAGCTCGCTCCGACGATGCGCGTGGCCTGCATGGGCAGCGCCAGATAGACCTGGAACGCCAGCACGGAGCTACCGATCATCCCGGCCGCGAAGAGCAGGAACGGGCGATTGGCCAGCACAACGCGCCAATCATCCAGCACCGAGGCGATTTTGGGTGCAGCGCTGTGCTGCGGCAGCGCGCGCAGCTGAGCGAGCGTCAGTACGCCGAACACCGTCGCGGCCCCAGCGGCCGTTGCCCGGAATTCGAAGGCCATCAGGGCGAGCCCGACTATCGGGCCGAACAGGATGCCCGCCTGGTAGAAAACGTTGAACACCGCGAAGGCCTCCACCCGGCGCGGCGCCGAATCCACCGCGAGATACGCGCGGACCGCCGGGTTGAACAGCGCGCCCGCGAAACCGGTCGCCGCCGAGGCGACCAGCAGCGCGGGCAGCGAGTCGGCGAAGGCGAGTAGCGCGAAACCGCCGGTGCGCAACAGACATCCCGCCACGATCAGCGGTTTGTAGCCGAGTCGATCGGCCAGCGTGCCGCCGAGCAGGAACATGCCCTGCTGGGCGAAGTTTCGTACGCCGAGCACCAGCCCGATCGCCCAGGCGGCCAGGCCGAGTGGGCCCGCCAAATGCCCGGCCAGGTACGGCATCAGCATGTAGAAGCCGGTGTTGATGGCGAACTGGTTGACCATCAGGAGGCGACTCGGCCGGTTGAAACTGCGATAGGTGGCGAACAGTTCGGTCATTGCGCCAACTCCGCGAGAGTGGTGCCGAGGTCGGTGTTCCGCGGATCGACGATCGTCGTGCATCGGGTCCAGGATTCCACCACGGCATCCGCCGGATGGGCGATGCTGGTGGGTGCGGCCGGTGGTTCGATGCCGAGCAAGCCGTGCTCGCGGCAATACTCGTCGCTGTACACGGTGTCGAAGTAGCGCAGTGGACCGTCCGGAAAGATCGCCACGATCCGCACATCCGGGTCGTTGGTCCGGGCCAGCCACCCCGCGACCAGTGCGACAGCGCCAACGCTCCAACCGCCGCTGGCATGGTGCGTCGCGGCGAGTCCGCGGCAGGCCCACACCGCCTCCGCCGGTGCGATCCAGTGGATTTCATCGAACGCCGGGTAGTCGACGTTGTCCGGATGGATGCTCGAGCCGAGGCCGCGCATCAGCCGCTGACCCGCGGGCTGGCCGAAGATCGTCGAGCCGACGGTGTCGACGCCCACCAGACGCAGCTGTGGATAGTAGCGGCGCAGGGCGCGGGAGATTCCGGCGGAGTGGCCTCCGGTGCCGACCGAGCACACCAGCACGTCGATCCGGCCGAGCTGGGCGACCAGTTCCATAGCGAGGGACTCGTAGGCGTCGCGATTGTCGGGGTTGTGGTATTGGTCCGGGCACCAGGCTCGAGGATCCGCTGCCAGGAGTTCGGCGACGCGTTCGCGGCGCGCCTGTTGCCAGCCGCCCGTGGCGTGCGGCTCGGTGACCAGTTCCACCCGGGCGCCGTAGGCGGCGAGCATGCGATGCATGAGCGGCTCCAGGCCGGGATCGGTGACCAGCGTGACCGGGTGATGGTGCACCATGCCCGCCAGTGCCAGACCCAAACCGAGTGTGCCGCTCGTGGATTCGATGATCGGGGCGCCGGGTGCGAGCTCACCGCGAGCCGCGGCACGTTCGACCATGTACAAGGCGGGCCGGTCCTTCATGCCGCCGGGGTTGGCGCCCTCCAGCTTGGCCCAGAAGCCACGGTCGGTGGAGCCGAGTGTGCCGGTGAGCGGTTCGGTGATCCACAGGACCGGAGTATTGCCGACCATGGTGGCCGGACGTGGGCAGCGGTTGGCGGTGGTCAGCAGACTCGCCGGGCCCGGAAGCACAATGGGCCGGGATGTATCCAGCTCGGGCCGAGCCGGATTCGGCATGCTCGGGTTCTGCAACGCAGAAGTCATGGGGAATCGTCGATTCTGTACGGTCGCTGTGCGCAGCGAAGGTGTGGGTGCGGACGACGCACGAACACCGGCCGAGCCCCGGCAAGCTCAGGCCTGACGCTGACCGATCAGTTCCGATCGATACCGAATCTGGTGATCTTCTCCCTGCCCGTACAGATCGGGAGTAGCGCGATCGGCGGCGCGCGCAGGCCGCCCCCGAGTGCGGCCGCCAGCGGAAGCATCATCACGACCGCAACCGCGACCAGCAGGAATGCCAACAGCGATGCGAAGCGTGGGAGGGCGGCGAGTACCGCTGCGGTGGGCAGATGGCGATCCGGCGCGGCGGCGTGCTGGTGCCGGTCGGCGAGAATCGCTACGGACGCCGTGGAGGCCACGGTCGGCCCCGACGCTTCGATGTGCGCGTGCGCGACCGCGGAGTGGGCGAAGACGTGACATTCCGGCACCGCCATCGCCAGAACCCAGACGGTGAACGCGAAGGTGACGAACACCCGAATCACGGGTACCCGCACGGCACTGAACGTCACGCT
Organism: Nocardia sp. 2TAF39; assembly: GCF_052114905.1. Taxonomy (NCBI): domain Bacteria; kingdom Bacillati; phylum Actinomycetota; class Actinomycetes; order Mycobacteriales; family Nocardiaceae; genus Nocardia; species Nocardia sp. 2TAF39. Next base: position 61,022 of record NZ_JBFRFQ010000028.1, read on the forward strand.
TCCGATACTACAAGCCGCCGCCTACCACTCCGGACCGCGACGCTCAGCAAGCGGGAACTAACCGCCCATGGTGAGCCGGCCGCGGTGCCGTCCAGCCCAACCGCGACCGAGTACCTGTCCGATGCAGGCCCGAATCGTTGGCGTGTTGGTATCAGAAGGTGCCATTCCCGGTAGTCCCATACGCGACAATCTGGACATCCGACACTTGTTGTCGCTTGCATCGAAGCACCGGAAGGACTGTCGATCATGGAACCCGAAAAGCCCGTCCCGCCCAACCCGATTCGCGTTCGAGGAGATCTGGACCCCGCGCTGTCGCGGTGGATGTGGCTGGTCAAGTGGCTATTGGCCATCCCGCACTATGTTGTGCTCTTCTTCCTACACATTGCTTACCTGGTGCTGACGATCATCGCCTTCTTCGCGATCCTGATCACCGGCAAGTATCCCCGGGCGCTGTTCGATTTCAATGTCGGTGTCATGCGCTGGGGCTGGCGGGTCACCTTCTACTCCGTGTCGGTGCTCGGCACCGACAAGTACCCGCCGTTCAGCCTGCAGCCGAATGCGGAGTACCCGGCCGATCTGGAGATCGATTATCCGGAGACGTTGCACCGCGGTCTGGTGTTGGTGAAATGGTGGCTGCTGGCCATCCCGCATTATTTGATCGTCGCCGCGATGGTGAGCGGGGGCGTCGCCGTCGGGATGGGTGATTCCGGCGACTGGGGCGGCGGTGGCTCGATTCCGCTGGTCAGCATCCTGTTGATCGTCGCGCTGATCGCGCTGCTGTTCACGGCGCGCTACCCGCAGGGGGTGTACGACTTCGTGTTGGGAATCAACCGCTGGCTCATCCGGGTCCAGGCCTATGCGAGCCTGATGCGTGACGAATATCCGCCCTTCCGCCTCGATCAGGGCGCGCGCGAAACGCAGTGAACGTCGATAATTCTGTCGCTCCGACCGAATCCGCCCGCTGATTCAGCGGGCGGATTCGTATATTCGGCGGACCACGTCCTCGATCTCGGGTTCTTCGATCGACAGGTCCCGCACTTCGGCACGATCCGACACGGCGGCGAGTAGCTGTGCGGCCGTGATCTTCTCCGGATCGAAGGCCAGCCGCTGCCGCATACCGTTGCCCTCGCTGGCCAGCAGTCGAGCCGAGGGAAGGTCGTCGATGTCCGGCGTCGGCTCGGCCAAATCGACCACCAGCACTCGCTTCGCACCGACGGTGGTCGCCAATCCGGTCAAGGACCCGTCGTACACCAGACGGCCGTGGTCGACGACGAGCACGCGGTCGCAGAGTCTTTCGATATCGCCCATGTCGTGCGTGGTGAGCAGCAGGGTGGTTCCGCGATCGGCGCGCTCGGCCCGGAGGAACTCGCGCAATCGCTGTTTGGACAACACGTCCAGTCCGATGGTCGGCTCGTCGAGAATCACGAGTTCGGGTGAATGCAGCAGTGCCGCAGCTACTTCCGCGCGCATCCGTTGACCGAGCGAAAGTTGACGCACGGGCGTGTCGAGCGTATCCGCCATTTCCAGCTGCTCGACCAGCTCGTGCGTGCGCTTGCGTGCGCTGTCCGGCTCCAGTCGGTGGATCGCGGCAAGGATCGAAAACGATTCGCGCAGCGGCAGATCCCACCACAGCTGGGACCGCTGCCCGAACACCACTCCGATCCGCCCGGCCAGTTCCCGGCGCTGGCGCACCGGGTCGAGCCCACAGGTGCGGACGGTTCCGGAGGTGGGCACGAGGATCCCGGTGAGCATCTTGATGGTGGTGGACTTGCCCGCGCCATTGGCGCCGATGTAGCCGACGGCGGCGCCTCGCTCGATCCGGAAGGACAACCGGTCGACCGCGGTGAGCGTTTCGCGGCGCCGGAGCCAGCGTCGGCCTTCCTTTCGGTAGAGGGTGAATTGTCTTGTCAGGTCCTCGGTGTCGACGATCGGGTCCGACTGCCCTGATCCCTCCGTGCTCATCCGCCGCCTCCCTGATAGTGCCGTGTGCCGAGCCGCCACAAACTCAACGCGAGAAGCCACACCCACAGCGCCGCGACCGGAGACAGCCAGGCCAGCCAGGTGGGGAGCAGGGGCGGACCGGGCAGCCGCAGTAGCGCGATGGTGGGCAGATAGGCGGTGAAGGAGACCGGGATGGCGAAACCGAACAGCAGCTTCATCGGCGTGGGAAACACCGACGCGGGTTGCGTCGCGGCGAACGAGCCGCCGTAGGTGAAGCTGTTGGTGAATTCGGCACCGTCGATCAGATAGAACTGCAGCCCGGCGGCGCAGACGAACACGCCGCCGAACATCGCGACGCCGCCGAGCACCGTCGTGGCGAGCAACGCGGTCGTGCTCGGACCCCAATCGAGGTCGTTGCGTGCCAAAGCGATTCCGAGCACCCCGATCGCGACCGCGGCTCTGGCGAATCTGCGCAGCGTGATGTCGCTGGTGATCAGCTGCAGCAACAGGGGCTGTGGCCGCAGGTGATAGGCATCGAGCCGGCCCATCCTGATGAGCGTCGGCAGTGTGTCGAGGTGGCCGAACAGGACCTGGGACAGCGCGAAACTCGTATGGCTCAGCCCGAACAGCAGCAGCCCCGCGTCCAGGTCCAGCCCGCCGAGCACCCGGGCGGTATGGAAGATCACCCACACTTCGGCGAACTCGACGACACCCATTACCAGAGCGCTGAAAACCTCACTGGCGAAGGACAATCGGTAGCTGCGCTGGGCGCGGATCCGGGAGCGCAGCACCGTCAGGTAGGGCGTCGACCACGACCCGGCGCGGGGCGGGTCGACTTCAACCACCCTGCACCTCCAGCCTGCGCCGTCCGGCGATCAGCAGCACGCGACCGGCCACCCCCATCACCAGCACCCAGAACATCTGGACTCCGACTACCGAGAATGCCTCCGCGCCGGTGATCCGGCCCGAGAGCACATCAACCGGCGACTGCATGACTGACGGAAACGGCGTGACCTCCGCGATCGTGCGCAGCCAGGACGGGAACATGTGCACCGGCACGAAAAGTCCGGCGAGAAACGTCGCGGCCGCGTAGTGCAGCTGGCGGATACCGCGGGTCTCGACGACCCAGAATCCGGTCAGCGCCACCGCGAACCGGCACAGGAACGAAATTGCCACGGCCAGCAGCACACTCACCATGCCGAGCAGGTAGGGGCCCGGCGTGACAGGCATCGCCAGCCCGAACGTGAGCGCGCCCACCAGGACGCTCGGTATCCCACGCGGCAGGAAAGTGCAGGCGGCTCGGCCCAGATCCGCGGCGAGGTAACCGAATTGGATGTCGACCGGGCGCAGGAAATCGATCGCGATGTCACCGTTCTTCACCCGATCGTCCAGCTCCCCGACCAGCCCCGTGAACTGCACCGCACCGAGCAGCCCCTGCGACAGCCACACGTAGGCGCCGATCGTGCCTTGGTCGTATCCGCCGAAATCGCTCGTGGCATCCACTGCGGCGACCAGCACCGACGCACGCACGAACCCGAACACGCAGTTGGTGAACAGCCCGGCGAACATCGCCAGCTTGTAGTGCGACTGTCTGCGAAATCCGGCACCGACAAGATGCGCGTAGACGACGACGGCGCTGCGAAATCGTTTTCCGACGGCACGCTGTCCGTCCCCCTCCGGTATGCCGCGCACAAATATTCGAGCCTACCGACCGCAGGGTGCGCGTGGAAGCCCTACGCGCGAACCGAGCGGATCACATGTCGCGCAATCACATTGCGCTGGATCTCATTGGTTCCCTTACCGATCTCGAGGAGCTTCGCATCCGCGTAGAAGCGAGGGACCTTGGTTTCACGTATGTAGCCGTACCCACCGTGGATCTGCACGCCGGCCCTTGCCGCTTTGTTCGCCACTTGCGGGCGGCGATCTCATTCCGTTCTGAGGCGGCGTCGCTTCCGTGATCATGCGGTCAGCTGCTCGCGTGGCCCGGTCGCACGGATTCGGGCCGCGGCCACGGCTGTCCGCGCCGGTGCTCGATATCGCGATTGAAGCGCCGGAGATATCCGGCGAAGTCGGCGACGTCTTCGGGTGCCCAGTCCTGCATGATGTCGTCGAGGCCCGCGACCTTGGTGGCGCGTTCGGTGTCGAACCGGCGCCGGCCCTTCGTGGTGATGCGGAATTTGCGGGCCATGCCGCCATCGGGGTCGGGAATGCGTTCGACGAGCCCGGCACGCAGCAAGGCGGTGGTCTGGCGGTTGATGGTCGAGCTGTTCAGGCCGAACGCGTCGCAGAGCTGTCCGATGGACATCGGACCCTCCATGCTGAGCCTACTGAGCAGCAGGTATGCGCTGCGTTCCAGCAGGCCGGTTTCCTGGGAATAGTGCGGGTTGAGCGTGTAGCGGCCGAGCAGCATGGCCTCGAACTCGACCTGGTCTGTGCGCTTGTCCATGCTGTCCTTTCGTCGGCCTGTGCGGCCTCGCATCGCAGGCGAGTGCCGGTATACCACAGGAGAAATTCGCCACAGTCGATTTGTGCAGTATGCATAGTGTATGCATACTGCCTGTTAATTGCATTATGCACGTCCGATGACATGGGATCTTCTGGAGGTTGGTGTGGACAAGCCTGAATCCGCCCGGGCGGGCGGGATCGTGGGAGTGCTGGCATTTGCCGGCATCACCGCGGCGATCATGCAGACGGTGGTGATCCCGCTGATCGCGCAGTTTCCGCAGTTGCTGCACACGACGGCGTCGAACGCGTCGTGGGTGGTGACGTCGACGCTGCTGGTGGCGGCGGTAGCCACGCCGGTGGCCGGGCGGCTCGGCGACCTATATGGCAAGCGTCGCATTCTGTTGTTGTCGACGGTGCCGCTGATCGCCGGCTCGGTGGTCTGTGCGGTGTCGTCCTCGGTGCTGCCGATGATCGTCGGCCGCGGCCTGCAGGGCATGGGTGTCGGCATCGTGCCGATCGGGATCAGCCTGATGCGTGATGTGCTCCCGGCTGAACGGCTGGGATCGGCGGTGGCGCTGCTGAGCGCATCGCTCGGCATCGGCGCGGCCTTCGGGCTGCCGGTCTCTTCGGCGGTCGCCGAGTATTCGAACTGGCGAGTGCTGTTCTGGGCCTCCGCTGTCTTGTGCGCGCTTATCGCCGTGGCGATTTGGGTTGTGGTGCCGGACTCGCCGATCAAGGCCAGCGGCAGTTTCGACATCGTCGGCGCGCTGGGTTTGGGCGCTGGGCTGGTGTGTCTGCTGTTGGCCGTGTCCAAGGGCGCCGCTTGGGGCTGGGGAAGTGGCACGATTCCGGCGTTGTTCGTGGCGGCGATCGTGCTGCTGCTGGTCTGGGGCTGGTGGGAGCTGCGCATCGCCGACCCGCTGGTCGACCTGCGGGTGACCGCGCAGCCTCCTGTGCTGCTGACCAACGCGGCCTCCCTGATCGTCGGCGTCGCGATGTACGCGGCGATGCTGACCGTGCCACAGCTGCTGCAGGCGCCGACGGCCACCGGGTACGGCCTGGGGCAGTCGATGATGGCGATGGGTCTGTGGATGGCTCCGTCGGGCCTGATGATGATGCTGATTTCCCCGATGGGCGCCCGCCTGTCGGAGATGCGCGGCCCGAAGGTCACCTTGATCGCGGGCGGGCTGGTGATCGCGCTGGGTTACGGCGCCTCGACCGTGCTGATGGGCTCCACCTGGGGTCTGCTGATCTCGCTCTGCATCATCAACGGTGGTGTCGGCCTGGCCTACGGTGCGATGCCCGCGCTGATCATGGCTGCGGTGCCGCTGTCGGAGACGGCGTCCGCCAACAGCTTCAACACCTTGATGCGCTCGGTGGGCACCTCGTTCTCGGCCGCTGTGATCGGCGTGGTGCTCGCGCAGATGAGCATGACCGTGGGCGGGCACAGCATCCCGACCGAGGACGGCTTCCGTACCAGTTTGTTCATCGGCTGTGGTGTCGCACTGGTCGCCGCGGCCGTCGCCGCTACCATCCCGGTCCGGCGAGCAGCCTCCGCGGCGCGGTCTGAAGAAGCCGAAATGCTTGTGGCAGAGCATGTCTGACACTCCTTTCGAAGAAGGCGAGTTGACCGTGCCGACGACGATGAAGTCCGTGCGGACCGGTGCTGTGGGCAAGGTCGATGTGGCGGACATCCCTCGGCCCGTTCCCGGGCCGAGGGATGGGCCGTGCGCATCCGGGCGTGTGGGATCTGCGGCACCGACGTGACGTTCATTCACAGGGGCGGCATGCCCGCGGCGTGGAGCAATGCCGCTGCGCAGACCGAGGGGCTGGCCCCGGATCAGATGGTGCCGGTGGTGCTCGGCCGTGAACCGGCCGGCGAAATCGTGGCGGTCGGTGCCGAGGGCAAGACGCATCAGCGCCAGGCCGGTCTGACATCGCGGCTATCACAGCTGGTCTCAGCACCTTCGCGGGTGGCGCATCTGTCGACGTATGAGATCGTCCTGTGTTCCGGAAGAGAATCTTGTTCTCTCGACTGGAAACCGGCAATGGTGCAACTCGGGGCGGTCCGCCGCGACGATGCCGATGCCGATGCGGAACTGATCCTCCGCTCTCATACGGTCTGCCGGCATTCCGCTTCGATATCGGCGAAGGCGCGCCCCGCATTGCCTGCGACGATTCCACCGTCGACGGGTAGTACGGTTCCTGTGACGTATGCGGATCGGTCGCCACCGAAGTAGACAGCGGCCTCGGCGATATCCTCTGCGGTGCCTTCTCGTTGCAGCGGGCGAATGGATTTCATGACCTCGCGGAGCTGCCGGGTCGCTTTTTCGCTATCGGGAAGATGTGCCACGGTGGTCGACAGAATGGGTGTCGGAATAGCTCCGGGGGCGATGCTGTTCACTCGGATTCCGTGGACGGCCAGGTCGATGGCGGCGCATTTGGTGAAGTGGATGACCCCAGCTTTGGCGGCACGGTAGACCAGTTCGCCGCAGCCGGCTTGGATTCCACCGATCGAGGTGGTGTTGATGATGGATCCGCCGCCGTTGTCCGCCATGTGCCGGGCCGCGTGCTGGGTGCCGAGCATGACGCCGAGTAGGTCGACGGCCATCAGGCGCTGGAAATCATCGAGCGGATCGTCCAGGAAATCGGCGTGCATGGCGGCGGGGATACCGGCGTTGTTGAGCATGATGTGCAGCCCGCCGAAGTTCGCCACCGTGTAGGCGACCAGATCCTCTACCTGGCCCGAATTCGCGACGTCGGTCTTTTTGAAGAGGACGTTCGGGCCGAACTCGGCGGCCACCGCCGTACCGAGTTCGGAGTTGATGTCGGCGATGACGACACGGGCGCCTTCCGTCACGAATTTACCGACGGTTGCGCGGCCGATTCCAGACGCACCACCGGTGATGACGGCAACCTTTCCGGACAATTCGTTGGCCATGGTGATCAAACCTTTCATTCGGAAACTGTGGAATGCTGGGGTGTGGCTCGCGAACTACCAGGTGACGGGTAGTTCGTGGACGCCGTAGGCGAAGTACTCTTCTTTGAATTCGATGTGGTCGATGGTGGTGGCCAGTTGGAGGGTGGGGATTCGGCGGTAGAGGGTTCCGTAGACGACCTGAAGTTCCACGCGGGCCAGTTGCTGGCCGACGCACTGGTGAATCCCGAACCCGAAGGCGTGATGCTGACGGGCCTGCCGGTGCAGGTCCAGCCGTTCGGGTTCGCCGAAGACATCGGGGTCCCAGTTCGCGGCGGGTAAGGCCACGATGATGCCCTCTCCGGCACGGATTACCTGACCGTCGATTTCGATGTCCGCCAGCGCGATTCGGCGCAGCCCGTGCTGCGCGATGGACAGGTGGCGCAGCATCTCCTCGACCCCGTCGGCGATGATCTCGGGGTCGTCGGTGTCCCGGAACACGGCGAGTTGGTCGGGGTTGCGCAGCAGCGCCAGCGTGCCGAGGGCGATCATGTTCGCGCTGGTCTCGTGTCCGGCGATGAGCAGGACGACGCCCATCTGGGCGGCTTCGCGCACGGTGAGCTCGCCGGCGTCGACCCGTTGGGCAATGTCGGAGACCCACCCCGTGCCGGGAGAGGTCAGGCGATCGGTGATCAGCTCGGCGAGGTATTCCATAATCTCGGTGCTGGATCGCATGTTCTCCTCGGGTGTGGCGTTGCGGTCGACGGAGACGGTGGCGTGCCGGTGAAAGAACGGGTGATCGTCGTAGGGCACGCCGAGCAGTTCGCAGATCATCAACGACGGCAGCGGCAGCGCCAGTGCCTTGACGAGGTCGGTCGGGTTCGGCCCGGCCAGCATCGCGTCGATGAGATCGTCGGTGATCTGCTGGATGGCCGGTCGCAGCGCCTCGACCTTCTTGACGGTGAACGGGGAGGTCATCAGGCGGCGAAAGCGGCTGTGGTCGGGGGCGTCGGAGTTGAAGATGGTCAGCGGCCGATGCTCCACGGATTCGGCCATGCTCAGGTTCTGGTGCGGGAAGCCGGCGCGTCGCTCGTCGGCACTGATCCGAGGGTCGGACAGCAGTGCCTGCTGCGCGGCGTGCCCGGCCACCAGCCAGTGTGTGGTGCCGTCCCAGATCCGCACCTTCGACAGGGGGCTCGCGGCCTGCAATGCGCGCAGTTCGGAAGGCGGGTTGAACGGGCACCCGGTGGCTCGGGCCATCGGGAATTCGGGCAGTGCGGTGGGTGCATGCATGGTCGGCGTGTCGGTCACGATGTCTCCTTCGACGGATGGAAAGTGGTGCGCGGCGGTCTTGCGGGTGGCGATTCCACGACCGTGATGACGAGGGCAGGGCAGACCGCGGCTGCCTCTCGGACGGTGGGAGCCCGCTCCACCGGTGGGTTTTCGTCGAGCAGGATGACGATGCCGTCCTCGTCACGTTGGTCGAATACGTCTGGGGCGACGGCCACGCATTGCCCGCAGGCGACGCACTTGTCCTCGTCGATGGTTACCTTCATGAGATCCTCCGTAATTCGTCGATGTCGGCTGGGTCGGTTCGGTTCCGGTCACCGCACTGCCGGTACGAGTCCGATATGGACGTCGGCGAGGTCCTGGCGGTGCAGGCGAGTCTGTTTCGGCATGTTCCAGCCGACGACGCCGGTGACATGGCCGTTGACGCGGTAGCTGGCGACGAAGCGACGGGCCTGCGGGTTGCCTTCCGTGATGGACACCTCGGCGTCGGCCGGCAGCGTGCCGTGGACTTGGATCTTGGCGTCGAATTGGTCGGTCCAGAAGTAGGGGATGGGGGAGTACGCCTGGTCGGCGCCGAGGATGTTGGCGGCGACGGCGGCTGCCTGCTCGGTGGCGTTGGTGCGGTTTTCCAGGCGAATCAGCGTTCCGAGTCGCTCGTGGTACCAGCGGGCCACATCGCCTACGGCATAGATACCCGCTGCCGCGCGGCAGCGGGAGTCGCACACCAGTCCGTTGTCCACCGTCAGGCTGCCGGTGAGCCAGTTGGTGGCCGGTACGGCTCCGATCGCCACGACGACCGTGTCGGCAGGCAGTTCCTCGCCGGTGCCGAGGCGGACTCCCGCGACGCGGCCCCGGCGACTGGTCAAACCCTCGACCGCGGTGCCCAGTCGCAAACGGACGCCGTGTTCGGTGTGCAACTCGCCGAGCAGACTCCCGACCATCGGACCGAGCTGGGCGGCCATGAGTGTCGGCTGCGGGCCGGCCATCGTCACGTTTAGTCCGAGAGTGGTTGCGGTGGCGGCGATTTCGGCGCCGAGCACGCCCTCCCCGACGACGACGAGTCGCTCGGACCTGAGCAGGTCCGCACGCAGCGCCAGTGCGTCTTCGAGCGTGCGCAGCACGTGGACACCGGTCAATTCGGCGGTGTCGGGCAGGGTTCGGGGGTGGACTCCCGTGGCGATCACGATGGCGTCGGCGCTGAGGGCGCGCCCGGAGGCGGTGTAGATGGTGCGTGTCGCGGTATCGAGGCCGACAGCCGGGTCAGCGATGATGAAGTCGGCGTCCAGTTCGGACAGCGCGGTCGGTGGTCGCAGCTGGGTCCGTTCGGGTGCCCATAGCCCGGCCAAGACCTGCTTGGACAGCGGCGGCCGGTCGTAGGGCAGTTCGGGTTCGGCGCCCAGGACGGTGATGGCACCCTGATATTCGTTGCGCCGCAGGGCTTCTGCGGTGGAAAGTCCAGCGACGGAGGCGCCGACGACCAGTACATGGGCGGGAGTGTTCATGGGGAATCCCCTCTGTTTCCGGGCGATGGAACTTCGGGTTCGTCTCAGGCGGTCTGCAGACGGCGCCGAAGCAGGCCTGCGCCGGCCCCCAGCGAGACCAGACCCATACCGGCACAAGTCAGGATCTGCTGGGTGGTGTCGAGGCCGAGGCTGTTGGCGACGGATTCGAAGCCGACGGCCAGGGCGACGGCGAGATTGAACAGGAACAGGAACCAGAGCACGGGCTTGGACGAGCGCAGCGACTTCACAACGTTTTCCTTTGGATTCGCGGGTGGTGAACTGTCGCCCTCAACGATCTCGCCGCCGAACCGTCACCGCGAGAGAGTGCAGTCCCGAATCAATGGTGTAGCTGGCTACCCCAAAACAGTGGCGGCTGCTCACCCGTGTGTGGCCGGAGCTGCGCATAATCTGATCGACATGCGGGAAACGGTGCGGCAGGCGGCGCGGGCCACGCGGTACCTGGTCGGGGCCGCGGCACTGGCCTTCGGTTCGTACCTCTTCATTGCCGTGCTGTTGCTCGCGGTTGTGGGTGCGCTCGCGGTAGTCGGGATCGCCATGGTGCCGATTGCGGTGCTCTTGGTACGCCGATTCGCTGGAGCGAAGCGTCGCAAGGTGGCGGCATGGACCGGCCAGGAGCTCCCGGAGGTGTATCGGTCGATCGACGGCCCGCTAGGGGAGAGCTTGCGCGCGGTCGCGCACGACCCCACTACCTACACGGATCTGCGATGGATGGTGGCCTACTACTTCTACGGCTGTCTGGGCTATCTGTCGGTGCCGCTGTGGTTGGTGGGTCTGCCTGTCGATGGCGTTCGGTGCGGGCTGCTCGGCCGACCAGCGGTAGTCCTCCCTCTCATCGGCCGTGTGGCCGACCTGGACGCCGTCTGGTCGCAGGCCCTACTGAGACCGCCACCGAAGGCACTGCTCGTCGAGCGGGTCGAGGCACTGACCTCGACCCGGGCCGGCGCGATCGCCGCGCACGCCGCCGAGCTACGCAGGATCGAGCGCGATCTGCACGACGGAACACAAGCGCGGCTGGTAGCGCTGTCGATGCGGATCGGCCTGGCTAAACGCGTCGTCGAATCCGACGTGCCGGCCGCGCGCAAGCTGCTGGAAGAGGCGCAGGAACAAGCCGAGCATGCGTTGGCCGAGCTGCGACATGTCGTGCGCGGCATCCATCCGCCGATCCTCACCGACCGCGGCTTGGCCGGCGCGGTACAGGCGTTGGCCGCCAGTAGTGGACTCTCGGTCACTGTGGACACCGATGCCGTTGCCGTTGAACCACGAGCCCCGGCGGCCGTCGAGGCAGCAGCGTATTTCGTTGTCGCAGAGGCGTTGACGAATGCGACAAAGCACAGCGGCTCAGACCGGGCCGCGGTGTTCCTCACCCGTACCGATGCAGGGTTGCGGGTGGTGGTGCGTGACGAAGGCCAGGGCGGTGCGGAGATTCCCCGTGCCGGATCTGGGCCGGAGCCGGGCGGATCCGGACTGCTCGGGATGTACCGCCGGGTCGCTGCTCTCGACGGGACCCTCACCGTGAACAGCCCCCCGGGGGGCCCGACCCTGATCGAAGCGGAGCTGCCATGCGTGTGGTGATTGCCGAGGACAACGCCCTGCTGCGGGAAGGACTCGTCCTACTGCTCACATCCGCCGGACACGAAGTCGTGGCGGTCGCGGGTACCGGGCCCGAGGTGCTGCCCACCATCGTGCAGCATCAGCCCGACGTCGCGGTGCTCGACGTCCGAATGCCACCCGGGTTCCGCGACGAGGGCTTGCGCGCCGCACTCGCGGCGCGCAAGGAGATTCCGGGTCTGCCGGTGCTCGTGCTGTCGCAATATGTCGAGCAGTCCTACGCCTCCGAACTGCTCGGCGGCGGTGCGGGCGGGCTCGGTTATCTGCTCAAGGACCGCGTGGGCCGGGTCGACGAGTTCCTGGACGCGCTGGAACGCGTAGCTGCAGGCGGTACCGCACTCGACCCCGAGGTGGTGACCGAACTGCTCACGCGCCGCCGGGACTCGCCGCTGGACTCGCTGACTCCGCGGGAGCGTGATGTCCTCGAGCTGATGGCCGAAGGACATGACAACGCGACTATCGCGAAAACCCTGGTCGTCACCGAGCGAGTGGTCAGCAAGCACATCGGCAACATCTTCCTCAAGCTGGATCTGCCGCCTACCGACAGTGGGCACCGCAGGGTACTGGCAGTGCTGGCCTATCTGAACGGCTCGTAGCGGTTCGGCCGTTGCGTAGGCCCGAAGCTCGCGCGCGTCTGTTCGCTGCATCCGGTGCGGCAGCCCGAAGATGCCACTGCCACAATTCCCAACCGGGGGAGTAGCTGGACGGCGTACAGGCGGCCGAAATGGAACCGTGCTGACATGGCTTTCGAGTTCGACTTCGGAGAAGCGGGCCCGACCGTCAACTCTGTCACCGAGGAGCTGGTCACTCGGCTTGCTGGTGTCGGTGAGTCCGCCGGCGAGCTGATGCACCGAGAAGTCAAAGGCTTCGTGGACGGCGCACAATCAGCCGCGGAAATGGCGGTGCAGACCGACAGGATGAGTGCGCTTCGGTTCGATGAGCACGTCGACGGTCGAGCGAACCACGACAACAGCCGTCTCCTGGGAGATGGACCGGACTACCCGACCTCGGATTCCATCAGTGTCGAGCAGGGGCGCGGCACGGTCGGAAAAGACCCAGCCGTCATCGACTTCGCGGCCGCGCCGCCGGTCGTGACCGACGGCCAGCAGCTTGCGCCCGCGCCCGCGGACTCGGCCACGCCGCCCGGTGACCTGCCGGGTACGGCTCCTACCGACGATCCGACCGAACTCGAACATCGGCCGGCCTCACCCGCGCAACCGAATTCGGCATCGACACCGGATTCGGCATCGACACCGGATTCGGGATCGACACCGGATTCGGGATCGACACCGGAAGCGGGATCGGCGTCCGAGCCGATCGCCGGCGGGCACACGCCGTGGACGGTCGATCCCGCTGGGAACAGTTCCACCACCGGTCACCTGGACAACATCGACGCGCCCGCGTCCACGCCGTGGCACAACGGCACCTCCACCATGCCCACTACACCGGGTATGCCAGGAATGCCGGCGATGCCCGGCCGGCTCATGGACGCCTTCTCGTCCGAGGAACGCCCCCCACGCAGATCCAGCACCCACCCGTGGTCTCGTCGACGCACCAAACAGGACGGGACCGTGTTTCCCAGGGAGCCCTCGTGAGCGGCGACCAAGGGGAGTTCGGCCACCCGGTCATGCCCGCGGCAGTGCTAGGTGTTTGAGCACTGTGCAGTTCGGGTAACCCCGCTCTGACCCGGAGCATTACCGGGTCAGAGCGGGGCTCGCGCCCCCGGCAGGAATCGAACCTGCGACCTAGGGATTAGAAGGCCCTTGCTCTATCCAACTGAGCTACGGAGGCAGCGGGTTCCACCATGGCCGACAATGGCCGTGCTGTCCAGCGCCGCAATCATAGCGACCGTCCAGGTCTCTGGGTTCTCGGCGTCAGGAACGTTCCACCCATCCGTCGACGGTACTCGGTGCGACTCTGGTGCTCCGCGCCCAGGATATCGGCCGAAACCCGACCGGGCCACGGATGTATTGCCGAACTACGCTCAGTCGTATGTCGTCAGCTCAGGCCCCGTCCGGCACTCCTGAATCCGAGGTCGCTCGGTCCGGGGCGACGTTCGCGACGGTGACCGCGCTGGCCGGCGCGATCGCAGCCGTGGTCGCGGCGCTGGTGGTCGGGCTGTCGGCGGCGCAGGCGCTCAGTCTGCTCGGCATCCCCGACCCGGGCTCGCTGACCACTTACGGACTGCCCGCAGTGCGGGCGCTCGCCGATCTGTCGGCGGCGCTGACGGTCGGCTCGCTGCTGTTCGCGGCATTCCTCGTCTCGCCACAGCCGAACGGTCTGCTTGATGTCGGCGGGTACCGCGCGGTGCGCCGGGCGTCGAATTTCGCGGTGGTCTGGGCGTCCTGCGCGGCGCTGCTCGTGCCGCTGACTGTGTCTGACACCACAGGACAGCCGGTGGGCGACAACCTGTGGCCGGAAGAACTGTGGCGGGCGATCGACCAGATCGCGTTGGCGGGCGCTTGGCGCACGACGGTGGTTTTCGCGCTGATCGTCGCGGTCGGGTGCAGGCTGGCGTTGCGCTGGGGCTGGACGCCGGTGCTGTTCGGGGCGTCGATCGTCACGATGATGCCGTTGGCGTTGACCGGACACTCGTCCTCGGGCGGTTCGCACGATGTGGCCACCAACAGCCTGATCCTGCACCTGGTTTCGTCGGCCATCTGGGTCGGCGGTCTGTTCGCGGTGCTGGCGCACGCGCTGCGTGGCGGCGCGGGCACCGATCTTGCCGCTCGCCGCTTCTCGCTGACCGCGACGATCGCGTTCGTCGTGATCGGAGCCAGCGGCGTGATCAACTCCTGGGTGCGGGTGCCGCTGGACGAGTTGTTCACCACGACCTACGGCCGATTGGTGCTGGCCAAGGCCGTGGCACTGATCCTGCTCGGTGTGTTCGGCTACCTGCAGCGGCGCGCCGCGCTGCCCGCGCTCGCGGCGGACCCCGGCGCTCGTGCGGCGCTCGTCCGCTTCGCCGGTGTCGAGGTGCTGATTTTCGCGGCGACCATGGGTCTCGCGGTTGGGCTCGGCCGCACTCCGCCGCCACCGCCGAAGACGGTCCCGACACCGTCGGAAGTCGAACTCGGCTACAACCTGGCCGGACCTCCGACACTCGCGCGGTTGCTGTTCGACTGGCGCTTCGACCTGATTTTCGGAACGCTGTCGATCGTGCTTGCTGTGCTGTATCTCCTGGGCGTACGGCGGCTGCGTGCACGCGGTGACGCGTGGCCGGTCGGGCGGACCGCCGCCTGGCTGTCCGGCTGCGTTGTGCTGCTGGTGGCGACCTCGTCCGGAGTCGGCCGGTATTCGTCCGCGATGTTCAGCGTGCACATGGGGGCGCACATGGCGCTGTCGATGCTGGCGCCGATCCTCTTCGCGCTGGGCGGCGCGGTGACGCTGGCACTGCGGGCGCTCCCGCCGGCCGGCCGCGGCGGTGCGCCAGGGCCGCGGGAATGGCTCCTGGCCGCGGTGCACAACCCGGTGTCGCGCTTCCTGACCCACCCGATCGTGGCGGCGGTGATCTTCGTCGGCGGTTTCTACGCGCTGTACCTGGGCGGCATCTTCGATTCGTTCGCCGACTCGCATGCGGCGCACCTGATGATGAACGTGCACTTCCTGCTCAGCGGCTACCTGTTCTACTGGGTGGTGATCGGCATCGACCCCAAACCTCGGCAGGTGCAACCGCTCACCAAGCTCGGCATGGTGTTCGGATCGCTGTCGTTTCACGCGTTCTTCGGTATCGCGCTGATGAGCATGACCACGGTGCTCGGCGGCTGGTTCTACCGCGGCCTCGGGATCGGCTGGAACGCCGACCTGCTCGGCGACCAGCGCACCGGCGGCAGCCTGGCCTGGGCCAGCGGAGAGGTGCCGCTGGTGGTGGTGATGCTTGCCCTGCTGATCCAATGGTCCCGCAGTGATCAGCGGCTGGCACAGCGGACCGATCGGGCCGCCGAACGCGACCACGACGCCGCCCTCGCCGCGCACAACGCGATGTTCGCCGAACTGGCCAAGCGAGATGGAGAACTGCGTAAGTGAATGAATGCGCCAGCACGGTCTCCCAGCACAGACCGGTCGGGCGGGTGGAACGGCCGGACGTGCGATCCGCACGACGACGAATGGCCGGGCAGGTCCGCAAGACGCCGGTCTTCCACACCTCCGTGGCAAGCCCATCCGGTCCGGTGCGTGTGACGATGAAGCTCGAGTACCTCCAGCACGGAGGTACGTTCAAGGTGCGCGGCATTTTCAACGCGCTGCTGGAGTCCGGGGATGGCACCGATCAGGTCGTGATCGCCTCCGGCGGGAACGCGGGCATCGCCGCAGCCTTGGCGGCCGCTCGGCTCGGCAAGTCCTGCACCGTGGTCGTTCCGGAGACGGCGCCACACACCAAGGTCGCCGCGATGTGGTCGCACGGCGCCGAAGTGCTCTGGTATGGAGCGACTTATGCCGAGGCGCTGCGCCACTCCGTCGAGCTCGCCGCGGAACGCGGCGCGCTGCGATTGCACGGGTACGACCTGCCCGCGGTGGTCGCCGGCGCCGGTGTAGTCGGGCTGGAACTCGAAGAACAGGTGCGCGGGCGGCCTTCGGTGCTCGCCGCAGTGGGCGGCGGCGGACTGGTCGCCGGGATCGCGGCCGCGCTGGGCCGTCGCCAGCAGGTGATCGGGGTCGAGCCGGAGGGCAGTCCCACCCTGCAGGCCGCGTTGGATGCGAACCGCCCGGTGGACGTCCGAGGGCCTCGCCTTGCCACGGATTCGCCGGGCGCCACGAGGATCGGCGACATCGCCCTTGACATCGCCCGACGCTATGGCGTGCGTTCACTGCTGGTCACCGACGACGCGATCGTGGCGGCGCGGGACTACCTGTGGCGGGAGTTCCGCATCCTCGTCGAGTTGACCGGCGCCGCGGCGCTGGCCGCCATCCAGAGCGGAGCCTATGTCCCGGGGCCCGACGAACGCCCGGTCGTCGTGCTGTGCGGAGCCAACACCGACGTGGCGGTCCTCTGACGACGTCGTGTACGTCGCCGGCGACGGTCGGCTGGTCTGTGGTCGCGCGGGCTCGACAGTCGATCGCTCGGTCCGGTGGCTCCCGGACTTCGGCGCCGGGCCCTTGGTCAGTGTGTCGGGTGCGCATCGCTGCGCCGATACGCGTGAGTGTCATCGGATCAGCCGCCTGTTGTGCGGTTCGGACCACGCAGCGCCACAGGTGAAAATCCCGCCCTTCACAGGTTGGAAAGTTGTCCACATTCTCGGATCTGGTCGCCCGAGGCGCCCAGCTTCGGCGCACGCTGGAGGTGCCCTCCTGGAGGGGGAGGACACGTCCGGGTAGGCCCGGGTCCAAATGTGAAGGGGCGTAATCATGTACGAGGCGAATGCGACCGTGATCGGAACTGTCGTGACCCATCCGGTCAAGCGGGATCTGACCAATGGCGACCAGGTGGTCACATTCCGGATGGCGAGCAATTCCCGCCGACTGGATCACACGACGGGGGAGTGGGTGGACAACGGCACGCTGTACCTCACCGTCAGCTGCTGGCGCAGGCTGGTGGCCGGTGTCGATGCGTCCCTGCGCCGCGGCGATCCGATCATCGCGCACGGACAGCTGCGCTCGCACGAGTACCGGAGCAAGGACGGCGTGGAGCGCCGGGATCTGGAGATGCGTGCCGTCGCGGTCGGACCTGACCTGTCCCGCTGTGCCGCCCAGGTGACGCGATGGTCGGACTCGGCGTCGCGGAATACTTCGGAGCACCAGAGCGCTGAAAGTCGGGCGTCGGCCGGCGACGGGCTGGGGGAGAATGTCGCGGCAGTCTCTTCGGTACCGTCCCGCAGCAGTGAACCCGAGCCCGTCGACGCGTGATCGCAATGGTCTTTCGTCCCGGCGGTAGTGGTAGCTCTGCTTCGTCTCCTCATCTCTCGCACCGATAGGCTTCACCCTTATGGCTGAGTTCATTTATCAGATGAAGAAGGTTCGCAAGGCGCACGGCGACAAAGTCGTGCTCGACGACGTCACCTTGAACTTCCTTCCCGGCGCGAAAATCGGCGTCGTCGGCCCGAACGGCGCGGGTAAATCCAGCGTGCTGAAGATCATGGCCGGACTGGACCAGCCCAACAACGGCGACGCGTTCCTCGCCTCCGGCGCCACGGTCGGCATCCTTCAGCAGGAGCCCCCGCTGAACGAGGAGAAGACCGTCCGCGGCAACGTCGAGGAGGGGCTCGGCGAGATCAAGCTGAAGCTCGACCGCTTCAACGAGATCGCCGAGCTCATGGCCACCGACTACTCCGACGAGCTCATGGAGGAAATGGGCAAGTTGCAGGAGGATCTGGACCACGCCGACGCCTGGGACCTGGACTCCCAGCTCGAGCAGGCCATGGACGCGCTGCGCTGTCCGCCGCCGGACGAGCCGGTCACCAACCTCTCCGGTGGTGAGCGCCGCCGGGTCGCACTGTGCAAGCTGCTGCTGAGCAAGCCCGATCTGCTGCTGCTCGACGAGCCGACCAACCACTTGGACGCCGAGAGCGTGAACTGGCTCGAGCAGCACTTGGCCCAGTACCAGGGCGCCGTGCTCGCGGTCACCCACGACCGGTACTTCCTGGACAATGTGGCGCAGTGGATCCTCGAACTGGATCGCGGCCGCGCGTATCCGTACGAGGGCAACTACTCCACCTATCTGGAGAAGAAGGCCGAGCGCCTCGAGGTGCAGGGCAAGAAGGACCAGAAGCTGCAGAAGCGGCTCAGGGAAGAACTCGCCTGGGTGCGTTCCGGCGCCAAGGCCCGCCAGGCCAAGAACAAGGCCCGCCTCGGCCGGTACGAGGAGATGGCGGCCGAGGCCGAGAAGATGCGGAAGTTGGATTTCGAGGAGATCCAGATTCCTGCGGGACCGCGCCTGGGCAGCGTGGTTGTGGAGGTCGAGCACCTGGACAAGGGCTTCGGCGACCGTCAGCTGATCAAGGACCTCTCCTTCACCCTGCCGCGTAACGGCATCGTCGGCGTCATCGGCCCGAACGGTGTCGGTAAGACCACACTTTTCAAGACCATTGTCGGGCTCGAGCAGCCTGACAGCGGCATCGTGAAGGTCGGCGAGACGGTCAAGTTGAGCTACGTCGACCAGAACCGTGCGGGCATCGACCCGAAGAAGACGGTCTGGCAGGTGGTCTCCGACGGGCTGGACTTCATCGAGGTCGGCCAACAGGAGATGCCGTCGCGCGCCTACGTCAGCGCGTTCGGTTTCAAGGGCCCGGACCAGCAAAAGCCCGCGGGCGTGCTCTCCGGTGGTGAGCGCAACCGCCTGAACCTGGCGATGACCCTCAAGCAGGGCGGCAATCTGATCCTGCTGGACGAGCCGACCAACGACCTCGACGTGGAAACCCTTGGTTCGCTGGAGCACGCCCTCGAGCAGTTCCCGGGCTGTGCCGTGGTGATTTCCCATGATCGCTGGTTCCTCGACCGCACCTGCACCCACATTCTCGCGTGGGAGGGCAACTCCGACAATGAGGCCGAGTGGTTCTGGTTCGAGGGCAACTTCGAGGCGTACGAGGCCAACAAGATCGAGCGCCTCGGCCTGGAAGCGGCTCGCCCACACCGAGTTACGCACCGCAAGCTGACCCGCGGCTGAGTTCTGCCCTGGTGGGGCGGGGCTATTTCCGCACCGCCCCGCCGAAGCGCCGAAACCCGAAGTCCTCGGGGGAAACCCCGTGTACGGCCGCGCCGGGAACGTGCCGCCGCCAAATGACATCGGCAACCCGGAACGGGAGTGACACCTACCCGCGCGTAGCTCGCTAGGGTGGGAGATGTGAATGCGCAGGCGCAGTTCGAGCAATCGGTGGCCCCGACCGCCGACGTATTGGCCGAGCTGACCGGAGGTACCGATGCGGCGCCGTGGCCGCCGCGGATACGACCTCTCACGCTCACCTGACGTTCGCCGGTCCGATCTTGTACTGAGCCGAGGTCATCTATTCGAACTTGGCAAACGAGCGGCGAATACCGTGGTTGTGGTGAACACCCGGGGATCGGAAGGGAATTCACCCCCGCGTCTTCGGCGCACAGCTACTCTCGGACCGGCGTCACTTTGTTACGGAACCGATATCCGAGGGAGTTGGCGAAAAAATGACCGTCTCGTCCGAATTGTCCAGCGCGGCGTGGGCTGCGAGTTTGCCGCAGTCATTGCGCGGCGACCTCGCGACGCTCGAGGAGGCGTACTTCCGCCACGTCGACGCGGGCGATGTGGACTGTGCGATCACCGGGATCACTCAGATTTTCCGCCGGCACACCGAGCTGGCGATGACGCGTCCCGCCGGTCGCGCCCTGGTGCGGGTGTACCACCAGGACGACGGCTCGGGCATCGGTGCCGCGGTACAGCTCGTCACCGATGACATGCCGTTGCTCGTCGAATCGGTCAGCTCATCCCTGAGCCGGATCGGCGTCAGCGTGAGCGAGGTGATCCATCCGATCTTCGAGGTCGAGAGGGACGCGGACGGACGGTTGACGCACGCCGTCGCGCATGAGGTCGACGGCACCGGCCCGACCGGGCTGAGTGAATCGTGGATGCACGTGCAACTGCACCCGTCGACCAGTCCGGCGTTGCTGGCCAAGGTGGAAGCCGCCATGCCGGACGTGGTCGCCGACGTGCGACAGGTGATCGGCGACACCGAGGCCATCAAGGACGTGCAGAGCAGGCTGGCCGAAGACCTGGAGCACGCCGCGAAATCCGGGACCGCACCGTTCGGTGCCACCGACCTCGTCGACACGGCCAACCTCCTGCGCTGGCTGGCACATGGAAACTTCACCGTGCTCGGCTACGCCCGCTACCGCCTGAGCAGCGACCAGGGGCAGGAGACGTCCAACGCCCTGCCCGGCACCTGCCTGGGCGTGCTTCGTCCAGACGTCGGCACCGATTTCCAGGTGCCGGTCAACGGCGGCGATCGGCCGCTGCTCATGCTGACCCAGGGTTTGGTCCCCGCCACCGTGCACCGCTCGGTGTACCCGTACTTCGTCGGCGTCGCCGACTTCGACGAGACCGGAACGATCATCGGCGAGCATCTGTTCATCGGCGTCTTCACCGTCACCGCCGTGCACGAGAACGTGCTGGAAATCCCGGTGATCGAGCGCAGGGTGCGTTCGGTGATCGAGGAGAGCGGGTTCGACCTGGAGTCGTTTTCCGGTCAGGCGATGCTCGAGGTCATCCAGTCCTTCCCGCGGACCGAACTGTTCTCCTCCGATGCCGAGACGCTGCGCCGCACCGCCGCCGCCGTGCTGAACGTGGGCCTGCGCCGCCAGGTGCGGCTGTTTCTGCGGGCGGACACCTACGGACGTTTCGTCGCCTGCCTGGTCTACCTCCCGCGCGACCGCTACACCACCAGGGTGCGGCTGGAGATGCAGGATATCCTGGTCCGCGAACTGGGTGGTGCCTCCATCGACTACTCCGCGCGGGTGGGCGAAAGCGATTTGGCGCGTGTGTATTTCACGGTACGCATGCCCGAAGCCGAGCTCGGTGTCACGCGCCACTCACCGCCTGCCGCAGACACCTCCGAAGCCAACCGGCTGCGTCTCCAGAACCTGCTCGCCGAGGCGAGCCGGACCTGGGAAGACCACCTGAACGACGCGGCGAGCACGTCGACGGTGCTCGACCCTGCCGTGGTGCAGCGCTACGCGGAAGCCTTCCCCGAGGGCTACAAGCAGGACTTCGCCTCCGACCGCGCCCTTGCCGACATCGTGCGCCTGGAACGGCTGCGTGACGGCGGCATCGACCAACACCTCTACCGCAAAGCGGAGTCGGAGCCGGGTTCGTGGCGCTTCACCCTCTACATCGGCGGCAGCGGGATCTCGCTGGGTCAGGTGCTCCCGGTGCTGCAGAGCCTGGGCGTCGAGGTGGTGGACGAGCGGCCGTACCAGATCGAGCTGGAGACGCCGCCGGACGGTGCCGGGGGCGCCACTGGTGAACGGTGGATATACGACTTCGGTTTGCTGGCTCGGCCCGAACTGCTGCGCAGCTCGCTGGACCGAGATTTGGACGCGGAGCTGCTCGAATCCTCCAAGCGTGCTGATGTGCTGGAGTCGGAGGTGCGCGGACTGCGCGAGCGGTTCATCGGCGCAGTCGAGGCAGTTTGGTATGGCCGCGCCGAGGCCGACGGTCTCAACGAGCTCGTGCTGCGCGCCCGGCTGCCATGGCGTGCCGTTTCGATTTTGCGCACCTACGCGAAGTATTTGCAGCAGACCGGTTTTCCGTATAGTCAGGCCAACATCTGCCGCGTGCTGCTCACCTATCCGGATGTCGCGCGGCTGTTCGTCGAATTGTTCGCGGCGCGCTTCGATCCGGACACCGTCTCCGCCGAGCATGCTTCCGGGCTGGAGACCCAGCTGCACGGCCGGATCGACGAGGTCGTCAGCCTGGATGCGGACCGCATCCTGCGCGCGATTCTCGGCCTGATCAAGGCGACACTGCGCACCAACTACTACGTGACCGACGCCGAAGGCATGTCGCGCGACTACGTCTCGGTGAAGGTGGAGCCGCATGCGATTGCGGAGTTGCCGAAGCCGAGGCCGCAGTTCGAGATTTTCGTGTACTCCCCCAGGGTGGAGGGTGTGCATTTGCGTTTCGGTTCGGTGGCGCGTGGTGGTTTGCGGTGGTCGGATCGGTTGGAGGATTTCCGGACCGAGGTTTTGGGTTTGGTGAAGGCGCAGGCGGTGAAGAACGCGGTGATCGTGCCGGTGGGC
>NZ_JBFRFQ010000029.1:0-81176 GCF_052114905.1 Nocardia sp. 2TAF39
CACATCATCCCACATCATCCACCACATCAGCAGGGAAAACCCTGGTCAACAACCCCACCGACACCAAATCCGACAGCCGACGATCCGACTCCGGCTTCACCCATCCACCACGAGGCACACCGACACAATACCGCCCCAGCCATTAACTGAACGGTATTGCGGCTAGCATCGCCGGGCTCTACGGTGTGACCGCCACGACGGTGTCCAACGGCGTCGCGACCAGCGCGCGAAACGAATTCGTCCGCGGCCGCAGCACGTTTGCGTTTCTGCGGATGGCCGTTGCAGCACCGCTGAGTCTGTGCACTCGATCGCGTGCCGCGGCCTTTCGCCTTTCGGGGGTTGTTCACTCGCGATCGCGGCGGCGCAGCAGTTCGTTCACGCTGACCGTGCGTCCGTCGCCGCCATGGTGGCGGCCTTCGTCGGGCTTGCCGATGGGGCGGCGGGAGGAGCGGAGTTCGGCCATCCAGTTCTCGATGCTGCTGCGGTTGCTGTCCGGGCCGGCAGCGGATTCCTCGGTCGGCTCGGCGTTGGGTGCCGCGTGATGGGTGGGACTACTGGTGGCGTCGCCCGGGGTAATGGGTGGCCGAGGATCCGGCGGCGTGGTAGCCGACCGCGGCGCCCCATCGACCGCCGGGACGTGCGCGATGCCCGACTCGACGGTCGGAACCTGTGCGAGGTCCGAGAGCGGTCCCGGTGCGGTGCTCGAGAGCCGGTGCCGTTCCGGCGCGATGCCTGAGTGTCGGTGCTGTTCTGGTGCGGTATCCGAGTGTCGGTGCGGTTCTGATGCAGTGCCTGAATGCGGGTGCGGTTCTGGCGCGGTGTCCGAGAACGGTTGCGGCTCCGGTTCGGCCGCGACCGTCGGGGTCGACCGTGGTTCGGGTGGCAGGACCGACGGCGTGATGGGGCGCGGGCCGTTGTCCGGTGTGGGCGTCGAGGGGGCACTTCCGCGTGGCCCGTTCGGCTCCCACGTCAGGCCTGCGGACGGATTCGAACGCGAGCCTGTCGGATCATGCGGAATCGCGGACGTCGACGGCGGTCGCGGGTCGCCCTGCTCGGGCGGCGCGGAGCGCGGACCGGGCAAGGTCCACGGACGGGGGTGATCTCCCTGTGTGGGTAGGGAATTCACTGGCGGTGTCGGTCGCGGCCGGGTCGGATCCAGGGGTGCGGGCGCCTGTGGTGTAGAAGGTGCGGGCGCTGCCGCAGGCGGCATCCGGTCGAACCGCCGGGTCGGCGCCTCGGCCTCGATCTCCTCGACGGTGCGCGGCCTGCGCGGTTTACGCGGCACCTTGTTCGGGGCGGCGACCGCGGCCATCTGCATGGTCACCGGGTCGGTGATCGGAGTGGTCTTGACCAGGTCGACGAGGTCGCCGCCGACACGCTCGTCGTCGAGGATCGGTTCGCCGAGCCCGATCTTCTCCTGCACCTTCTTCATCCAGGCAGGCGCCCACCAGCAGTCGTCGCCGAGAAGTTTCATCGTGGCCGGAACGAGCAGCATGCGCAGCACCGTCGCGTCGATGAACAACGCTGCGATCATGCCGTAGGCGATGTACTGCATCATCACGAGGTCGGAGAACGCGAACGCGCCGGTGACGACCAGCAGGATCAGTGCCGCCGCGGTGATGATGCGACCGGTCTGCGCGGTACCGATCCGGACCGCCTCGGTGGTGCTCGCCCCCGTGGCACGCGCCTCGACCATGCGCGACATCAGGAAGACCTCATAGTCGGTCGACAGACCGTAGATGATCGAGATGATCAGCACCAGCACCGGCGACATGATCGGCTGGGGCGTGAAGTTCAACAGGCGCGCGGCATGACCGTCGACGAAGATCCAAGTCAGGATACCGAGGGTGGACCCGAGTCCCAGCGCGCTCATCAGCGCTGCCTTGATGGGCAGCACCAGCGATCCGAAGGTCAGGAACATCAGCAGCGTCGTGACCAGCAGCACCAGTCCGATCATCAGCGGCATCCGGCTCAGCAGCGCGTCGATACTGTCCTTCTGAATCGCCGGTTGTCCGCCCACCAGCATCGTGACGCCATCGGGCAGTTCCATCGAGCGTAGGAACTCGATGGTCGGGTCGGCGTGTTCCGAATCGGTCAGCGTCGTCGCGGTCTTGAAGATGGTGCGATCGTTCGGCGCCGTACTCGGCGGGTAGGCGAACTCTCCCGCGAGCCCGGGCGCCTGGCTCGCGCTCTTGACCGCCTTACCCACGGCAGGAGTCAGATCGGTGCTGTCGATCATGAAGACCAGTTCGATCGGATCGGACTTGCGCAGCGGGAAGACGCTGTCGAATTCTTTCTGCGCCAGCCGAGTCGCGTTGTCGGGCGGCAGGTAACGCTCGTTGATGCCGCCGAACTGGAGATTCTTGACCGGAATGATCAGCAGCAACAAGACGATGCACAGCGGGATCGCGATCTTGAGCGGGTGCTTCATCACCCATCGGGTGGATCGGCCCCAGAACCCGCTCTCCACCTCCTCGGCGGTCTTGGTCTTGCGGAACCGCCTGAAGCCCAACATGTCGACGCGCTTGCCGAGTACGCCGAGCATGGCGGGCAACACCGTGATCGAGGTCAGCGCCGCCAGCGTGACCGTCGCGATCGCGCCGTAGGCGACCGATTTGAGAAAGCCCTGTGGGAACAGCAGCATGCCGCCGAGGCTGGCGACGATCATGGTCGCGGAGAACACGACAGTGCGACCGGCGGTCATCACCGACCTGCGCACGGCGGCCCGGGTGCTGTATCCCTCGGCGAGCTCCTCCCGGAATCGGCTCACGATGAACAAGCCGTAGTCGATCGCCAGCCCGAGTCCGATCATCGAAACGACTGGGGAAACGAACGAATTCACCTCGGTGAACTCGGTGATGAAGCGGACGATGCCCCACGCGCCGATCACCGTGAGCCCACCGACGATGAGCGGCAGGGCGGCAGCGACGATCCCGCCGAAGATGAAGAACAGCAGCACGGCCACGGCCGGGATGGCGAGGATCTCCATTCGTTTCTGGTCGTCGGCCATGGTGTCGTTCAAGGTGCCTGCGACGGCCTGCAACCCGGCAACCTGCACGTCTACGCCCGGGATGTCGAAGACGTCCTTGACCTTGCGGTAGTTGCGCACCATCTCGGTGTCGTTGTCGCCCTTGATGGCGATCGAGGCGAAGGCGTATTTCTTGTCCTTCGAACCGAAAAGGCTGGTCTGCGCGGGCGCCGCGTCGGTGCGCCAGTACGTCCCGTTGACCTTGGTGATCTCGTTCGGGTGATCGCGCGGCAGGCTGTTCAGGCTGGTGACGATTTTGCTGCTGAATTCGGGATCGTCGACGGTCTTCCCCTGCGGCGCCGTGTACAGCACGATGACGTCGGAGTTGTGGTCCCGCTCGAATGCCGCGTCCTTGATCCTCGCCGCGCGTGCGGATTCCGACGTGGGATCATCCCACCCGCTGGAACTGAGGTGGTCTTCCAGACCGAGGCCGTAGGCACCGAGAGCCAGGAGCCCGGCCATGAGGACGCCGATGGTGGCGAAGCGCAGCCGGTAGACCAGATCGCCCCAGCGTGTGAACACTAAGCGACTCCTTGGGCGGGGCGAGAGGTGAGCAGTGCCGACAGCGGCCGGAACGGCTGCAGCCAAGCACCCTCGTCGGGCAGCGATTCGAGGCTCACTCGGGGCAGCGGTTCACGGAACACGCCCGGAATATCCTCGAGGTCGATGAATTCGAGAGTATCGGATGTTACGGCCCAACTTGCGTGCTCGCGGAAGCCGAGTACCTGAACCGGCACGCCGGTGGTGGCGAGCTCCTCCAGCGGCTCGCGAAATGCCTGGCCGTCGGCCGAGGCGACCATGATGCCGGCCAGGCCCGCGCCGCGGCTGCGTAGAGCGATATGCGCCAGCATGTCGGCGTCGACATCGGAGTCCTCATCGATCTTCGGTTTCGCGAAGACCGCGTAACCGACGTTGCGCAGTGCCTCCACCCATGGCCGGACGACGTCCGCGGTGCCCGGCGCGATGTTGGTGAAGACCGTGGCTTCGGGCTCGACCCGGTGCGCGCTGCCGGCCGACAGTTCGGCGGTTCTGGCCAGCAGCCAGCGGCCGAGCGCATCGAAACGGGGGCGATAGGCGGCGGTCGGCCGCCCGCCCAGAATGGCGCCGAGGCCCATGTCGAGGTTCGGGGCGTCCCACACCAGCAGGACCCGGCGGACGTCCGGCGTCACACCGCCGAGTCCTTCCGCTCCGCCCCCCTGCACCTCCCCGGCAACATCGACCACTTCGTGGGCCATCGCACTGACGCTCATCAGTCGATCTTCCCCCATATGAGCTCTGTGATGGCGCTACCGGCGCGATGTGCCTTGCCTTCGAATTTCGTGACCGGTCGTTCGAAGCCGATCGGCGCGGTCGCCCGATGCTCGGCGCTGACCCCTCCCGTGGTTTCGTTCAGTCCTCTGAGCAGTGGTTCTGCCATGCCGACCTGGTAGATGTGCTCCGCGTAGCCTGCGTGGTCGGTGGCGACGTGCAATACGCCGCCGGCCTTCAGGCGATTCGCGATCAACGCGACCGTCGCGGGCTGCAGCAGCCGCCGCTTGTGGTGCCGCGCCTTGGGCCACGGGTCGGGGAAGAAGACGCGAACGCCCGTGAGCGATTTCGCGGCAATCATGTTTTCCAGCACATCGACGGCGTCGCCGCGCAGCAGCCGGATGTTCTCGATCCGCTCGCGCTCGATGCGCTGCACCAGCTGGGCGAGGCCGGGCTGGTAGACCTCTATGCCGATCAGGTTCAGGTGCGGTTCGGCCTGTGCCATGGCGGCCGTCGCGGTGCCGGTGCCACAGCCGATTTCGATTACCAGCGGGGCGTCGCGGCCGAACCAGGCGGACGCGTCCAACGGCTCGTCGGCGACTTCGCGGCCGATCGTCGGCCACATCCGGTCCCAGGATTGCTGCTGGGTCGCGGTCAGGGCGCCACGGCGGGACCGGAAGCTGGTAACCCGTGGATACAGGCGGGAGCCGGTCTTGCGTCGGGGCCCGCCTTCAGCCGGAGCCGAAGCTGTGGACGGCGGGCCCGGAACTGACTCGGCAGTATGGTTCGCGGCGTCGTTCACGGCATCCATTGTCCAGTATCGAGCGATCAGTGCGGCAGTCGGTCGCGCTCGGATCACTGAGCAGGAGGTCAGGCGGCCCGCGCCGGTGCGATCCGTGCCGCGGGCGCCTGCTCCTGACGCAGCGGGCGGCCCAGCGCGACCTTGGCCGCGGTCACCGCCATGTCGAGCAGGCCGCGCACCCCCGCAGGCGAGGCCGCAACCGACCATACGGTCGTATCCCCGCCGTCGCTCACCGGTTGCCCGGCGAGTCGCTCGGCCAGCCACTCCAGACTGATCGGAGTGGACAGCGGCAGCAGCGAGAAGTGCTCGCTGAGCCGGTCACGCACGTAGGTCACGACGGCACCGCCGCGTCGGTAACGCGCTACCTGATCATCGATGCCGTCCACATGGATGATTTGGTCGTGCACCGGCTGCACTACGAGCAGCGGGCAGGTGGGCGTCGTGTTGCCGAGCCGCAGATCATCGAACATCGCCCGCAGTGGCGGGGTGTCGAGCACCTCGGCGAGCGGGCGGCTGAGGAAGTCGTCCACCTTCTTGTTGGCCAGCCCGAGGATCGCGCCCAATGGTGTCGCGTTCTCCGCGCGGACGACGAAGCGGTGGCCTTCCGGCGTCAGCTCGTTGTCGATCACCGCGGCCAGGGCGGGATAGAGCCTGCGTAGTGCGGCGATCACGATGGCGGGCAGGCCCGCGTAGGGGGTCCCGTTCAGGCGGTCGAACACCTGACGGGGATCGCCGACCGGTGCGCCGAGCACCGCGCCGACGATGTCGAGCTCTGGCGCGTACGTCGGCGCCATCTCTACTGCCCACGAGCTGGCCATGCCGCCGCCGGAGTAGCCCCACACCGCCACGCGGGTGTCGGCGCCGAGTCCGAGCGGGGCGAACCGCAGGGCGGCGCGAATGCCGTCGAGCGTGCGGTAGCCGGGCTCGCGCGGGGCACCGAAGTTTCCGTGCGGGCCCTCGTGGTCGGCGATGGTGACCGCCCAGCCGCGGCGTAGCGCGTTCGCGACGAGCAGCCATTCGAGCTGGGTGACCGAGCCGAGCGCGTCGGCGCCGCGGCGCAACGCATACGACGGCGAACACTTTTCCGTGACCGCGTCGATCGCGGTCTGGAATGCCAGCAATGGACGGTCCTCGTCCGGCTCGGCGCCGATCGGCAGCAGAACCGTGGTGACCGCCACTTCCGGGGCGCCGTGCAGGTCGCAGCTTCGGTACAGTAACTGCCACGCCGAGACCTGTTGTGGGACAATGCCGAAAAGCGCCAGATCGATCTTCCTGGTGCGGAGGATGGTGCCGGGTGCCTTTGCTCCGAACCCCTTCGGTGGCCGGTGGAAGGGATCCCTGCTCGGCAACGGGGGCTTGTGGTCCGCGGCTGAAGCGGGCTCCGGATCGACAGTGCCGATGACATTCGCGGTCATGACACCTCCTCATCGTCGAGTCGGTTGCTGCATTCGAACGTTGCGTTGATCGAAGCGTTATTCGAACATTGCGTTTTGGTAACGGCTGGACCATAGGAGGGTATATGACCGACCGCAGGTCTGGGAACCCCCTGGTACGAGGCCGCGGGACTAGGATTACCGGCATAAGCAGACCGACAGTGTTCATCACCGGGGCCGCGGCCGGAATCGGACGGGCCACGGCCCTGCTTTTCGCTGCGCACGGATACCACGTCGGGGCCTACGACATCGACGAGGTGGGCTTGACCAGGCTCGCCGCCGACATCACCGGCAAAGACGGCAGCGTGCGCACCGGGGTGTTGGATGTGACGAACAACACGCAGTGGGCACAGCGACTGGCCGAGTTCCACGCCGCGGCCGGGCGGCTGGACATTCTGGTCAACAACGCGGGCATCCTGAGCGCCGGGCCGTTCGAGTCCATCGAGCTGTCCGCACACCAGTCGATCATCGAAGTCAACCTGGGCGGTGTGCTCGCCGGAACCCACTGCGCGTTCCCCTACCTGCGCGACACCCCCGGCGCACAGGTGGTCAACCTCTGTTCGGCGTCGGCGATCTACGGCCAGGCCGAGCTCGCAAGCTACGGCGCGACCAAGGCCGCGGTCAAAAGTCTCACGGAGGCATTGGATCTCGAATGGGAACGCCATGACATCCGCGTGATCGCGATCTGGCCGCTGTTCGTGGCCACCGCGATGGTGGATGGCGTGGCGACCGGGACGACGAAGTCGTTGGGCGTCTGGCTGACCTCGGACGATGTCGCCGCCGGAATCTGGGACGCCACGCGCAAGCGCGGCCGGCTGCCGAAGGTGCACTACGAGATCGGCGCGCAGGCAAAGGTGCTGGCGACCGTCGCCAAATACACGCCGAACTGGGCAGTGCGGACCGTGAACAAATACTTCAGCGGCCGCTGAGCGGTCGAGCCTGTCCCGCGACCCGACTTCTGACAGAATTGCGCCCCGTAAAGGGGGTGTGCAGCATGCAGACAGCCACCGAATCTCATGGGCCGCTGCGGGAGCGCGGCGTACCAGCGTCCGAACGCGACCAGCTGGACAAACTGCTCGCCGAGTTGCGCTTCGGGACGGGCCGGGACGTGCAGATCGGGTATGCCGCTGCGGCGGCCGTCAGCACCTGGCGTAAACCGCCACGCATCCAGGTGACCGGGCGCGCGCACGCGGGACGCACCACGGTGCTGCACGCGCTCGCGCTCATGTCCGCGGTGGAGACCGAGCCGGTGGACGAGCCGGGGCTACCCGACCCGGTGCTCGACGCTGACATCGTCGTGTACGTGCTGTCGGCCGCGCCGACACCCGCCGACCGTAGGATGCTCGCTACGCTGCCGCCGGGGCGGGCGGTCGTGGCGCTGAACAAGGCCGACGCGATCGGCGCCCGCTGGAGTGACGCGGTAGCCGCGGCCGAGCAGTACGGCAGGGAACTCGGTAACCCAGTGCTTCCGGTGGTTGCGTCGCTGGCGGCGCGCACCAGGGCGGGCGCGGTGAGCGGCGAGGATCTCGCCCTGCTGCGCAGGCTCGCCGCCGAGGCGGACCCGTCGCTGATCCTCTCGCCGGATCTGTTCGTCGCGCCGGGGCCGGATCTCGCGGAGCGCGAGCAGTTGCTGCAGCGCTGGGATCTGTATGGCGTGGTCTGTGCCTACGCCGCCCTGCGCCACCACCCGGAGCTCTCTGCGCAGGCGTTGCTGCAGATCCTGCACGCCGCAAGTGGGATCGACGCGCTGCACCGGCTCCTACACCGCCGCTACGAACAGGTCTCCGCGCTGCGCGGCGGCGAACTGCTCGACGACCTGGCCCGGCTCGCCGCCCGTGCGGTGCCGGGCGAGGGCGAGCACGCCCGCGACGTCCTGGAGTCCTATCTCTCCGGTGATGACGCCCTCTGGCTCGGACTCTGTGCGGGGCTGGCCCGGCCCGAGGTCGCACACCTCGCCGCGGGCTATCCGTCCCCGGCGCCCTCCGACGCCGACGACGCGATATCCCGCGCCGCCCGCTGGCGCGCCGTCGTCTCCAGCGACATGCCCCCCGCCGCCCGCCGCGCGGCACTTCGTGTGCACAACGGTTACGTCCGACTATGGGAACGGATGAGCAGTGCCGGACTCTGAACCTGCGGAACCGCCGACGGTGACGTCCCCAGGGCAGACGGCCGATACCGACGTGGAGCGAACCGCTGCGGCGGAGCAAACAGTCGTCCGCCCCGCCGACGATGCGCGGGCGCGGACCGAGCTCGCGCCGTCACCCGAGGTCGAGGCGGTGGTGGCTCGATGGAACCCGCAGGGCATCGCCCTGCTGCGCGCGGTGCACGGGTCCGGCGCCGCGAGCACGGTCACGGTGATCGGCCCCGCCGATGCCGACACCACGCTGCTGCGGACCGAACTGGCCCGGTTCGAGCCGCGCGTCGAACTGTCCGAGCCGCTGCCGGACGCGAGCACGGCGGTGGAGACCACCACGTCGCCCTCGGTCAGCGCGCTGTCGGCGGTCGCGCTGATCCTGCTGGACGCGGGCACCACTATCGGCGCGGACATGCTCGGCCTGATCGGAAGGTTGCGCGCGGACGGAACGCGAATCCTGCTCGCCATGAACGGCATTCACGCCTACCAGGACTGGCGCGCCGTGCAGTCGCGCAATCTGGAGCTGTTGGCCGGCCAGGGTGCGGCCGACCTGGCCATCGTGCCGGTCTCGGTGCGGCTCGCGGTGGCGGCCCGCACCGCGGGCGACGCGGGACTGCTGGATCGTTCCGGCCTCGGCGCGCTGCATGCGGAGCTGACCGCCGCGGCCTCCGGCGCGCACGCGGCAAGCGGTGAGCGGCTTGCGGCGGTCACCGGCCGGGTCCTGGCCGATACACGTCAGCGGGTGGTCGAACAGGTGTCCGCACTGCGCTCCGGCAGCGAATCGGCGCGGCTGCGCGAGGAGCGGGCGGTGCTGCTCGCGGGCCGCGACGGCGGACGCGCCACCGCGATGTCGACACTGCGCGGGCAGCTGCACCTGGCCAGAGTCGACCTGATGACCGACATCGGCGCGCAGGTCCGTGCGCTGCACACCACCGCTCGCGGCGAGCTCGAGCGGCTGCGACGCGCCGAGCTCCGCGGCTACCCCGATCGGCTCCAGCAGGGCGTCACCGAACTGGCCGGCGCCGTCGACCGCACCATCGACCACCGTCTGGCCGAACTCCGCTCTCGAATGGACAGCGTCGAGGGCGGCGTGCAGCCGCGACGGCGTGATCCGGCCCCGCGTGTCGGCCCGGACCCCGAGCCGAGACATCGAGGTGTCGAAGATCACCTCATGATCGCGCTCGGCGCGTCGGCCGGTGTCGGCCTCGGTCGCCTGCTGGTTGCTCCGCTGTCGCTGCTGCCCGCGCTGGACGTCGCCAGTGTCCCGGTCGCCCTGCTGCTCGGCGGCGGCGCCGCGGCCTGGGTGGTCCGCGCGCGCGGACAGCTGGCTGATCGAGCGCATATCCGGCAATGGGTGGCCGACGCATTGATCAATGTAAAAGCCCAGCTCGAGCAGCGGGTGGCGACCGCGCTCGTGGAAACCGAAACCGTGTTGGCCGATCGTGTGGTGCAGGCAAGCACCGCGCGAATGGTCGACATCGACCGCCGCATTACCGAACTGGAGGCCCGGCTGCGACGGATGGCGGCCGAACAACCGGGACAACTCGCCGCATGCGAGCGCGATATCCGAATCATTGATCGCTGGATCTTGCCTGTTGAAGTAACCAACTGATTGGGTACACAGTGAGGAACCCGATTCCGTACCGGTCGTCACATCGCGTTAATCTCTAATCAGGAACTTGGGCGTCCGCTAAGTCCTGGTACGCCGCCCATCCTGGGTGCGCTTTCGACTGGTCGTAGCGGGTGCCTTCCCGCCAACGGTGGCGCTAGGTGTGTTCGCGCTGGTCATGGGCCTAGGGCCAGGCGGCGAAGCATCGAACAGCCGCCCATCTCAGGAGAGTTTTTCATGACCTCAGCGACCATTCCTGGTCTTCGTGGATCCGACGGCAAGGCGCCGACCGAGCACAGCGAACTACTCGCCTGGGTACTGGCAGTCGCAGAACTCACTCAGCCGGAGCGAGTGGTCTGGGCTGATGGTTCGGACGAGGAATGGGACCGGCTGACCGAACAACTCGTCGCGGCGGGGACGTTCAAGCGGTTGGACGAGAAGAAGAAGCCGAACTCCTTCCTCGCGCTCTCCGACCCCTCCGACGTGGCCCGGGTGGAATCCCGCACGTTCATCTGCTCCAAGACCGAGGCCGACGCGGGCCCGACCAACAATTGGGTCGACCCGGCCGAGATGCGCGCCACGATGACCGAGCTGTACCGCGGCTCGATGAAGGGCCGCACCATGTACGTGGTGCCGTTCTGTATGGGCCCGCTGGGCGCCGAGGACCCGAAGCTGGGTGTCGAGATCACCGACTCCGAGTACGTCGTCGTGTCGATGCGCGTGATGACCCGGATGGGCACCGCCGCCCTGGAGAAGCTGGGCGCCGACAAACCGTTCGTGAAGGCGCTGCACTCCGTGGGCGCGCCGCTGGACGAAGGCCAGCCCGACGTGCCGTGGCCGTGCAATGACACCAAATACATCACCCACTTCCCCGAGGATCGGGAGATCTGGAGCTACGGCTCCGGCTACGGCGGCAACGCACTGCTGGGCAAGAAGTGTTACTCGCTGCGGATTGCGTCCGCGATGGCCCACGACGAGGGCTGGCTGGCCGAGCACATGTTGATCCTCAAGCTGATCTCTCCGGAGAACAAGGCCTACTACATCGCCGCCGCGTTCCCGAGCGCCTGCGGCAAGACCAACCTCGCGATGATCCAGCCGACCGTGCCGGGCTGGCGGGCGGAGACCCTGGGCGACGACATCGCCTGGATGCGCTTCGGCAAGGACGGCCGCCTCTACGCGGTGAACCCGGAGTTCGGCTTCTTCGGCGTCGCACCGGGCACCAACCGCAGCTCCAACCCGAACGCCATGGCCACCATGGACGCGGGCAACACCGTCTACACCAACGTCGCGCTGACCGACCACGACGACGTCTGGTGGGAAGGTCTGGAGGGCGAGCACGACCACCTGATCGACTGGAAGGGCAACGACTGGTACCTCCGGGAGACCGAAACGCTTGCCGCCCACCCGAATTCGCGCTACTGCACGCCGATGGAGCAGTGCCCGATCCTGGCTCCCGAGTGGGACGACCCGCAGGGCGTGCCGATCTCGGCGATCCTGTTCGGCGGCCGCCGCAAGACCACGGTCCCGCTGGTGACCGAGTCCTTCGACTGGCAGCACGGCGTGTTCATGGGCGCCACGTTGTCCTCGGAGCAGACCGCCGCCGCCGAGGGCAAGGTCGGCACCGTGCGTCGCGATCCGATGGCCATGCTGCCATTCATGGGCTACCACGTCGGCGACTACCTGGGACACTGGATCAACGTCGGCAAGAACGCGGACGCCACGAAGCTGCCGAAGATCTTCTACGTCAACTGGTTCCGTCGCGGCGCCGACGGCCGGTTCCTGTGGCCGGGCTTCGGTGAGAACTCCCGCGTGCTGGAGTGGATCATCGGACGCATCGAGGGCTCGGCCGACGCCGAGGCGACCGCGATCGGCAACGTGCCCACCGCCGCGCAGCTCGACCTGGACGGCCTCGACGTCGACGCCGATGATGTCGACGAGGCGCTCGTGGTGAACGCCGACGAGTGGCGCAAGGAGATCCCGCTGATCGAGGAATGGTTCGAGTTCGTCGGCGACAAGCTGCCTTCCGGCGTGCGTGACGAGTTCGAAGCGCTCAAGCAGCGTCTGGGCTGACACTCCACCAAAAGTAGCACCGCCCGCGCCATCTGGCAGATGGCGCGGGCGGTTTCTTTTGCGCGGCAGGCGGTTCCCGCGTCGAAGACGGGCGACGGGTCACCCGGTGAAAATTTCGTCGGGCTTCCGCGATGAACTCGTCACTCGCGACGCGGAATGTCGCAGCTACCGCGGAGCCGGGGAACCTCGGCAGGTGTTCGCGGAAGGGCATAAAGTGCCATGCGGCGATTCGGCATCTGATGCTCACCCAGAAATGCAAAGCCGGCATACTCACAGATCTTGCGAGCCTCGGTGTTTCGGTGATCAGGGTCGACCATCAGTCGCTTGCACTCGGGTTCGAGTTCGAACAAACTTGCCACCACTCGAGGCAATAGCCTTGGGCCGAGACCACGCCCGACCAGATCGTCCTCGGCAGCAGCGACGTGTAGACCGATATCGTACGGGTCCGCGTCGTATACGGTCGCAATGGAATCCTGAGCGGAACGATAGAACTCGAAATAGCCGCCAGGCCTACCCCGGAAGGTTCCGATGACGGGTCGCGAGTAGGTGCCCTCGACTTGAGCTTTCAGGTGGCGATACCAGCGCTCGGTCGGCCAGTCTTGTTCCCATGCGGCAACCAACCGTGGCTGGCGCATCCAGTGCGCGATCAACTCGGTGTCGGAGCTGTCCGGGTCCACGACCCGCACCCCGTAAGGGGCGGCAACTTTCGGGATGGGTGGCGGCGGTACGGCCAACACCTCAGGGGCCAATCCATCAGTGAGCTGCCGGGGCAGAACCTGCGGGGTTACAGTCAAATCGGATCCTCACTACTTCACAACGCCGTGATCATCCTACGGAGACCCGGTTCACGACTTTCGCCATTGTGGGGAGTGCCTGAGGCTCCCTCGTGGGGACGGATCGAACCCGGTCGCCGTCATCGACTCGGTCCGGCACCTTCAGGCGGCTCCGCCGATTGGCCCGGCAAAGCCTCTCGACAGGCCTAGCCGGCCGAGGCCGAGTGGGAACCTCACTCCTTGTCGCGTGGCGGCTTTTCCTCGTCGTACGGCTGGTTCATGGTGTTCTGGAACTTCATCGCAGAGGCAATGCCCACCGGGACGCCGATTACCGCAGCGCCGACGATGGCACCCAGCCCACCGAGCAGACCGGCACCGGCAAGACAGCCTGCGATGAGGGTGAGGCCTGCGGCATCGAGGACGGGTGCCCCGAAGACCGCACCGGCCACTGCACCGGTACCGCAGCCGATAGCCGCGCCGATCGCACCACCGGCCAGAGTTCCGATCGAGGTGGCCAACTGGAACTCGTTGACAGCGGCCTGTATCGCCGCGTCGAACCGTTCGGTGTGGGGATCAGCGCTGATTTGGTCGAGGTGCATTTCCGGCGTTGCGGCTTGCGCAGCCGCCTTCGCTTCCGCCGGAGCCTCGACGGCTTCCAGCGCCTTCGGCTCAACCGCGAAAGACGCAACGCCGGCCACTGTGTTGCCGGTCGCGTCCTTCACCTGAAACTGCCCGCCCTGGGTGATGAGCGTGGACATCCCGGTCTCGATGACCACGGACTGGTCCAGGGTGTTGCTGGTGTAGTGCACCCCCGGCAGGATCTCGGTACTCAATGTGCGCCCGTCCGGCATCGCGGGCCCGGCGACCGCCGTAGCGGACCCGACTCCCACCGCACTCACAACCGTCAAGGCGATAACGGTAGCGCGGGTGACTTTATTCATGTTGTAGGCCCTTATCTCTGAGATGCACTGACTGCGCGGTGTCGGTCGGTTCGTCGATGAGCCTTCCCCCGTTCGTGGGTGCGAATCCGCTGTAAGCACCACACCGACGAACCCCATTTGCTGTCCGCGCCGTCCACTGAGCTTTCGACTTCAGGAAGTAATTTAACGGAAACGATTTTCGTTGTCTATCAGACTTCCCATCGGCGAAAATGGTTTGCGACAGCTACCGTAGGTGGACGAAATCCGATGTGTGGCAATGCATCATGAGTAATTTTGCGACCCCGGACACTTATCCGTGCCGGGTGCGCCCCGCGACCTACTGCGGCAATTATCGACTTGTAGACCGTGCTGCCGACAAGGAACGCCCGGCGGCGTCAGAGTGAGTCGGACGCGAAGGACTCCTGCCCGAGGTAGTGAGAAGTCTCTGACTTGCACAAGCGCAACCGATGTCACCGCAGGTGCGTCGAGACATGACCGACAACCTCCGCAAGTCGTACCCGGCGGATGGCATCGGCCAGGCCGCAGCCGAGCAGTCGCCCACGACCGATAAGGCGAGCGGATCGTGCGGATCAGTCGGCTGTACGTGGCGCGATCAAGCCCGCGATGGGCTCGCCACCGGCCGCGGCGGACAGGACTTCGTAGACGCCGTTTCCCGTCTGCTCCCAGGAGAACTCGCGTGCGCGGGCGCGAGCCTTCTCCCCCATGACTGTGCGCGCCGCCGGATCGTCGAGCAGATCGCCTACGGCATCGGCCAATTGGGTGACGTCATCGACCAGGATGCCGGTCGCGCCGTCGACGATGGAATCGGTGAGCCCACGCGAGCTCCGGTAACCGATGGTCGGCACGCCGTGCTGGGCGGCCTCGATCACCGCGAGTCCCCATCCCTCCTTGCGCGAGGGCAGCACGTGCACCCACGCACGGGCGAGCAGTTCGTGTTTGCGGCGTTCGTCGACGTGGCCGTGAAAGGTGACGGCGTCGGCGATATCGAGTTCGTGGGCGTTGTCCTTCAGGTTGTCGGCCCACCAGCCGTCGCCGATCACGTCGAGGCGCAGGCCGGGAACGCGATCCCGCAGCCGGGCGACGACGGCGAGCGCGTCCTCGATCTGCTTGTGCGGCACCAGGCGTGAGAGCACCACGACGGTCGGTGCGGCTGTGCGCGTTTCCGCGGCACCGGTGGGGGCGTCGACTGGAACCGGTTCGGCTCCATTGCGGACCACCGCGATGCGCGAACGATCCACGCCGAGCGTGGCCAGCTCCTCGGCCGAAGGCAGCGAAACAGTCAGATATTGGATGCCCCGATGCACGCGCGGCGACAGCCGCGACTCGATCCACCAACCGATCCGACCGACCAGCCGCCCGGCCACCGGCCACTGCTCACGATGTCCGTGGTGCACCAGCAGCACGGAGGGCGCCTTGGTGACCGCGGTGGCGAAGAACGGGATGCCGTTCTGGGTGTCTATGACCGCGTCGGGGCGCACGCCGCGCATCGGTCCGAGGCCGAGCCTGCCCAGCGCGAGCGCGGCGAGCGCGCGCGGATACACGGTGTAGCGCCCACCCGCCCTGCTGATGTCGATGCCGTCGATGCGTTCCCGCCGCGGCGCCCCCGGATAGCGGGCGGTGCGCAGGGTGACCTTGACCCCACGTGCCGCGAGCTGCGCGCCGACCTGCTCGAGGTACCGCTCGCTGCCGCCGCCCTGCGGGTGCCCGGTGTCACGCCAGCAGAGCAGGAGGACTTCGCGCACAGTGGAGCTTCTCTCGGTCAGGTGGTCTGGTGGGGACGTCGGATATCGCGCTACACCCTAACCCGAGCACCCGCCGAGAATGCCGACCGTCGGGCTTGTGCGAAACTCTGCGCCGTGCTCAAAGCCGAAACAGTGCCCACGGGGGGTGACTCGCCCCGGTTCGCCCGTCGGGCGACCCTGCGCCGATCGCTGCGATTGCTCGGCAGCTTCCGGTTCGAGCAGACCGATCCCGCGCTGTTCTACGGTGGCCTCGCCGCCGACAGCACGACGATGATCGCAGACTTCTACGCCGACCTCACCGGCCGGTCGCTGGACGGCGCCACGATCCTCGACGTCGGCGGCGGACCGGGCTACTTCGCGGACGCGTTCGTCCGGACGGGTGCGCGCTACATCCCGGTGGAGCCGGATCCCTCGGAGATGCACGCCGCGGGGCTCTCGGTCGCGGGTGCGGTCCGCGGGTCCGGGATGGCGCTTCCGTTCCGCGACGAGGCGGTGGACATCTGCTTCTCGTCGAACGTCGCCGAACACGTGTCGCAACCCTGGGTGATGGCCGACGAGATGGTGCGGGTAACCAGGCCGGGCGGGCTGATCGTGCTGTCGTACACGGTGTGGCACGGACCGTTCGGCGGGCACGAGACCGGACCGTGGCACTACCTCGGCGGCGAGTACGCCGCGCGGCGGTATCGGCGCAAGCACGGACGGGAGCCGAAAAACCGCTTCGGTACTTCGCTGTTCGCGGTGCGCGCCGCGGACGGATTGCATTGGGCGGCGCGCACTCCCGCCGACGTGCGCACGGTCTTTCCCCGATATCACCCGCGGTGGGCCTGGTGGATGGTTCGCATCCCGGTCGTGCGCGAGTTGCTGGTGAGCAACCTGGTCGTTGTAGCAGCTAAAAGTTAGCCGAGCTAATGCTCGAGTTATCCGCTACGCCAGCGCCGCTTGCTGTACGGCGCACGCAGCGGCTCACTCCACGGCGATTCGAGAATGGCGAGTCCGACGGTCTCCAGCGGGGTGAGCCCGACCAGATCGGCCAGCGTCCTGACAGCGGCGACAGCTTCGGCGGCCTGCATGGCCGCGGTCGCTTGCTCGATCGTCAGGGTGCGTCCGGGTAAGAAGGAGACCACCCATCCTCCACTGCCGACGCACTTCGCTTGATGCTCGGTCTGATCGCTGGTCATCAGCGATCGGCGGATCACTTGCACAGCCATGACTCGGACTCCCCAGTTACGGTATCGGTTCATGAATCGAGCGAGCTGATCAGTAGCTACAGCATCCCTTGTCCAGCAGTAGAACGCAATAGTGCGTTCTACGAAAAGCGAACCGAGAGGTCGGGATTCACACTGCTCAGGGGGTTGGCATGGCGAAAAACTAGAACAGGTTACAGACAACTGGAGCGCAAAACTGTAACGTGTTCTCATGCACTATGACAGTTTGTTCATCGGCGGCCGCTGGACCGCGCCAGCCACCGCCGAGCGCGTCCAGGTCTTCTCGCCGGCCACGGTCGAGCCGGTGGGCAGCGTCCCCTCGGTGACTCGGGCCGATGTCGACGCCGCGGTCGATGCCGCACGTCATGCCTTCGAGCACGGTCCGTGGCCGTCAACGTCGCCGGAGGAGCGCGCCGGGGTGCTCACCCGTGCCGCCCGCCTGATCGAGCAGCGCTCCACCGATCTTCTGGCCGCCCTCGTCGCGGAGGTCGGCACGCCGCAGGTGATGGCCATGACGTTGAACCAACTCCCCTCGGTCGCCGTGCTGGACGCCTATGCGGCATTGGCGAAGTCGTTTCCGTGGCGCGAGACCCGCGTCGGCGGGTTCGGCACCACCCGGGTTACCCGCGAGCCGCGCGGCGTCGTCGCCGCGGTCACCGCGTGGAATGTCCCGCTGTTCCTCGCCGCCAACAAGCTCGCGCCCGCGCTGCTCGCGGGATGCACCGTGGTGCTGAAGCCCGCTCCGCTGACTCCGATCACGGCCAACCTGCTCGCGGACATTTTCACCGAGGCCGGCCTGCCGGAAGGTGTGCTCTCGGTGCTGCCCGCTGAGCCCGACGTGGCCGAATACCTGGTCTCGCACCCCGGCGTGGACAAGGTCACCTTCACCGGAAGCACCGCGGTCGGCAAGAAGATCGGCGCGATCGCCACCGGACAACTCAAGAGCGTCTCACTCGAACTCGGTGGCAAATCCGCGGCAATTCTGCTGCCGGACATGGACCTCGCGGCTGATATCCCGGTGCTGTCATTCTCCGGCCTGATGAACAGCGGGCAAGGCTGCGTCGCACAGACCCGCATCCTCGCACCGCGCAGTCGATACGACGAAATCCTCGAAGCGCTGGTCGAACACGTGAAGACGATGAAGGTCGGCGACCCGACGGACCCGAGTGTGCAGCTGGGCCCGCTGATTTCCGAACGCCAGCGCGACCAGGTCGAGGGCTACATCGCCAAAGGCAAGGCCGAGGGTGCGCGGCTGGTGCTCGGCGGCGGTCGTCCGGAAGGTCTGGACCGCGGCTGGTTCGTCGAGCCGACGATCTTCGCCGACGTGGACAACAAGTCCACCATTGCCCAGGAGGAGATCTTCGGTCCGGTGCTGTCGGTGATCCCGTACGAGACCGAGGACGAGGCCGTCGCCATTGCCAACGACTCGATCTATGGCCTCGCGGGGTCGGTGTGGACCACCGACGTCGAGCACGGTGCCGAGATCGCGGCGCGGGTGCGCACCGGCACCTACGCGATCAACTGGTATGCCTTCGACCCCAGTTCGCCGTTCGGCGGCTACAAGAATTCCGGACTCGGGCGGGAGAACGGCCCGGAGGGTCTCGACTCGTTCTGCGAGCAGAAGTCGCTGCTCATGCCGCTCGGCTGGTCGGGATGATCAGCCGGTCGGCATGACCACGCGGAGGACAGGGGATCCGTCGCTGTCCGGCCGGTTCGGCGCGTCGACGAGCTCGACATGCCAACCGGGCGGCAGCACCGACTGCAGACGCCCCGCTGCGCGGCGCAGCGGCGTGCTCGCGGTCGCGAACTCGACTCCAGTAACCAACGGGGCAATGGATGCCGCCGTCTCCAGATCGGCCATGCTCCAACCACCTCTCGCGCGTCGATCACGACGTTCGCCGCGGGAATCGCGGGATCCGATGTCGGTAGGGAAGTAGTTCAGCGATCGGTTAACAATCAGCAATCTTACTGGACGCTCATGGAACGGAGAACACGTCAAGCATAAGCTATGGCTACACGAATCCTCTATAAGAGGATTACCCCTCGACGTGTCGCGGTAAACCCATTCGCGGGCATAAATCCACGACCGCTCGACCGGCTTTGCTGGATCGGCGCGATCGGGAAACGAACTTCGATGCCCGAACATGCAGCCGCACAACGACATCCGCGGCTTGTCACGTCGGTCAGCGTCGTAGCGCTCGGCGATACGCCGCAGGGGTGGCTCCCGTCGCGGCCCGCAGATGCACCCGCAGCGCGGTGACGCTGCCGAATCCCGATTGTGCCGCAACGACTTCGACCGGCAACTGTGTGCTTTCCAGCAACTCGCGGGCACGCGTGGTGCGCTGCGCATCGAGCCACCGCCGCGGCGTGGTGCCCACCTCGGCCTTGAACCGACGGATGAACGTGCGCTCGCT
This sequence comes from Nocardia sp. 2TAF39, assembly GCF_052114905.1. Taxonomy (NCBI): domain Bacteria; kingdom Bacillati; phylum Actinomycetota; class Actinomycetes; order Mycobacteriales; family Nocardiaceae; genus Nocardia; species Nocardia sp. 2TAF39. The sequence continues at coordinate 19,400 of NZ_JBFRFQ010000029.1, forward strand.
CATCACTGCGTGCGCGGCCAACGCCGAAACATCGACCGCCGCCATCGGTTCGGCGACGGCCCAGGCCATGGTGTCGGCTAGGCCGCCGCGGAAGTCGTTGTCGCCGAGCGCATCCGGGATGTACTGTGCCTGGCCACCCTCCCGATGTGGTGCGGTCACGTTCCACCTGGCCAGTTTCGCCGCCGCGCCGGCGCCGAGTTCCCTCCGGACGATGTGCAGACACAGGTCGAGGCCCGCCGACAGCCCCGCCGAGGTGAGCACGTCGCCGTCGTCTACGTAGAGCGCCGCCGGGTCCAGTTCTACCGCGGGAAACAGGGTGGCGAACTCCTCGCGGTAGGCCCAGTGTGTGGTGGCGGGACGGCCGTCCAGGAGGCCCGCCTCGGCCAGGATGTACGCGCCGACGCAGATGCTCACCATAATTGCCCCGCGCGCCGCCGCTGCCCGGAGTGCAGTGAGCACGTCCTCCCGGGTGGGCAGCGACGGAATGGCGATTCCGGGCACGACGACGATGTCGGCGTCCGCGAGGGCCTCCAGCCCGTGCTCCACCCGCAACTCGAAGCCGTTGGGCGTCCACACCGGTCCCGGGCGCAGCCCGCAGGTGCGCATCTCGAACCCGGACGGCTCGCCGGTCTTGCTGGGCCCGTGCCGGAACGCCTGGACGGCACAGGCCAGGTCGAAGGCCATGACGCCGTCCAGAGCGAGAGCGACCACTTTCCTCATCGGGACCAGTTTGGCATGAATCCACGCATTACTGTCATCTCCGCCGCTCGTCGCGGACCCGGATGCGCACTTGACTGAAGCGAACAGAGTCCGACGACGAAGGAAAGCGCTGTGGCCGCACCGACGGGCATCGATTGGGAATGGGCCACCCGCACCGGCGGCGCACTGTCCAAGGCGCAACGCCGCAGACTGGCCGCCGAAACCGCCCGCACGCTGCCCGCGGTGGTGCCCAACCGGGTCCGGCTCGCGTTGGGCCGCCGCGGCCGAGGCAAACTCGAGTTCGCCGGCCTGCGGCTGCCCGATTCCGCCCTGTCCGTCGCGGCGGAAACCGAAGCGCGCGAATCGCTTTCTTCGCATGTGCTCGAACATTCGCTCCGGACCTATTACTTCGGACGGGTGCTGGCCGACCTGGACGGTGCGGCCTATGACCACGAGCTGGTATACGTCTCCTGCCTGCTCCACGACTTACAGCTCGAACATCCGACGCCGCAAAGGTGTTTCGCGGTGCAAGGTGGCGAACGAGCCGTCGCGCTCGCGCTCGGCGCAGGCGCGCCCCGCGAACGCGCCGACGCGATCGGCGCGGCCATCGCCGCCCACATCACCCCCGGCGTCGCCGACGACCTCAGCGACCCCGGCGGCTTCGTCTCCGCGGGCGCTTCGGTCGACGTCCTCGGCACGCGCCTGGCCGAACTGGATCAGGACTGGGTCGCGGAACTACTGCGCCGCCACCCACGCCACGACTTCAAGCGACACCTGATCGCTGCCTTCGAAGCGGAGGCGAAAGCAGTGCCCGAAGGCCGGGTTCGCTGGCTCAATAGCGCGGGCTTCCTGCACATGATCCGAAGGGCACCGTTCACCGAATAGCTCGAAGTCCTGTTTCGGCACGGGCACGGTCGATGATCCGGGCTACCCCCGGGTTTTCGTTCGCGATCGAGCGCGTGCGCTGAGGGCGACCAGCGGGCCGGCGATAAGAATTGCGCCCCAAAGGAAGTGGGCCGCACACGCGAGGACGCGGTGCGTCGTCGATGATCCGCGCAGCTCGATGACGCCGGGCACGCGATACAGCGCAAGTTCCAGATCCTGGTACCTCGGCTCGAGCTGGGCGAGCGTCGTCTCCGACGCGCCGAGCGGACCGGGGGTGGTGTGTTCGACCAGCACCCAGCCGACTCCGAGGTGCGCCAGATCCGAGGCCGAACCGCCGTGCAGCAGAAGGGTTTCCACCTCCGCGGCGCGGGTTCCCTCTCCGGCTACGGTCCGGCCGCGCACCGGAAGCTCCCCGGTCTGCAACACGTCGTTGGGCACCATGCGCGGAGCCGGGTCCAGTACCGGTGCGGCGCCGCTGTAGCGGAACTTCCGGAACATCCCACCCGGTAGGACCGCGACATCGCCAGGACCGTCGACCCGTTCAGCGACCCGCTGCCAACTGCTCGGATAGGCCACCGCCTGGACAGCCCCGCCGACGCCCCACATGAGGTCGAACAGCGGGAGCACCAGTAGCGCGACGAACACCGCCGCGACCGTCGACGTCACCGCCCGGCGCGCCGTCTGGGGCGTGGTCGCGGGTGTCGTGGGCTGCGCGGTCTGGGCCGGGAAACGCCGGGCGAGCAGAGCGCATCCCGCCGCGGCACACAGTGCGTAGGCGGGCATGGCCAAAGCCACGTACTTCTGGGTGTCGCGCAGCAGGCCGGCGCCGGGTACATAGGCGACCAGCCACTCCAGCACGTGCATGCCCCACCTCGTCGCGCCCAGCGCGGGAAACAGGATCGCGACCGCGGCCAGCAGTAGCAGAGCGCGGCCGACGTGCTTGCGGTCCGGCTCGTCGGCACCGGTGGCGACCGCTCGCACACCCAACGCGACGATCACCAACAACAGCACCGTCCCTACTGCCGCGAGCGGCGTCGTTCGCGAATCCGGCACTGCCTCCGAGTTCCAGATCCCCCCGAGCCCGGCCAGGGTGCCCAACGTCCCGAGACCGGGTTCGGCTCGAGCGGCGAAGGCCGCGATACCCGTGGGATCGGACGGCTCGGCGCCCGAGCCGGACAAGAAGGCCGCGGTCAGCCATGGTGCCGACGCTGCCACCCACAGGGCGAGTGTCGCCGGCAGGTGCCGCGGTCGGACCAGGGCGAGCGCGGTGCAGCCCGCGAGCAGCGCGCCGGTCGGCGTGAGCCCCGCCGCGGCGAGCGAGCCCGCAAGTGCGCCCCATCCGCGGCCGCCCCGGTGCCCCGCACGAATCCGGTAGGCGGCCGATGCGGTCCACGGCAGTGCCGCGTAACCGGTCAAGAGGCTCCAGTGCCCTTGCAGAAGGCGCTCAGCCACATACGGATTCCACAGCGCGATCGTCGCGGCGACCAGCTGCGGTCCGATCGACGCCCGCAGCAGTTCCCGCGCGAGCACCGCCGACCCGTACGCCGCCGCCCACAGCGCCACTGCCAGGACCATCTTGACGATCAGCCCCCCGTCCACCACCGGCGACAGCGCCGCGAGCAAGGCGTCCTGCGGAACTGCCCGTGGCGCCGCGTCGCCCAGCCCGAGCGCGGAATCGGTCGGATAACTCCGCGGTGTACTGACCGCGTCTCGCAACAGCAGATATCCCGGTCCCAGCAGCGGCCCGGCCACGAGCAGCGCCCCCACGGCGCTGTACACCGCAGCCACCCATCGCCCCTGACCGCTCTCGTTCACGCCTGAGCACCCTACGTCCTGCCCGCACTGCCCGCTGTCGTCGGTGTGGGCGGGGAGAGACGAGGGTCGGATCGGCTTGCTCGCCGCCACGCACTGTCCGCACAAACACGGCGCTCGAGGTCCGGCGGGGCGCGGCGGAGGTCGGGATTCGGGGTGGGACGATGGGCGGCGTGTCTGCTGCCCATCGTTTTCCTATGGTGGCGGATCTGACGTTGGTCACGGCTGGGGCGATGACCGCCAATGTCGCGGGGTATCTGCTGCAATTGCTGGCCGGGCGGTGGCTCGGGGTCACCGGGTACAGCGAGTTCGCGAGTCTGCTGGCGGCGCAGCTGTTGTGCGCGGTGCCGGCGCTGGCGTTGCAGAACGTGGTGGCCAGGGAGCTGGTCCGCGGGGCGGGCGTGGCGGCGCTGCGCGGGTTGCGGTGGCGGTGCGCGGTGATCGTCGCCGTGGTCGCGGCAGTCCTGGTGCCGCTGGTGACCGTCACGCTGCACGTCGGTGTCGGCGCGGCCGCGGCGGCACTCGGTGCGGCGCCCGCCCTGGTGCTGCTGTCTGGTGAGCAAGGGATTCTGCAGGGTGGCAAAAGGTTTCGGGCCTTGGGCGTGGTGCTCGGCGTAGCGGGAATCGCCAGGGTCGCGCCCGCGCTCGTGGTGTTGGCGCTGGGCGGCGGTGCGGCGCCGGCGCTGTGGGCGGCGGCCTTCGGGATCGCGGTGGCGGCGCTGTTCGCCAGGGTCGCCGCCGGTTCGCCACGATCGCGGGTCCGCGCCGGAACCGGGGAGGACGAGGTGGTCGCGGCCGTCGGCGTGCTGCCCGTCCTGCGGGCCGCCCAGGTCCAGGCCGCGCTGATGGCGCTGTCGTCGGCCGACCTCATCGTGGTCCGGATCGTGCTCGACGACGTGGACGCCAGCCGCTACGCGCTCGGCACCATCGCCGCCAAGATCGCATTCTGGCTGCCGCAGGCCGTCGGCGTCGTGCTGTATCCGCGAATGGCTCAGCCGACTCACTCGGCGCAAGCGATCCGGGCCGCGCTGGCGGTGCTCAGCGGGATCGGGATGGTCGCGGTGCTCGGCGCCGCGCTCGCCGCGCCGCTCGCCCCGCTGCTCGCGGGCAAGGACTACGCTCCGATCCAGGGCCTGCTGTGGTTGTTCGCGCTGCACGGCGCGCTTCTGGCCGTGCTGCAGGGCGCGATGCTCTCGGCCATCGCCGTGGACCGCACCGCGCTCGCCGTGGTCACCTGGGTGGGGCTGGCCGTCGAAGTCACGCTGATGGTGTCGTTCGCCCGCTCGGTTCCCGCTCTCATCACGACGGCCGCTTCGGTCGCGGCCAGCACGACCCTGCTGGTCGCCGTGATCGTCCTGCGCACCGCCGATCACCCGACGCGCGCGGAGCCGCTGAGCCCGGGCGGTTGACGCACACCTGTCTACGATCGTCCCATGATCACGGCAGTGCACACCCTGGTCTACGCGAAGGATCCCGACGCGGCCCGCGCGTTCTTCCGCGACGTCCTGCAGTGGCCGAACGTCGACGCGCACGACGGCTGGCTCCTGTTCGCCACCGGACCGAGCGAACTCGGCGTCCATCCCACCGAAGGGGCGCCTGGCCACGAGATTTCGCTGATGTGTGACGACCTCGAACGGACGATGGACGAATTGGCCGCGCGCGGAGCGCGCTTCGCGGGCGAGATCGCGGAACGTGACTTCGGTCGCTGCGTGGACCTGCGTATCCCCGGTGCGGGAACGATGCTGTTGTATCAACCGCGGCACCCGGTCGCGTATCCACTGACGGCGGCCAGAGCCTGAGCCTGAAATGAATTCGGCTCCCCCGCCGCGATGGCAGGGGAGCCGAATTCGGTACTGCTCAGCGGGATCAGGGCTGCTTGGTGATCCTGATCTGCTCGGTGGGCGCATCGTCGGCACCACGGCTCGGAGCGCCGCGGTTCGGAGCCGATCCGCTGGGACGCTGGCTCGGGGCGCCGCCCGGGCGCGCGGGCGCCGGGGCCGACCCGCCGCGGATGCCGAGGAAGACGCCGACGATCAGCGCGACCACGCCGAGAATGCCGAACACGATCGGCATGATCCGGCCGTACAGCGACAGCTTGTCGATGTTCTCCTTGGCCACCGAGATCTGGGATTCGATGGTGTTCTCGTCGAACACGAGGTGCGACTTCAGCGCGGTGATCTCCGGCTTGTCCGCGCTGCGCGCGTAGTAGAGGTGGAGTTGCTCGCTGCCCTTGATCACCGTGCCGGTCTTGGGCTCGACCCACACGTCGCGGGTATTGGTGTAGAACCGCGTCATGGTCACCGGGGTCTCGTCCCCCTCGACGCCCCACTTGGCGGCCGGCAGGCTCAGCCGATTCGTCGGCGCGTGCACTACGTCCCACAGGTTGGTGGCCGGGACCGACTGCTGGAAGTGGTAGACCTTCATGTTGTTGATCTCGGTCTCCTCGACGAAGTTGGCGTCGGAGGTCTTGCGCGCGTTGAGATCGAAGTACGGGTAGGTCTTCTTCTCGGTGCCGATCGGGAACCGGTACTGCAGGCCGGTGTGCTGCACCGGGTCGGCGATGTTCTCGCCTTCTTTGGTCGTGGTGACCGCGATGGAGCCGTTGGGATCCTTGTCCACCGGCATGCCGGTCTTGCGGTCGATGGTCACCCGGTCGATGGTCGCGGTCAGCAGGCCGGTATCGCCCTGCTTGTCGATGCGTCGCAGCGTCTGGCCCGCCTGCAGCGTCATCTGGGTGGCGTCGGCCGGGTCCTCGACGGTGAGGAACCGCTGCGTGACCAGGGGAACGTTGGTGTCGACCTTCGCCGAACCCTCCGGCGCGGTCAGTGACTTGGCGTCGAGCACGAGGCTGTCTTCACCCGGCTGGTTCGTCGCGATCGTGGTGATTTCGATGTCGAGGGGAGTTTTCGCCAGTTTGCCGACGGTGTAGGTCGGAATCATCAGCGCGGCGACGATCAGCAACACGCCGAGACCCACGAGCAGGCAGGCCACCATCCTTCTGGTACCGGCACTCAGTGCCATGCAAACTCTCCTCGTCGTAGAACACAGGTCGTTCCGCCGAGTACTGCGGGCAGGCCGCGGCACTCGTGAGCCCCGACACTAACAGTCCGATGTCGTAGCATGCGGCGTCGAGGCCGAAACGGCCGAGAAATCGCCCGAGTCTAGCGTGAGATCTGAAACGCCGAATGATCACCTGTGGATCGGCAAGCCAGACTGGAGCCTGATGACCGCGACTGTGCCCGCAGCCCCCGCGACCGAACGGGTGCGCTCGCGCGCGTTCGTGCCCGCACTGGAGGGCATGCGCGGGATGGCTGCGCTCGGAGTGCTGTTGACCCACGTTGCTTTTCAAACCGGGGCCGCGGGGACGCCGGTCATCGGCCGGGTGTGGGGCCGATTCGACATGGCGGTCGCGGTGTTCTTCACGCTGTCCGGATTCCTGCTGTGGCGCCCGCACGCGGCAGCGGCGCGTGGGCTGGGCAGCGCACCGTCGGTCGGTTACTACCTGCGGCATCGTGCCGCGCGTATCCTGCCCGCGTATTGGGTGGTGGTATGCGCGGTGCTGGTGCTGCTGCCGAGCGCGGCCGGGACCGCGGGCCTGCGCGTGTGGGTGTCGAATCTGGCGCTTCTGCAGGTGTTCGTGCCGCTGACGCTCACCGACGGGCTGACCCAGATGTGGAGCCTTTCGGTCGAGGTCGCCTTCTATCTGGTGCTGCCTGTGCTGGCGTTCGCGCTGGTCCGGTTGCGGGGGTCCGCGGCGCGCCTGCGAGTGCCGGTGATTCTCGCGCTCGGGGTGATCAGCCTGGGGTGGAACTTCCTTCCGGTGCCGACGCCGGACGCCATCCACGCCGACAACTGGCTGCCCGGTTATCTGCCCTGGTTCGCGGCGGGCATGCTCTTGGCGGAGCTGGCCGACAACAGCGTGCGGCTATCGAACTGGTGGAAGGTCGCGGCGAACCAGCCGTTGATGTGGACAGTCGCGGCGGTCGCCTTCCTGCTCGCGGCGACCGATCTGGCCGGACCGGCCGGGCTGACCCGCGCCGAACCGTGGCAATACGCGGTGAAGATGGGGCTCGGCACGATCATCGGGTTCGCCCTGCTCGCGCCGCTGGTGCTGCGGGATCCGGCGGCGCGACCGCACCGCTGGCGACTGCTTGCAGGTCGGTCGAAACAACACCGCTGGCGACTGCTTGCAGGTCGGTCGAAACAACACCGCTGGCTGGAATCGCCGGTGGCCGCGACGATCGGACGCTGGTCCTACGGCATCTTCATCTGGCACCTCGCGGTGCTGTCGATCGTGTTCCCGGTGTTCGGAATTCTGCCCTTCCACGGTGACTTCTGCTATGTCCTGCTCCTCACCGTCGCCATCACCCTTCCCGTCGCGTCCGCAAGCTACGCGCTGGTCGAGGAGCCGGTGCGCCGCTGGGCTCGCGGCGGAGATCGGACGAAGCGGGCCCCGGCGATCGAACCCGCGCCCTGATCGGCGGGTCTCTCGGCGTCAGCCATCCAGCTGTCGATGCATGTCCAGCAGGTGGTGGCGCAGTTCGTGCAGGGTGTGCAGCGCGAGCCAGCGCAGCGAACGCTCCTGCGGCTCGGGGTAGGCGAACAGCAGGGTGCGCTCCCAGTCTCCCTCGCCGAGCCGCTCCAACACGTTCGCGAACAGCAGCGCCGCATCGCGGATCTGCCGGGCCACGTCCGTGGGGCTCTGCTCCGCGTAGCCATCGTGCTCGACCCGCTCGTCGCGGCCCATCAGCGTCGCGGGCGGGTTGTCGATGCGGCGGGCGGTGAGCACGCGTTCACGCTGCGCGAGCAGCACGTCTCGTGTGTGGCAGGCGTACTCCAGGGGCGACCACACCTCGGGCTCCCTGCGCTGTCGCAACTTGCCCGGATCGCCGCCGAGCAGGTCGGCGTACTCCACGGCGTGCTCCCGCGCCAGTGACGGCACGTCGGCTGCCGAAGCCAAGTCGTAGACGAAACCGCATTCGGCACAGGTATTCACGCGTGCTCACGTTAGCAACGAGCGCCGTTGCGGCGCACGGTGAATCGATGTGTTCGGAGGGAATATCGGGTCGGATCGCGGGCGCTAGCCGGCGCCTCGTCGGCGGGGCAGCGCCGCGACCCCCACGGCGACGACCGCGAGCAGCGCGGGCAGCTGCACAAGCAGCGACCCGCCCACGTAACCATCGGGCGAGCGCCACGGCCCGGTGGACAACACGGTGGCGGACAACGCCGTGCCGACGCCCGCCACGATGGCGAGTGCGCGCGGAGCGACGTGCGGCGCGAAACGGGTTGCGGCCAAGGCGATCACCGTCGCGACGGTGCCGACCGGGCCCGCGATCAGCGTGGTCGCGACGGTGAGCCCGACCGCTGCCGGCCACCATCTGCCCCAGGTGGACGGTGCCGAATCCGTTCCGGCGCCCAGCTCGTCCGCCTGCGCGTCGACGCGACCGGGGTGGGCTGCAGGTCGGTTCTCTGTCCGTGCGCGGCGAGGAATGGCGAGGACCGCGAGCGGGAGGAGCAGTAGCAGGCCGCCGAAGATGCCGAGTCGGTACCAGCGGTCAGCCGGGAAGGAGATTGTGACCTGGCCGCTGACGTCGGCGGGCAGCAGCCAGGCTTGTTGCCAGCCGTTGGCCACCACCGGTTCCATGACCCGTCCATCCGGCGTCGTCGCACGCCAACCGACATTTGTGCTCAGGGGCAGCACGAGTAGGCGGTTGCCCGCGTCCAGCTGTTGTGGCGCGGGGGAGTTCAGCTCGGTGCGGGCCGGGTGCAGCGGATCGACCGAGAACAGGCCTGTGGGGCCGACCGTTGCGCCGGCCTGGCTCTGCGACAGCACGTGTCTGCCCAGCGTCGTGGCCGTCGGTTCGCTACGGTCCAGGCGCAGCCGATCGACGAAGAACAGGTCGGTCGGCCCGACTGTTACGTCGGTCCGGCCCTGCCGCAGCGCGAACTCGCCCTGTGTCGCGGTATCCGGCTCGGTGCGTTCGACGGCGGCGGAGTTCTCCGCGCAAACCCGGGCCGGAACCGGTGCCCCAGAACGTAGTTCGTCGGCGGTGGCGGTGACGGTGGTGTGCAGGATCTGGTCGCCGACGCTGATGGTGGGGCCGAGGGCGCACGGGACAGTGATCGGGCGGTCGAGTGGTGCGGGTTGGGGGTAGTCCGGTCCGAGCACCACTACCTCGGCGAGGCCTGGCGGCTGCGTCTGTACGAAGCCGAGTGCGGTCTGGTCCAATACCGCCTTCCAGGTGCGCAGGCTGAGTTCGATCCGGTCGGTCATGGTGGGGTGCAGGGAGATGCGGGTCGGTATACCAGGGGAACTCTCGTCCAGCTCACGCACCTGGGGGCCGTCGCCGAGATTCACCGTCACCGAGGTGGGCGCCGCGGGCAGCCCGCCGAGCGAGGAGGTCAGCTCCAATCCGGTCACCAGGGCGGGTTCGGGCAGTTCGATCGTGAGCGTCGGCCTGCCACCGGTCAGGTCCCGGACGGAACCCTCCGGCGCGGTCCAGGTCGTGCGCGGGTCGCCGTCGGTCGCGGCGAACGCGGCGCCCCGTAGGTCGCCGACGTCGGCTTTGCCCCGGGCTACCGGCCGGCTGTGGTCGGTCAGCAGTGCCTCCAGCGCCGGGCCCTGCCTGGTGCGGACCGTCAATTCCGGAGTCACCGACATCGGATCCGGTACCGACAGGGTGCGCTCGAACGTTCCCGGTTCCTCCGGAGCCAACGCGAGGCCCTTGCTGCATCGAACCCGGTTGGGCGAATCGAAACAGGCACTGCGGCCAGGGAATTCCTGTCCTAGATCCCAGGTGCGAACCTGTGCGCCCGTCGGTGTGGGCGGCAGCGCCGTGCGATGCCGGATGTCGACGCGGACCGGCGCATCACGAACCGAATAATCGTTCAGGGCGAGTTCGCTGATGCCGAATTGCCCGCCGCGGGAACCACCTTCGGTTCGGGTGGCCGTGATGGTCAGCCAGTCGGTCGTGCCTGCGGGCAGCGAAACCGAAACGGGCACACCGGGTTCAGGCACCCGGACCGAGACGGTGCCGTTCGCGGTGCGCACCTCGACCCACTTGACCGGGTCGCCGATGGCAGCCGAGCTGGTGGTCAGGTTCAGCTGTCCGGTCTTGATCGGGCGGTCGAGGTCGAGCCGAAGCCACTGTCCCAGTGCGCGTTCGGTGCCATTGCTGATCCAGGCGGTAGCTGGATCGCCGTCTACCACGGCCGCGGTCGAACTGCCCGGTGCCGCGCCACCGAGCTGCGTGGCGTCGGCGGCCGAACTCGATGCGGTGATTGTCGCGCCCGACCACTCGCCGCGCACCAGCTCGGTGTCGGGCACCGGATAGTCGGGCACCAGATTGTGTGTGCGGCGCGCGTCGTCGGGAGCACGGAGCGCGGAATTGTGGTTGTCCACCCGGCCGAAATCAGCCTCGCGATCCATGGGGGTATCGGTGACGGTCACCGGGCCGACAGGCAGTCCGGCCCGCGCCGCGTCCGCGGCGAGCAAGCTGGGAGTCTCGGTCGTTCCCGGATCGCGGTGCAGTCGTTCGAGCACCTCCGGACCGCCTTGCACAACTGGCACCTGTCCTAGCGGGACGGTATACGCGCCGGGGAACGAGTCCGGCGCGCCGGTCCCGCCGCGCACCTCGGTGGGCGTTCCCGGCGGACTCGTGTCCACCCGGTAGATCTCGGTCGCCGGATATGGGGGGCGCAGATCGCCGTCGGCCACCAGATCGTCGGCGATCACCACCGATTCGATCGGGTCGCCGAACGCGGCGACCTTCCTCAAGCCGGGGGAGCCGTCCAGCGCTCGGTGCGCCAGCATCGGACGCGTCGACCGGGAAGTATCGGGATCGAGGTCGTTGCGCAGCACCACGATTCCGATGCCCTGTCCGGCCAGTGTCGCGGCAAGCCCCGCCGACGGCCTGCCGTCGGCGATCAGCCGCTGCACCGAATCCATCGCGCGGATGGTGCCCGGCGGGTTCAGCGGCACCGCGTCGCGGATCGCCCACGGTGTGCTCGCCAGCGCCTGCAGCGGTTCGTCCCGGGTCAGTCCCCAGACCTGGCTGCCGAACGGCGCGCCGGGCACCACAAGGGCACGGGTGTCGGAGGCATTATGCCGCAGCCAGTCCGCGGTCTGCTGCCAGTAGGCCGGCACCCGGTCGTAGGCACCGCGCGGTGCGAGCTTGCCGGTCCAAGCCAGCGATGTGGACAGCGCCAGCGCGGCCAGGATCAGCGCGGCGACTGCGACCGCGCGATCCCGCTCCGGGTGCGCGAACGCGGCGCGCCACACCCGCATCGGCACCGAGCCGGGCAGCGGAACCCTGGCGAGCAGTTGGGCGAGGCCGAGCACGAGGGGAATGCGGATCAGCGGTTCCAGTTTGTGCACGTTCCGCAGCGGGGCGCCGCCGGAATCGAGAAAGACCCGCACCGATTCCGCGAACGGCCCGCCCAGCTCGCCGACGTACCCTGCGCAGATGCCGACCAGCCCGACGCACAGGATCACGGCGAGCCTGCCGCGGCACGGCATGGACCGCAGGGCGAGTCCGGCCATGCCCGCCGCCGCGAGCAACCCGGTCGCGAGCACCGCAGCGGGCTGGGTCACCAGCACCGCGCCCGCGATTCGTTCCGGCGAGACGAACGGAGTCCAGCTGTCGGTACCGCGCAGCACCTCGCCGAGCGAGGCCCACTGCGTGGTCACCCCGGAGGATTCGATGTAATCCAGGAACGGCGGACTCACCTTGCCGAGCAGCAGCAGCGGCACCGCCCACCAGAACGTGGCGAGCACGAGCAACGGAATCCACGCTGCGGTGAACCGCCACCAGCGCCGGTTCAGGCGGTACGACGTCGATCGTGCGTGGCCGGACGTAGTCCGTGTCGGGCCGGATGGCGAGGCAGCCGCAGGTTGTGTGCTGTCGGACGTAGTCCGTCCGTAGCCCCGCGCCGGGTCGAGCGCAGGCGAGGCAGCCGCCCACCACAGCAGGGCGGGCAGGACGGCGGCGACCGTCGCCACCGCGTTGACCGAGCCCATCAGGGCGAGCGCCAACGCGCTGCCCGCGGGCGATGCGGCGCCGCCCCGTCGCCGCTCGCGATGGGCGATACCGAGCGCGGCGGGCGCCAGCAGCACCCACGGCGCCAGCATCATCGGCAGCGTTTCCGACGAGATCGACCCGAGCGTGGTCAGCACCCGAGGCGACAGGGCGAACGCGACCGCCGCGACGACACGCGACCCGCGCGTGCCGATGTCGAGCGTTTCACAGAGGCGGACGATCCCCCAGAATCCGGCGAGCAGCAGCAGTGCCCACCAGATCCGCTGGGTAGCCCAAGCGGGCACGCCGAGCGCGTGCCCGAGCGAGAAGAACGCACCGTGCGGAAAGAAGTACCCGTAGGCCTGGTTCTGCACCTGGCCCATCGGTGCCTGGCTGCTCCACAGATGGCTCGCGCGTTCCAGGAAGCCGAACGGGTTCTGTGCCAGGTCGTATTTTGTGTCGGCGACCGTGAGGCGGGGCGCCTGTGCGAAGGTCAGCAGAAACGCCGCGACGATGGACGCGGCGAACCAGCGTCGACCCAGCGGCGCAGTGCCGTGCTGCCCCGGCGCCGCGGAAGATCCGAGCGAGTCGGCAGGTGCAGCGGAGGTCAGCGGCTCAGCGGCTGCCGTACTCAACGGTGTTCAGCAGCGAGGAGTCCTTGTCGCCGCTGCGGTCGATGTCCGGGCGCGAGTTCTGCTGCACCGCCACGGTGATGAGGAGAACACCGAGCACGCCCAGCACAGCGCCGGCAACCGCACTCGCAACACCGGGGACAGCAAACTTCATCGGAGAACTCCAATACATCGATGCAGGCACATTCCCGGCCAACCTAGCAGGGCGTCCGGTCTTTGCACTCGTTCAGGCCGTGGAATCCCCTCGGTGCGCCGCACGGCTCGCTACCGTCGCTGTCACTCGACGCCGAAAAATTCACGACCAGTGGGCCGGAATGATCTCGACGGCGCCGAATCCGACCTCAGTGTGTGGGCAGCGTGCAGTGCAGTCCGCCGAGCAGTGTGCGCAGCTTCGCGGTGGTCTCGTCGAGCTCGGCCTGCGGGTCGGAGGCCGCGACGATGCCGCCGCCGGCATACGCGTGCACGGTGCGCCCGTCGGCCGACAGCTCCGCGCTGCGGATCGCGACCACCCACGCGCCGTCGCCGTTCGAGTCGCACCAACCGACGGCTCCGCCGTAGAACCCGCGGTCCTCCTCTATGTCCGTGATGGTGTCGAGCGCGAGGTCGGTCGGGGTGCCGCAGACCGCGGGCGTCGGGTGCAGCAACAAGGCCAGGTCGAGAGCGGTGTTCGTGGCGTCGCGCAGGCGTCCGGTGATCGGCGTCGCGAGGTGCCACACTTCGTGGGTGTTGATCAGCTCCGGGCCGTCCGGAATGAACAGCTCGAAGCAGACCGGGTCGAGTCGCTCGCGGATCCAGTCGATCACGAACGCGTGCTCGTCCCGGTTCTTGGTGCTGGCCAACAGCTCTCGGGCCTGCGCGGTGTCGGCGTCCGGGTCGGCGCGCCGCGGCAGGGTACCCGCCAGCGGACGGAGCGTGACCGTGTCGCCCTGGCGGGCGATCAACACCTCAGGTGTGGCGCCCACCAGCGTCGCTCCGGTCCGTCCTGCGGGCGTCAGGTCGACGGCGAAGACGTTCGCATGGGGATGCCTGGTCAGCAGATGTCCGGCGACCAGTTCCGGGTCCAGTGCCGCCCGCGCCTCGGCCAGCACGGAACGCGCCGCGACGACCTTGCGCAGTGGCTGCGCCGAGTCATTCATTTGCTCAACCAGTTTCGTCACCCGCGCCACATGCTCTGCCGGGCTCGGTATCTCGGTGACGAACTGCACCGCGGGCAGGTCGGGAAGCGCGGCGGGCCGCCAGGGGCCTGCCGTGTGCTCGGCGCGTTCGGGCACGCTGAGCGCGGCGGGACGACGCGGATCGAAGGGCAGCGCGCCGACGATCAGCTCCGCGGTCTTGTCCCGCAGCGCCGCCACGGCCCGGTCCGCCTCATCGAAGGCGACCCGGCTGCCGTACGCCCGCACCACGCTGTCGGGCTGAGCGAGCAGGAATCCATCCATAGTTCCCCGACCCTAACCCCGTTCACGCTCCGCACCCGGCCGGAGCGACCGAAATCTCACGTGGGGCACTTGCTTCGGCAAACGCGGGAGACCTCGCCATGGCGTGCCACGCGTCGGCGGATTACGCGGTTTTGCCGGGTGGGACGAGGAGGACGGGGCGGTGGCAGTGCTTGAGGACGGCGTCGGCGACGCTGCTGTGCAGCAAGGCGCGGATGCCGGTGGCGCCGCGGGTGCCTGCGACGATGATGTCGGCATCCAACTCGTCGGCGCATTCGACGATGGCGTTCCAGATCGTCGTCGTGCATTCGACGGTGCGCGCCTCGGCGTTCAGGCCCGCGAGCTCGGCCAGCAGCACACCCTCGGCGTTGGTGGTGCGGGCGTCGACGTAGGCCACGTCCTCGATCTCGTCGTCGGGCACCCATTCCGGTTGCATGACACCGGACAGCCCGGAGAGGCGTGCGGCCTGGCGCACCATGGGTTCCCACGCGGTCAGCACGATCGCCCGATTCGCACTGAGGAACCGTCCGGCGTATTCGACGGCCCGCTTGGCATTCTCCGAACCGTCGTAGGCGATGAGCATGAGATCGCAGGGCACGATGACCTCCTGGTGGGAGAATCCGGAGACACCTCGAGATTACCCTCGCCGAGCCCACATGAACCGGGTGGCGCATGCGGAAGACCTGCGCATACACGGTCGAACTCGCGGGCGGCCCGTCTTTGTCTCGGTAGCGACGTAGCGGCTGGGCTCCGCTATCACCCCCCGAGTACCGTTGATCCTCATGCGGAAGACGCCTCTGCTCGTGCTTGCCGTTTTCGCCGCCGTCGCGACCGCGTGCTCGGGCGGCGGCTCCACCGATTCGACGTCGTCGCGGCCCACCACGCCGGATGCGACGACCGCCGCCGCCACGCCGGTCACCTCCCCGGTTCGGCAGGACTGCACCGCGGGGTACCTCGCGCAGTTCACGACCCGGGAGAAGCTGGCCCAGCTGCTGACAGTCGGCGTCACCGGCGCCGCGGACGCCACCGATGTGGTGCGTACCGAGCAGGTCGGTGGCATCTTCGTCGGCGGCTGGACCGACCAGGCGCTACTCGGTTCGGGTGAGATCGCGCAGGTAAAACAGGCCGCCAAGGTGCCCCTGACAGTAACCATCGATGAGGAGGGCGGCCGCGTCTCCCGGGTCCGCGACCTGATCGGGCCCGCGCCGTCGGCCCGCGTGACCGCGCAGACCATGACCCCCGAGCAGTTCTATGACGCGACCCTGACCAGGGGTCGGGCTCTGAAGGACCTCGGCGTGACGGTGGACTTCGCCCCTGACGTCGACGTCAGCAGCCAGCCCGACGATTCGGTGATCGGTGACCGCTCCTTCTCCGACGACCCTGCCGTGGTCACCCGCTACGCGGACGCCTACATCCGCGCGATGCGCGAGGTCGGCGTCGGCACGGTGATGAAGCATTTCCCCGGGCACGGCTCCGGCTCCGGTGACTCGCACACCGGCGCGGTCCGTACCCCGCCGCTGGACGCGATGCAGAGCGTCGACCTCGTGCCGTTTCGCGACCTGATCGGCTCGGGCGCGGCCGTGATGGTCGGCCACCTGGACGTGCCGGGCCTGACCACCCCGAACGTTCCGGCCAGCATCAGCCCGCAGGCGATGGCGCTGCTGCGGGAGGGCCGGGGTTACGGCGCAGCACCCTTCCAGGGACCGATCTTCACCGACGACCTGGGCGGCATGGCCGCGATCAGTAGCCGGATGTCGATCGAGGACGCGGTCGAGGCCGCACTGCTCGCCGGTGCCGACAACGCCCTGTGGATCACCACCGACGCGGTGCCCCAGGTGCTCGACCGGCTGGAACAGGCCGTATCGAGTGGCCGCTTGTCCATGGCGCAGGTGGATGCCTCGGTGCTGCGCATGGCCACTTTCAAGGGTGCGCTGCCGCGCTGCTGACGCGGGCCGCCCGGCGAAGCCGGGTGTGGGGGAGCAAATCGGAACCCCGGAACTTACCTTGGAGTAAGATATGGGATTCACCATGTGGTAGGAGTGTGGATGGCGGGCGGAACGAAGCGACTTCCACGCGCGGTTCGTGAGCAGCAGATGCTCGACGCCGCCGTGGAGGTTTTCTCGCGTAAGGGCTTCCACGACACGTCGATGGATGCGATCGCCGCCGAGGCGAAGATTTCGAAGCCGATGTTGTACCTGTACTACGGCTCCAAGGACGAACTGTTCCGCGCGTGCATCCAGCGCGAGGGGCAACGGTTCATCGAGTCCGTCGCGCCCGCGGGCAACCCATTGCTGTCGCCGCATGAGCAGGTCCGCACCGCGTTGGAGGGTTTTCTCGGCTTCGTCGACCGCAATCGCCGCTCCTGGCAGGTGCTCTACCGTCAGGCAATCGGCCAGCAAGCGTTCGCGTCGGAGATCGAGAACTCTCGTGAGCGCGTCATCGAGTTGACCGCCAAGCTGCTCGAGTCCAGCGCCAAGCACGCGGAGCCGGGCACGAACTTCGACGTCGTCGCGGTCGCCGTGATCGGCGCGGGTGAGGCCATCGCCGACCGCTTGTCCAGCGGCCGAATCGAGGTCGCGGAGGCCGTCGACCTCCTCGACGACCTGGCCTGGCGCGGTCTGGCCGGCCGGAAGAAGCCCGAGTAATCCGCCCGCCCCTCCGCCGGCGAACGCGCCAGTTGCCACCGGGCCAACAGCCTGCCAGAGTGCTGGAGTTCAGAAACGCGGACCGGCTCATTCGAGCGAGCCGGGAGAAACGGGGCGGAAGTGTTCGGGTTACTCAGGCCGTGTGCACACGGCGCTCAGAAGTATGGAATCGACGCGGCCGAGTGGCGCACGCATCTGTGCGGATTGTGTCTCGGGCTGCGGGACGGTCACGGTCAGCTCGCCCGTGCCACCACCAACAAGGACGCCCTCGTGTTGAGCATGCTCACCGAGGCGCAGTCCGGCTCGGTGGCACGCACCACCGCCGCGCCCTGCCCGCTGCGCGGGATGCGACGCGCGTCGGTGGCGACCGCGGACTCCCCTGGTGTCCGGCTCGCAACCACCGCCTCGTTGCTGTTGGCGGCGGCCAAGATTCGCGACCACGTGGACGACGGGGACGTCGCCGTGCTCACCCGCAGGCCATTGGCCAAAGCGGCGACGCGCTGGGCTGGGCAAGCGCGCGCGGGCGCGGCCCGGATCGGACTCGACCTCGAACCGCTCGTCGCCGCGCTCGGGGTTCAGGTGCACCTGGAGCAAGCCACGAAAGATTCGGGCAACGTCCGCAATTCGAGCACGACTACCGGGTTCGTGCCGGAATCACTTGCTGCGTCGTCACATTGGCGTTCAGCGATGGCGCCGTCTGCCGACCCGCTGACCCGGCTGACCGCGCCCACCCAGCTGTGCGCGTCGGAGTTCTTCGCCCACACCGCCGTACTGGCCGACCGTCCGGACAACGTCGACGCGCTCAGAGAAGCGGGGTGGCAGTTCGGCCGGATCGCACATCTGGCCGACGCCGTCGCGGACTATGACGACGACCTTGCGCGGAACAACTTCAACCCGCTGGCGGCCACCGGAACCACCGTGCCAGAAGCCTACGATCTACTGCGGCAGTCGAATTCGAGCCTGCGTGCGGCGATCGCGGCAGCCGAGCTGAGCCGGGCCACCACCGTGCGCTGGATGCTGCTCGATCCGCTGACTTCGGTGCTGCGACGACTCGGCAGCGGCATCGGGACGGTCGTCGCGCACACTTGCTCGGCTTCGCGCGACACCGCCGGTCTGCCACATGCTCACGCCCGCGGCACGGGCCATCGCCCGCCTACCCGCCGACCGGGTGTCGGTGAATCCCTCGCGCTGATCCTCGGCGCCTACTGCACTGGTTACGCCTGCTGCGCCGACCACACTCAGCCCTGCACCGGTGAACGCAAAGACGCCTGGATCAAGGACTGCGATTGCGACGGCGGCTGCGGAGATTGTTGTAGCTGCGGTGATTGCGATTGCGATTGCTGTGACTGTGGCTGTGACTGCGGCTGCTGATCCGGTTTACCGGCATTCCGGCGGGGGATGGAAATGATCGGAGCCGCATGCCGATTCGCGCGAATCGGCATGCGGCTCCGGTGATCGGATTCGCTCAGCGCAGGGTCGCAGTCAAGTGCGGGTACCCCTTCTTCGGGTGGCGCAGTGCCAGATCCCAACCGCCGTCGACCTGGTCGGCGTACAGGTTCACGGTGGAGGGCAGCAGTATCGGCTTGCCGAACTTGACGTCATAGGTGGTCGTTTCCGGGATGCGGCCCTCGATGGCGCCGAGGACGGTCGCCGCGGACCACATGCCGTGCGCGATCGCCTTGGGAAAGCCGAATGCCTTGGCGCCCAACGCGGAGGTGTGGATCGGATTGCGGTCACCGGACGCGGCCGCGTACCGGGTGATCGTCTTCTGGTCCGCCCTAAGCGTGCGCAGCGGCGGCGGCGGAACTTCGTCCGGCTTGGGCTCCGGCTTCGGGCCGCCCGACAGCGAGGTTCGCTGCTGGTGCAGGAACGTGGTGACCTGGTGCCACACCAGCTCTCGCCCGACCTTCACATCGCTGATCGCGTCGACGAGCAGGCCCTTCGGGTGCTCCCGCAGGTTCTCGACGTGCGTGCGGATGTCCAGCGGCTCGCTCACCGAGATGTCGCGGGTGCGCGCGATCAGGTTCTGCGCGTGCACCGCCCCCACCGCGACGAACGGGAAGTCCCGCGCCACCACCAGCTGCATGGCCAGCGGGAAGGTGAGGATGAACGGATAGGTCAGCGGCAGCGCGTCGCCGAACCGCAGACCGGTCGCCCGGCAGTAGGCGGCCAGGTGATCCGGATCCACGCGCAGCCCGTCGAGCTGGACGGCGCGGTCCGGCACCGTCGACTTGCGCGCCGATACCAGCGGCACCGGCACCGCGCCGAGCGCAGCCTTGACGAACAGACTGCTGTTCTTCGGCGGTTCGGCCAGCGAGATCGTTTGCGTCATCATGCCCCGATCAGACTCTGCCCGCAGACCCGAACGATGTTGCCGGTCACCGCGTTCGAACCCGGGCTCGCGAAGTACGCGATGGTCTCTGCGACGTCGACGGTCTGGCCGCCCTGCAGCAGCGAACTCATCAGGCGGCCTGCCTCCCGGGTGGCGAGCGGGATGGCGGCGGTCATCGCGGTCTCGATGAAACCGGGCGCGACGGCGTTGATGGTGATGCCCTTCTCCGCCAGCTTCGGCGCCTCGGCGTCGACCATGCCGATGACGCCTGCCTTGGAGGTGCCGTAGTTGGTCTGGCCGCGGTTGCCCGCGATGCCCGCGATCGAGGACACGTCGATCACGCGGCCGCCCTCCTTCAGCGCACCCCTGGCCACGAGGCCCTCGGTGATCCGGTGCGGCGCGGCGAGATTCACGTTGATGACCGAGTTCCAGCGGCCCTCGTCCATGTTCGCCAGCAGCTTGTCACGGGTGATGCCCGCGTTGTGCACGACGATGTCGATGCCGCCGAACCGCTCGGTGGCGAACTCGGCCAGCTTCTCGGCGGCGTCGGGGGCGGTGACGTCCAGCGCGAGCGCGGTGCCGCCGACCTTGTTCGCGGTCTGCGACAGCGCCTCACCCGCCGCCGGGATGTCGGCAACGATCACCTGCGCACCGTCGCGGGCGAATACCTCGGCGATGGTGGCGCCGATTCCGCGCGCCGCACCGGTGACCACGGCGACCTTGCCGTCCAGCGGGCGATCCCAGCCGGCCGGAGCGGACGCGTCGTCCTTGCCGACCCGGATGACCTGGCCGTCGACGAATGCCGACTTGGCCGAGAGCAGGAAGCGCAGGGTCGACTCCAGGCCGGTCGCGGCGGCCGACGCCTCCGGGTGCAGGTACACCAGCTGGGCGGTGGAGCCGTGCCGCAACTCCTTGCCGACCGAGCGGGTGAAGCCCTCCAGCGCGCGCTGCGCGATCTGTTCGTCCACGCTCGACGTCAGTTCGGGCGTGGTGCCGATGACTACGATTCGCCCGGACGGTGTGACACTGCGCATGGCGGGCTGGAAGAACTCGAACAGTTGCGAGAGGTCCTCGATCGAGCCGATGCCGGTGGCGTCGAACACCAGGGCGCCGTACTTGGTGCCGGTACTCGGCGCGTCGGCGAAGGTGTAATCCGACAGCAGAGCGCGGACCGGCTCGGCGACGCGGCCCTTGCCGCCGATCAGCACCGGACCGGGCAGCGGCGGCTGGCCCTCGACGTAGCGACGCAGGTTCTCCGGCTGCGGCAGGCCGAGCTTGCTGGCCAGGAACGCGCCGGGGGTGGAGTGTACGAACGATCCGTAGAGGTTGGGAGCACCCTTGCTCTTGCTGGCTGCCACTATTCCTACCTTTTCTGAGTTCTGTCTCTCGGTATGGGGTCGCCCCGGCGCGGTCTGCTGGCGCACATTGCGGGGTACAGTGTCGACAACAAACTTACTCCAGAGTAAGTTTAATGTAAACAACCGCGGCGGGGCGCCGATCTGCGTGGATCCTTCACGCCGACACCGGGCCGCCGAGACATCCATCCACGAGACCTTGGAGACTCGAGTGACCAGCAAAGCCCGTTCGGCGAAGAGCACCGCCAAAACCGGTAAGACCACCCGCCCGGTCGCGATCGTGGGCGGCAACCGGATTCCGTTCGCTCGCTCCGACAAGGCGTACGCGCACGCCTCCAACCAGGACATGTTCACCGCCGCGCTGGACGGCCTTGTCAGCCGCTTCGGCCTGCAGGGTGAGCGGCTCGGCATGGTCGTCGGCGGCGCCGTCCTGAAGCGAGTCGGGGAGCACGGCCTGATCCGCGAGAGCGTGCTCGGCAGCAAACTCAGCCCGTACACCCCGGCGCACGATCTGCAGCTGGCCTGCGGCACCGGACTCCAGGCAATCGTCACCGTCGGTGACGCGATCGCCGCGAGCCGGATCGAGGCCGGCGTGGGCGGCGGCACCGACACCACCTCGGACGCACCCATCGGCGTCAGTGATGCCCTGCGCGAGTGGATGCTCGACGCCAACCGCGCCAAGACCAACAAGGACCGCCTCAAGCTGGTCGGCCAGCTGCGCCCGAGCATGATCGGCATCGAGATTCCGCGCAATGCCGAGCCGCGCACCGGTCTGTCCATGGGTGAGCACGCCGCCATCACCGCCAAGGAATTCGGCATTCCCCGCGAGGCGCAGGACGAGCTGGCCTACCTCTCGCACAAGAACATGGCCGCCGCCTACGATCGCGGCTTCTTCGATGATCTGATCACCCCGTTCCTCGGGCTGACCCGCGACGACAACCTGCGCCCGAACTCCTCGGTCGAGAAGCTGGCCACCCTGAGGCCGGTCTTCGGCGTCAAGGCGGGTGGCGCGACCATGACCGCGGGCAACTCCACCCCGCTCACCGATGGCGCTTCCGCGGTGCTGCTGTCGAGCGAGGAGTGGGCCGCCGAGCACAACCTTCCGGTACTTGCCCACCTGGTCGACAGCGAGGTCGCCGCGGTCGACTACATCCACGGCCCCGACGGCCTGCTGATGGCGCCGACCTACGCGGTGCCGCGGCTGCTCGCCCGTAACGGCCTCACCCTGCAGGACTTCGACTATTACGAGATCCACGAGGCGTTCGCCTCCGTTGTGCTGGCCACCCTGGCGGCGTGGGAGTCCGACGCCTACTGCAAGGAGCGGCTCGGCTTGGACGGCGCGCTCGGCTCGATCGATCGCAGCAAGCTCAACGTCAACGGTTCCTCGCTGGCGGCGGGTCACCCGTTCGCCGCGACCGGCGGACGCATCGTCGCCTCCACCGCGAAGCTGCTGGCGGAGAAGGGCTCCGGCCGTGCGCTGATCTCCATTTGTGCCGCGGGTGGCCAGGGCGTGGTCGCCATCGTCGAGCGGTAACACCCGCACAACGAACGTGCCCCGTACCGGAAGTTTCGGTCGGGGCCACATTCGTTGCCGCTTACTTCCCGGGCAGCTCGTCGTGCCCGCCGAACGCCAGGCGCATCGCCGAGAGCACCTTGTCCGCGTACAGCGACTCGCCTCGCGAGGAGAAGCGCGCGAACAAGGCGGCCGACAGCACCGGCGCCGGCACGCCGGTGTCGATCGCCGCGTCGACCGTCCAGCGGCCCTCGCCGGAATCCGACACCCGGCCGCCGAACGACTCCAGGCGCGGGTCGGCGTGCAGCGCGGCCGCCGTGAGGTCCAGCAACCATGAGGCGACCACCGACCCACGCCGCCACACCTCGGTGACCTCGGGCACGTCGATGTCGTACTGGTAGTGCTCGGGGTGCTCCAGCGGCGTCTCCTCCGCGGAGAACTCGCCCGCGTGTGCGGCGCCGTAGTTCGCCTTGTGCAGGATGTTCAGACCCTCGGCGTAGGCGGACATCGCGCCGTACTCGATGCCGTTGTGCACCATCTTCACGAAGTGCCCAGCGCCCGCCGGTCCGCAGTGCAGGTAACCCTGCTCGGCGGTGGACGGCTCACCGGTGCGTCCCGGCGTGCGCTCGGCCGCGCCCACGCCCGGCGCGATGGACTTCAGCAGTGGGTCCAGGTACTTCACCTGCTCCGCCTCGCCGCCGATCATGAGGCAGTAGCCGCGGGTCAGGCCGAACACGCCACCCGAGGTGCCGATGTCCAGGTAGTGGATGCCCTTGGGCTTCAGCAGCGCGGCCCGCTTGATGTCCTCGTGGTAGCGGCTGTTGCCGCCGTCGATGATGATGTCGCCGGGCTCGAGCAGCTCAGCCACGCGGTCGATCACCGCGCCGGTCGCGCCGGCGGGGATCATCACCCACACCACGCGCGGTGTCTCGAGCTTGCTGACGAAATCGGCGAGTTCGGTGGAGCCCTGGAAGCTGTCACCCAGCTCTTCGCGCAGTTCGTCGATGTGTTGGGGGCGACGTTCGTAGCCGACGGCGGTGTGTCCGTCCTCGACGATGCGGCGCACGATATTGGCGCCCATCCGGCCCAGGCCGATCATTCCCAGCTGCATGCCATCCATCTCCCTCGTAAAGTGGCGAACTCTTGTGGCGAGAGGTCATGGTCGATTGTCCCGCGTGGGTCGGATCACAATTCGCCTGGCGTGTGTAACGCCCGCTGCCCCCGGTGGGATAAACAGGTTGGCTTCGCGCAGTTGCCAGACCCCCGACCCGGCAACTGTGCGGAGCCGCTTTCGCGTGTTCTACCCGGTTCCTTGCGCGAGGTCTGCAGATTCCGTTCGCTGACGTTGTCGGCAAGGACCACTATCGTTGCCGGGGACTTGTGTTGTGCGAGTTTCCAATTCAATCGAATGGGGAGGACGGTTCGTGACGAGCCAGCCGAGCATCGGACCCCGCGGCCCACAATCGGGTGGCGACGTCGGCCTACGTCAGTTCCGCCGGTCGGACCCATCCCACGAACCGGACCAATCGGTCGAATGGGAGGGTGGTTCGGCGCCGACCCAACCCCTGCAAGCCGGTCGACGGCCCGTGCCGCCCGCCCCCCGCCGTGCACCCGGACGCCGTCCGATCGCCAGCCCCCCGCCCAAGCGCCCCAATATCGCCGTGGTACGCCGGGCGGGCATCGCAGTCGGTGCTGTGCTCATGGCGGCCGGCCTCGGCTATGCGGTGGACTGGATGCTGTCCTCGGGTGACGTTCCGCGCGGCACGGTTGTCGCAGGCGTGGACGTCGGCGGCATGGACAAGGCCGCTGCCGATGCCACGCTGCGTGCGGAACTCGAACCCAGATCCGGCAGAGAACTGCCGTTGCGCATCGGTGACGTGCAGACCCGTCTCGTGCCCAGCGCCGCGGGGCTCGCCGTGGACTGGGACGGCACCTGGTCGCGGATCGGTACGCAACCGCTCAACCCGATCACCAGGCTCATCTCCTTCTTCACCACCCGCGATGTCGCGATCGCCAGCAAGGTCGACGATCCCACGCTGAAGCGTGAGCTGACCGACCTGCGGGTCTACGACCGCCCGTCGGTCGAGGGCACCGTCCGCTTCGACAAGGACAGACCCGTTGCGGTGCCGCCGGTTCCTGGACGTGTGCTCGACGTCGTCGCCGCACGTGCGGCGCTGGTCGACAACTGGATCACCGGTGCACCGCTGGATCTCCCGGTTGTGCCCGCGCCGCTGAACGTGCGTCCCGAGGCGGTCGACCGGGCGCTGCGCGAGATCGCCCAGCCCGCCGTGCGGGCGCCGATCACGTTCGCCGGCAAGGACGCGGCGGCCAGGCTCGAACCGGAGCAGACCGCATCAGTGCTGACCTTCGGGCCGGACGGGCAGGGGGGTCTCGCCGTGACCGTCGATCAGGAGGCCGCCATCGGACTGCTGGCTCCGCAGCTCGCCCTCTCCGAAGTCGAGCCGAAGGACGCGACGTTCGCGGTGTCCGGCGGCAAGCCGACGGTCGTTCCTGCCGTTGTCGGCGACAAGGTCAACTGGCCGAAGACGCTAGAGCAGTTCACTGCGCTGCTGGTCGCACCGGGTGAGCGGACCGGGCAGGCGGTCTACGAGCGAGTCGAACCGAAGCTGACCACCGAAGCGGTCCAGGGCCTCGGCGTCGTCGAGACCATGGGTTCGTTCACCACCAGCGGCTTCAGCGGCCCTTCCGGCGTCAACATTCGCACGGTGGCCAGGAAGGTCAACGGCGCGATCGTGAAGCCGGGAGACACGTTCTCGCTCAACGACTTCACCGGCCCCCGCGGCACGGCCGAGGGATATGTCGAGTCCGGCATCATCGACCACGGCCGCCCGAGCACCGCCGTCGGCGGCGGCATCAGCCAGTTCGCCACCACCCTCTACAACGCCGCGTACTTCGCCGGGTTGGAGGACGCGGGCCACACCGAGCACAGCTACTACATCTCCCGCTATCCGGCCGCCCGCGAGGCCACCGTCTTCGACGGCGCGATCGACCTGAAATTCCGCAACAACACCGGAACCGGTGTCTACATCGAGGCTTTCACCACCGACTCGGAGGTCACCGTCCGGCTGTGGGGCACGAAGACGGTCGATGTCGAATCCGTCACCGGCGAGCGCACCAAGCCGACCGATCCCACCACCATCAACCTTCCCAAGGGTAAGGACTGCATCGCCACCGAGGGCGCCCCGGGCTTCACCGTCTCCGACACCCGCATCATCACCGACCGCAAGACGGGGCGCGAAGTGTCCCGTAAAACCCGCACGGTCAAATACGACCCGGTGCCAGTGGTGAAATGCGAATGAGCTCCGGCGAATAGGGATCAGAGTGGCGTTCGCATCAGCAGCACGTTGTATTGGGCGTGCTGGGTGACCATGAAGTAGAGATCGCTGCCCGTTTGGTACGGGAAGATCATCGGAGCGTAGGCGGTGGGCAGGGCGCGGGCGTCGATGAGGACGCGAGGCTCGCTCCACGGGCCTTCGGGGGCGGGGGCGGTGCGCATGACGACGCTGTTGGCCGGGTCGGTGGTCAGCATGACGAACTGGCGGAGGTAGTCGTTCCACATGACCGAGATTTCACCGACACTTCCGACGATGGGGGCCGCGGACTTGGCGTCGCCGGGTTTCCAAGCGCGACCATCCCAGTACTCGTAGGCGTCGATGTCGGCGATGCCGGATTCTGTGGCGCGGGAAACGAATCCTGGGTTGTTGCGCCCCGCGGGGGTGCCGTAGCGGTAGACGTAGCCGCCAGCCTTCACAAAGGCATTCTGCTGGAATTTCTCGTGGCCGTCGACGTTGGCGCGGCGGGTTGTGGCGAGCTGTGACCAGGTGCGGCCGCCGTCGTGGGAGGCGGCGAGAGTGCAGAAGTTGGTGCTCCATTTTCCGTTGTCGCCCCATTCCCGGACCGACATCAGGCTCATGTACTGGACACCGCCCGCCGAAATGCCCGCGGTCGGAATGAAACTGATCTCGATGCCGGGGATCTTGGGGCTCGGCAAGGGATTCGGTACGACGTCGTCGAAGACGATTCCGTTGGACGGGTTACGGTCGGAGCTGCGGAACAGCACATTGCTGGTCCAGGCCCAGATGCTGCCCGCGAGGAGGTTGGGGAAGCCCAGACCGGCGCTGTCGCCGAAGGCGGTGATCATCCGGCCGCTGCCGTCGTCCCACATGATGCCGAGGTCGGTGCCGAGCACGTTGACGTTCTGGGTGCGGTTCGGGCTGTCCATGCCGGTCACCTGGTACACGGCCTTCGTCGGGCCGGGGAGTTCGGGCAGGCCGTGGATGCCGTTGAGCGCCGGGATCGGCATGACGTTGTTCGGGTCGGCCACGACGGGCGCTGCCGCGGCGAGCGAGAGGACCGCGGCGAGCGCACCGGCTCGGGCGAGTGCGGACAGCGATCGAGTCATCCGGACAATCCCTTCTCCTGTGGCGCGGTCTGCCCGGATATTGTGCCTGCTCATGGCCACTATGTCCCGTACATCGGCGCGAGCCCGGTCGTTCGGGCGATTGTCACCGGTCGGCCGCCGCGACACGACAACGGCCCGGAGAAATCTCCGGGCCGTTGTGCCGTAGGCGGGTTGTGCGAACCGTCAGAAGGCGGCTTCGTCCAGCTCCATGATGTCGTTGTCCAGGGTGGACAGCACGGCGCGAGTGGCGGTCAGCTCGGGCAGGATGTTGCGCGCAAAGAACTGCGCTACCGCGATTTTGCCCTGGTAGAACGCCTTGTCGGCACCCGTGGCGCTTGCTTGCAGGTCGGCACCGTCGAGCGCTGTGATGGCGACCTCGGCTTGGCGCAGCAGCTGCCAGCCGATGAGCAGGTCGCCGACCGCGAGCAGGAACCGCACCGAACCGAGGCCGACCTTGTACAGCTCGGTCTGCTGCTCCTGAGCGCCCATCAGGTAGCCGGTGAGCGTGGCGGCCATGGCCTGCACGTCCTCCAGTGCGGTGGCCAGCAGCTTGCGCTCGCCCTTCAGGCGGCCGTTGCCCGCCTCCGAATCGATGAACTTCTGCACCTGGCCGGCCACATGGGCCAGCGCGACGCCGCGGTCACGGGCGATCTTTCGGAAGAAGAAGTCCTGCGCCTGGATCGCGGTGGTGCCCTCGTACAGCGAGTCGATCTTCGCGTCCCGGATGTACTGTTCGATCGGGTAATCCTGCAGGAAGCCGGAACCGCCGAAGGTCTGCAGTGACTCGGTGAGGTACTGGTAGGCCCGCTCGGAGCCGACACCCTTGACGATCGGCAGCAGCAGGTCGTTGACCCGCGCGGCCAGATCGGCGTCGGCGCCCGAGACGTGCTGCGCTACATCGGCGTTCTGGTGGGCGGCGGTGTACAGGTACACCGCGCGCAGGCCCTCGGCGTACGCCTTCTGGGTGGCCAGCGAACGACGCACGTCCGGGTGGTGGGTGATGGTGACGCGGGGCGCGGCCTTGTCGTTCATCTGGGTCAGGTCGGCGCCCTGCACCCGCTCCTTGGCGTAGTCGCGGGCGTTCAGGTAGCCGGTCGACAGGGTCGCGATGGCCTTGGTGCCCACCATCATCCGCGCGTGCTCGATGACATCGAACATCTGCGCGATGCCGTTGTGCACCTCGCCGACCAGCCAGCCCTGAGCGGGGATGCCGTGGCCACCGAAGGTGACCTCGCAGGTGGCGGAGACCTTCAGGCCCATCTTGTGCTCGACGTTGGTGACGAAGACGCCGTTGCGCTCGCCCAGCTCGCCGGTCTCGTGGTCGAAGTGGAACTTCGGCACGAAGAACAGCGAAAGGCCCTTGGTGCCAGGGCCTGCGCCCTCGGGGCGCGCCAGCACCAAGTGCATGATGTTCGGGAACAGGTCGTCGGCGTCGCCCGAGGTGATGAACCGCTTCACGCCCTCGATGTGCCAGGAGCCGTCTTCCTGCTTGATGGCCTTGGTGCGACCGGCGCCGACGTCCGAACCGGCATCGGGCTCGGTCAGCACCATGGTGGCGCCCCAGCCCTGGTCGGCGGCGATCTTCGCCCAGCCTTTCTGCTCTTCGGTGGCGTTGTTGTAGAAGATGTTCGCGAAGCCGGCGCCCGCGGCGTACATGAAGGCGGCGGGCTGCGCGCCCAGGATCAGCTCGGCGATGGCCCAGTACGCCGCGCGCGGGACCGGCATGCCGCCGAGCTCCTCGGCGATGCCCAGCCGGTCCCAGCCGCCGTCCTGAATGGTGCGGTAGCTCTTCTTGAAGGTCTCGGGCAGCGTGACCGTGTGGGTCGCGGGGTCGAAGACCGGCGGATTGCGGTCGGCGTCGGCGAACGATTCACCGAGCGGGCCCTCAGCGAGGCGGCGCACCTCGTTGAGCATTTCCTTGACCGTGTCCGCGTCGAGGTCGCCATAGGCGCCGCTGTCCAGGACGGAACCGAGGCCAAGGACCTCGAAGAGGTTGAACTCCAGGTCGCGGACGTTGCTCTTGTAGTGACCCATCTCAGTACTCTCTCCGTTGAGTTCGGGTGCGGTCGGTTGGTTGCCGTTCCCGCCCGTTGTTCGCTCCACCGGGTAGTCGTGCCGGTTGTCCGCATACTACCCGCGGGTAACTTATCAGCCATATTACCGACCGGTAATGAGTCGGCAAAGGGTGATGCGCGCAATGTGACGCGATAAACACAGCGGCTCTCGCGACCCAGCTCGCACCATGCTGTAGCGCCCCGGCTGTGACCCGACCGGCGACTACTGGCATGCCCCGAACATCCGAATCCCGCGGACCCCGCCTCTCGCAACCCCGCCGGCCCCACTCCCGCTTCCGAGCGAAGCTGTTCAGGGGCGCTCCGCGTTCCGCCGTGGGTGGGGAAAATTCGCTATTTTCGTGTCAGTAATTCAGGGGCGCTTCGCTGGCCCCTCCGTGGGGATAGAAAATTTCGGCGTTGGTCTCGCCTGGCTGGTGGTTGAGGGGCTCTGGCCTGTGGCCGTGGTGAGGCGCAGGATGTCAGGGTGTGCGTGTTGCGGTCGAACCCCGATCCGTCTGTGGTGCCGGTGAGCCTGCGTGTCAGCGAGACCGAGCATTCCCCTGTTCGCGGCCCGGCTCGCGTCCGAGCGGCCGCCGCGTCCGCGACGAAGTCGCCAGCGGCGGTCGCTCAGCCGCGAGCCACAAGGGGGCCGCGAACCCGCCGCGCCCGCGCGGCCAATAAAGTGGGGTGTGCGAATCGAGACGAGCGCCGGACCGGCTGAGATCGAACTCGACCAGCCCCGCGAACCCGCGTTCCTGCTGCTGCTCACGCACGGTTCCGGCGGCGGGGTCGATGCGAAAGATCTTCTCGTGGTGCGTGATTCGGCGCTGCGGCTGGGCGGTGCCGTCGCAAGGGTTGTGCAACCGTATCGGGTCGCCGGTCGTCGCGCGCCCGGTTCGGTAGTCAAGCAGGATGAGGCGTGGCTCGAAATCGTCGCCCATCTGCGCGGCCGCAAGCGCATCCCCCTGATCCAGGGCGGGCGCAGCAACGGAGCCAGGGTCGCCTGTCGCACGGCCGTGGCGGCCCGCGCACGCGGCGTGCTCGCGCTCTCATTCCCGCTGCACCCGCCCGGAAAACCGGAGAAGTCCCGCCGCGAGGAACTCCTCGCTGTCGGCGCCATCGAGGTAGTGGTCGTCAACGGCGCCAACGACCCCTTCGGCATCCCCGACCCGGCCGACGCCGCCGAAGTCCGTGTCATCCCCGGCCAGCCACACTCCTTCCGTGCCGGGTTCGACCTCATCGCCGACACAGTCACCCCCTGGCTCGCTCGCTGGTGCTGACCCGACGGGCGGCGTACGGCCGCGGCATCGTGGAAGAAGAGGTCTGCACGGCCGCTCGTCGGTAGATCAGTCGGTGGGGCGCGTGGCGATGACGAGGGCGTCGATGGCGTCGCGCGTTTCGGTCGGGCGGAAGACTCGGTCGGCGATGCGGATTCGGATGCGGTGGGCGGCGGCCGCGGGGCCGAGGTCGGCGACGATGTCGTCGGGGGTGAAGAGGATGGCCGGGTCCTGTGGGCCGCCGAAACCGTCGGTCAGGTTCGTGGTGTCGTGGCCGAGGACGAGCAAGGTGCCTTCCGGAGCGAGCAGGTCGGCTGCCCGGCGAACCACTGCGCGGCGCTGCTCGGCGGGTAGGTGCAGGAAGACCATCAGGACCAGCTCGAACGGGCCCGTGATGCCCGCCGCGTCCAGGTCGGTGACATCGGCGCACTGCCAGGTGATGCGGCCGCGGACCGAGCGAGACAGTCGCGACGCCACGGTGCGGCCCTTGTCGATCCCGACCTGGGAATAGTCGATGGCGTGCACCTGCCAACCGTGCGTCGCGAGCCAAAGGGTGTTGCGGCCCTCGCCGCAGGCGAGGTCGAGCGCGCGCGGGAACTCCGGTGGTTCGCCTTCGAGGGTGGCAGGGTGTAGCGGCGTCCGCCGCTCCAACCCGTAGACGTGCTCCACCACAGTGCTGTTCGGCGGTGCGCCCCAGACCAATTCCGTTTGCGCGTAACGCTCGTCCCAATCGGCCGCATCCATGATCCGAGTTTATTGGCCCCCGGCCCGCGTCCGGCTTGCTCAGGCGGATGCCGGCGGCAGCCAGTGCACCGGCGTGGTCTCCCGCACGTGGAGCAGCACATCGAACGCGGCGGCGAGCGATTCCACCCGGATGTTCGCTTCGGCATCCTTTGCCGGGTCGTACACGCCGCTGATGGTGCGCGCCTTCGCGGGTCCGTTCAGCCAACCGCGTACCGATTCGTGCGCGTCGGCGTGCAGGTCCACGTAGTAGGCGGGCAGGTCGAGTGTGCCGAGCGCGGCGTCGACCAGGTCGGGCAGCGGGTCGGGTGCTACAACCATCCCCAGGTCACCGTGGTGGAAGCCGATGGCCACCGAGATGTATCCATCGCCGAAGTACTCACGCAAATGACTTCCCACGCCACGGAATTCGGCCGAACCCATGGCGAGGAGGGGGACGTTGGTCGTGTGGGCGAGCCCGTCCCAGTAGGCGATCTTGGCGCCTGTCGTGCGCTGCCACTCGATCAGCGTTTCGGCGGAGGGCCGCTCGTCGCGGGCGAAACCTCCCTGGCCCGCGACGCTCCGCTCATGGAAGTGATGGATCAGGCGCGCGTGGGTGAGCGCGGTGGCGCGTTCCCGCGTGTCCGGTAGTGCTTCCAGCAGCGTGAGCGCGGCCCGCGCGTGTTCGACGAAGGGGCGGCCCGGATGGATGCCTTGGTGCCGCTGGACATGTTCGTCGACCTGGTGCGCGGTGCGGATCGGCGCGAGGTGCCCATCGATCGCGGCCAACTGCTCCGGTGCGGTGTCTTGCACGTAGGCGAGCACCGCGTCGTAGTCGCTCGGCTCGGCCAGTGGCGGTTCGACGCCGAAGATCCGCACCGGATCGGCCGGATGGGCGAGGTTGTACGCACGAATCCACCGCAGTGCCGCGACTGTCTCCTCGGTTCGCCACGGCCGCCACGCACCGGCGAGCACGGTTTCGGGATCGCTCGTTCCCGCGGTGACGAACCGATCCCAGCGTGCGCCGGAGCGTGCAGTGTCCTTGATCGCCAGCGCGCGGAAACCGTGGCGCTCGACCAGGGCGCGGAACACCCGCTCCCGCACCCCGAAGGTCTGCCGGGAGAACCGTGTCGATTCGCCGAGCCCGACCACCGTGGCGGAGCCGAGCTGTGCGAGCAGCGCGTCGAGGTCCGGTCCGTCGAAGGCGGGATCGGTGCTGTCGACCGCATGGGCGTTGGCACCGAGCCATGCGTGGACGTCGGTGGTGGTGGTGACCATTGTTCCTCCCGAAAACTGAGACGATGCGACGCGGCTCAGCCTCATACATGAACCATGGTTGAGGTCAAGAACCGTGTTGAACGGGAGGGCTCCGGGTACTACAGCGTCGTGCGCATCAACACGACGTTGTACTGGCTGTGCACGGTGGTGAGGAAGTACAGATCGCGCCCGGTTTGGTACGGGAAAATCGACGGCGCGTACGCGGTCGGCAATTCCCTGCTATCGATCAGCACTTCAGGATCACTCCACGGACCCACTGGCGAGGACGCGCGGCGCATGACGACAGAATTGAAGGGATCGGTGGTGAGCGAAATGAATTGTCCGAGATAGGAGTTGTATCTCACCGATAGTTCACCGACGCCCCACATGATCGGCACCGCCGCGTTCACATCGTCCTTGCGCCAACCGCGGCCATCCCAGTATTCGTATTCGCGGAGATTCTCGATGTCGGTCTCGCGGACGCGGGCGATGTAGGCGGCGTGGTTGCGTCCGGGGCGGGTGCCGTATTCGTAGACGTATCCGCCGTCCTTCAGGAAGGCGTTCATCTGGAAATTTGCGTTCGCGCCCTCGTTCGGTCGTCGAGTGGCCGACAGATCGGCCCAGGTCTCGCCGTTGTCACCGGAGGCGGCCAGGCCGGAGAAGTTGGTACTCCACTGGCCGACGTCGTCCCAGCTTTTCACCGACATCATGCTCATGTACTGCACGCCGTTGACCGAGATTCCAGCGGTGGGGATCCGGCTGATCTCCAGGAACGGGATCTTCGGGCTGGGAATCAGGTCGCGGGCCTGACCGAACACATCCCGGACCACGCTGTCGAAAAAGATGCCTTTGGCCGGATCCTGGGTATGGCTGCGGACGAGGATATTGCTGCGCCAGGCCCATGCGCTGCCCGCGAGCAGGTTCGGAAAACCGATGCCCGCGCTGTCACCGAAAGCGGTGAGCATTTCGCCCTGCCCGTTGTCCCACATGATGCCGAGATCGGTGCCGAGCACGTTGTAGTCCTGGGTGTTGTTCGGACTGGCCATGCCGGTCAGCTGGAAGACCGCCCTGCTGCGGCCGACCAGATTCGGCAATCCATTGGTGCCGTTGAGCACCGGAATCGGATTGATCGCGTTTGGATTGGCGATGGCGGGGGTATCTGCCGTAAAAAGCAAGGCCGAGACACCCGTCAGCGCCGAAATCAGTATGGATGCGGTCCTGGTCAATGTCTGTGAGCCCTCCGGTTTCTCGCCGAGAGCAGTGCGAAACACAGACGTCCCGCGATACACAGACCCTTCGCAGTGTGCCACGCACCACTTTTCGACTGGCTGGCAAATCGTCAGAATGCTAACAGCGAAATTTGTCTCAGACCGGCGGATCGCCAGCCGACTTCGCTGAATATTTGCTGACAGCCTTGGGGAACTCCGCGTCGGGCGTGGTGAAACCGTACAGCGACCTCGGCGCCACCCCTGAACCGACGGTGCACGCTTCGGCGGCAACGCACCGCGGCGGTTGCTCGATGCCGTCGCGCAAAGCCAGCGCCGACGCACGGTCGGACGTCGTGCTGATCACTGGCGCCGAGGTGGTGGCCTCCTGGAACGCTGCCGCCCGCACCGGCACGGTGCTGGACTGGCCCGAACAGTTGGAGGACATGCAGCCCGGCACGATCGTCGGCTCGAACCGCGCACCCAACCCGGACATGGAGACCGCCGCGGGCCTGTGGGGCCCGGTGTACTTCTACGCCCTGATTGCTGCGCCACAGGCTCGGGCTGCGGAAGTACTCCTGCTTCCCGGTGGCCGTGCAGGTCGCCGCGGAGGCGCTCGGCCTGCCGATCGATGACCCGGCGCGACCGCTATCGATCACCGGCGGGCTCACCCTCGCGGACGGGCCGGGCAACAACTACGCCACCCACTCGATCGCAACGCCGTCCGGCATGCTTCGCGACGACCCGCGCGTCGTCGGCCGGACGACCGCGCTGGGCTGGTACAGCGCCAAGCACGGTGTCGGCGTGTATTCGGCCAGGCCACCCGCCCGGCTGTTCCGCGCGATCGAAGCGGAGGTCCCCCGGCGCGACGCGAGCCGGAGCCCGAGTATACCGGTCCCGCGACCGTCGAGGCCTACACCGTCGCCTACCGCAAAGGTCCAGCGCCGGACCACGCCGACGAGCCGGAAGCCGTTGTGGTGAGCGCCCTGACGCCCGCCGGCACCCGCATACTGGTTCGGACGTCCGATGCCGACACGATCGCGGCGTGCACCGACGGCGACCCGCTCGGCGCGGCCGCCGGCATTGCCAGCGCGGACACGTTCACCCTGCTCACCGACCCGCAGTGGGCAGGGACGCTGAAGGCCGTGTCGGAGCGCGTCCGGGAGACGCAGGAGCAGCGCAGGGGCGCGCATGCGCACGCGACTCTTGGAACCGAATTCTCCAGCCTCGGTGGGGAAACGCGATGCGCGTGCTGCTGGGCGCGGCCGACGCGGACACCCTGCTCGCCCCGCCCGCTCGAGGAACAGACGCTAGCGCTCGCGCTCGATCGTCTCGCGCAGGACCTGCGCGCAGCCGGTGGGGTCGTCGTAAAACGGGGAGTGCCCGCTCCCGTGCAGCGTGATGTGCCTGGCGTTCGGCAGCATGCCGCGCGCCCTGCGGCTCTGTGTCGCGTAGGTGAGCAGGATGTCGCGGGTGCCCCACGCAATGGTGACCGGAATGTCGGCCAGCGCACCGATTTCATGCAGTTCGGCGTCGGCGAACGAGGCGAGCGCCGCATCGAACCCGGTGGCGTCCGCAGCGCTGGTCGCGGTATCCAGCGCCACTCGAGCGTCCAGTGCCCAGGGTTTGCCGAAGATCAGCGTCAGGAAGGCCGTCCGGCCCGCCGCCGTGCCGAGGACGTGCGGCAGTGCGGGGCGAAGCATGCGCGCGAGCGCGCGTGACTTGCCCAGTGACTGCTGGCACCAGACGCGACCCGCGGTGTCCCAGAAACCGATCGGCGAGTATGCGGTGACCGAGCGCGCCAGACCGCGCGCACCCAGATTCAGCGTGATCAGTCCGCCCATCGAGTTGCCGGCCAGGTGCGGATGATCGATTCCTTGCGCGGCGAGGAATTCGGCGAGCGCGACGGTGAGGGTGTCGACGGTGGTGTGCGCGAGTGCGGCCGACGCGCCGAACCCGGGCAGGTCGACCGCGATGACCTCGTGCGACGTGGCGAGGGTGTCGATGATCGGCTCCCATATCTGCCACCGGCTGCCGACCCCGTGCACCAGGACGAGTGGGTCCCCCGCGCCGACCCGGTGATGGTGCAACGTCGTCATGGTGGTCATCCCCACTCGTCGTCGTCCGAATGGACCAACCCTAAC
This sequence comes from Nocardia sp. 2TAF39, assembly GCF_052114905.1. Lineage (NCBI taxonomy): Bacteria > Bacillati > Actinomycetota > Actinomycetes > Mycobacteriales > Nocardiaceae > Nocardia > Nocardia sp. 2TAF39. The sequence continues at coordinate 54,803 of NZ_JBFRFQ010000029.1, forward strand.
AGCAGTCACCAGCCATCAGTTCGAATCCGCGGAGCGCCCGCCACGTGAAGCAGAAACTGTGCGCTGTGATGCCCCGAGTACGCGGTACGATAATTGGTATGGCAACGCGTAAGGTCACACTGTCGCTGGATGCGGCCGCCTGGTCCTTTGCTGAGCAAGCTGCGGCCCGCGCGGGTATGTCGCCCTCGGCGTGGATATCGAAGGCCGCGCGCCGCGAGGCGGTGCGTGCGGGCGTCGGTCCGGTGCGGGACGTGACTTCCGAGGCCGCCGCGGACGCGGCCGAGCTGGCGGCCGCCGAGGAGGCGATGCGTGCGTCGGGGTGAACTGTGGATATACAACCCGCATGGTTCGCCGCGTCGTCGTACGGTCGTGCTCATCAGCAGTGACGGAATCAACGAATCTCCCCGCCCGTGGTTGATCGCCGCCGAGGTGGTCGACGAGGACCCGCGGGACATTCTCGCAGTTCCGGTGGAGGAGCACGGCTGGGTGCACGCGGGAAACATCGGGCGCATCTTCCGCGGTTGGCTGGCCGAGCGGGTCGACGTGGTGGACACCGACACATTGGAGCGGCTCGACACCGCTCTGCGAGCCGCGATGGATCTGTGAGACCCGATCCGCCGGTGCAACGCATTGTGCGAGAACGTAACCGGCGCCGATCGCCGCGAACGGCTACCGTCTAGCGCGGCGCGGCATTATGGTTGCCACGCCCCCGAGGTGGGAATTCGACGGAAGAGGAGTCAGGTGCGGATCTGCATGATCGCCGCTGCGCTGATCGCGCTGCCGGTGCTCGCGGCATGCGGTAGCGACAAGGACACGGCGGCGCCCACGGTGACGCAGGCCGATCTCGCCAAGTCGCTGCATGACAAGGGCCTCAAGAACCAGCAGCTCGCCGACTGCGCCGCGAAGGTGTTCGTGGATCAGGGGATTTCACAGGCCGGATTGCGGGTCATGATCAGCGACAAGTACGACGCGAAGGCAGCCGACCAGGAGACGCTGGGAATGAGCAAGGAGGACGCGGACAAGGCGCGTGCCGCCAGCGGTCGGATCGCCAGCGAGTGCATGTCGGCTGCGCAGCCGCGCTGAGCGAGCTGCCGGCACGGTACCGGTCCAGCGGCGCCGATCAGCTTCCGCGACGGCGCCGATCAGCCTCTCCGAGGCGCCGATCAGCCTCTCCGAGAGGGTCTTCGAGCAACCTCTCCAAGGGCGCTGACCAGCGGACTCGATCCGCCGGACCGACAATCCACGATTCGCGTAGCGGACCGGGAGTGCGCATCGTACGCTGACGCTACGTCGGCTCGGGTGTCGACCGGAAGCCGAGGATTCGACCGTGTCACCACCGCCTTTGCCGATGTCGACGGATCCCGTGGGAGCGCCTACGCCACAACGGATCACGCCTTCCGGCCGATGGTTCGTGCTGGGCGGCGCGCTGATCGCCCTCGGCGTAATCGGCGGCATCGTCCTCGGCGTGGTCGGTTTCCTGCACGCTTCCGGCCGTATCGATGATTTCCAGCGGGTGAAGGTGCCGGGCTCCGGGATGGTGAACTTGACCGAAGCCGGTGGATACACGGTGTATTTGGAGTATCCGGGCGCGTCCTCCGACAGTGCGAAGAGCTCGGTCAGCCTGCGGGTCACCGATCCGGGCGGCGGACACGTCGCACTGGAGCGGTACGGCGCGAACGTCACCTATTCCTTCGGCAAGCACGAGGGGCGGACCGGGTTCTCGTTCGAGGCGAGGCGACCAGGCGCCTACCGGGTGACCACGGCGGGCGACTCGGAGGTGACCGTCGCGATCGGCCAAGGGCTGGGCTCGTCGTTCGTCGGTGCCCTGCTCGGTGCGCTCGGCCTCGGATTCGGTGGCGTGATCCTCGGTGTACTGGTGATCGTTGTGGTGGCGGTCAAGCGGAGCGGGAGCAAGCGCAGAGCCGCTGTCGCGGCCGGCTGGTACCCGCCATCGGGACGCCCGGTCGAAGTCGAATATTGAGCATGGGAGACACACACAGAGCCGTCGCGTGGATGGCTCGAGCGTGTGCCGAACTCGTCGGCAGGCTCGCGGGATGACCGCTCGGCCAGGGAGCGCCGTGCCGGCGCCTCACAACGCGACAGTGAGTTCGATCCGCGCAGCCGAACCCGCCGCCAACCACTCGGCGGTGCGCACCGCCTTCTTCACCGGCAGCACATAGGTCGCGCGTGACTTGTCCTGAAACAGCGATTTCGACCAGCGGCTCTTCCCGATCGTCAGATGCACGCGCACCGCGCCGAAGCCGGGTTCCGGACTGGTGAGCTCGCCTATTCAACTGTCGCGAGTTGTCGAAGGATTTCAGCCGACGGGTGACTGGAATCGGGAGCAGTGACGTAGCGACTCCAGGTCGCCGCCTCGGCGGCGATTTTCGTGGTCGTGACGTAGTGATAGCCGAGCGCGTCGGCGACGACAGAGGCCGGTATCTGCTGGATGTGCTGCCGCATGGCCGATGTCCAGCCCGGAACATTGAGGACACCAAGCACTTTCAGCAGCCCGCCCAGCGTCTCAAAACTATGTCGCAAGTACGGGGAACTGCTGCCGTGAGTACCAGACCCTGGTCCCGGAATAGCCCTACTCGGCCCGGCAACGTCGATCGGGGAGATACTCGCCCAACGGCACTCATCAACCGACATCACCTTTGTGACGGATACGTCGAAATTGGCTGATATCAACACCTTCCGCGCCAGCATGGTGTCAAATTCCACTGATCAACGGTGTGTGTAGATGACCGATGTACCCAGTCAGGAGTGCCCGCGTGCCACGTGAAATCGATTCGGCTGTCTTCCCGCATCTGGAGGCGGACCTCGCCCGCGTCCGTGACGTTCTCGGACCTGTGCGGTTCGAGGGTAGGCCCGAACTGGCCGCACTTACCGACGAAGGACCCGACACATCTCGCCGCCTGGTGCGCCCCACGTTGACGTTGCTGTCGTACTACCTGCTCACCGATCCCGCGACCCCTGCCGACGACCGGGTGGTGCGCGCCGCCGCTGCCGTGGAGTTGCTGCATCTGGGCTCGCTCTACCACGACGACGTCGTCGATCACGCGTACGAGCGTCGCGGCCGTCCCAGTTCCAACGTGGTGTGGGGTTCGCATATGGCCGTATTGGGTGGGGACTCCGTGATACTCACGAGCGTGCGCATGTTGGCCGAACTCGGCCCGCGTGAAGTTCTCGCGGGGGCGATCGCGGGTGAGCGGATGTGTGCGGGCATGGTGATCGAAGCCGCCGACCAGTATGTGACGTCTCGCAGTGAGCAGTCCTACTTGGACGCGATCGACGGCAAAACGGCGGCGGTGCTGTCGCTGGCGTGCCGGGTGGGTGCGATGCAGGCCGGCTGCTCCGAGGAGCAGGAAGAGGCGTTGGCGCTGTTCGGCCGCCACTTCGGGCTGGCCTACCAGCTGTATGACGACATCCTCGATCTGACCTCGACCACCGACGAGATGGGCAAGCCCGTCAACGCGGATCTGCCCGAGGGCATCTACACCCTTCCCGTGATCCGCGCCGCAGCCCGCGACCAGGACCTTGCCAACCTGCTGCGCAGAGCAACAACGCATGAGCAAGCCACACGCGCCCGCGAGCTCGTCATCGCCTCCGGCGCCGTGGACGAAGCACAGGCGGTCGCCGAGGAATTCATGGACCAGGCCGCCGGTCACCTCGCCGCCCTGCCCGTCGACCCGCGCACCCGCCACGCAATGAGCACCTACGCCAAGTCCATACTCGACAGGCGAACCTCTGATCCCGCGACCCCCCCGCAGGCGACGCAGCCACCTCGAGCCCACGGTGATGGGCTCCCGCCGCACCTCACGCAATGGTTCAGGAGCTGGCTGGTAGACACCGGCCTTGCCCTCACCCCTGCCGAGACCGACTACCACCGGTGGATAGGAGCGATCCGGAGCCTGGCACACATCATGACACCAGCAGCGGACGCGGCCCAAGAGCAGACCGCCCTCGGCATTGCCGTGCTGGACCTTGTGTGGGACGACCTCTTCGATGATCCGCAGCTGACCGACCCCGAAGCCGTCACCGCGCTGAAGCGTGGCATGGTGGCAACGCTGCGCCAGGACCCGGAGAAACCGTGGAGGCCCGGCGCGCTCCCGACGGCCTGGGCGAGTTTATGGCCGCGCCTGCGCGAGGGCCGCACCACCCGCTGGCAGGAGCGGTTCCTCGACAACCTCGAGGAGTGGTACGAAGCCTGCGAACGCGAAGCCCACCATCGCATCAACGGCTACATCCCGCCCACAGCCGACTACCTGCCGCTGCGGATGTCGACCAGTGGGTACGAAATCGCCATCGCCGGCCTGGAGGTGTACCACAACCGGGAACTGCCCTCGACGCTGCGCAACCACCCCGTGATCCGCCGTCTCGAGGAACTCGCCTTCTGGGTGGGCTTCGTGGAGAACGACCTGGTGGGGTTGGATCAGGACGAGGCTGACCAAGTCCCCTACAACCTGGTGAGGATGGTCCGTCACGAGACCGGCTGCACCCGCGGCGAAGCCGTCGAGCAGGTGCAGCGCCAAGTGACGGAACATCGTGCCCAGCTCGAGGCGCTGAACCGGTACATCCCCGCGCTCCTTCGCGTACTTCCCGGCCTGTCGGGCCAGGGGAAAGACTATGCGGAGTTGTACGGGAACATGGCCAGCATAGTGCTCTGGGGCCATGAGAGCGATCGGTACGAGCAAAACTCCACTTCCGCGGCACCAGACTTGGAACGCTTGCGCCGTGAGATCTACTACCCGGCCGACGAACCGGCTCCTACCGCGCCGTAAACCCCGCAGCCGGCAAAGCAGGGTGTCCCCCGCGATCGACCGTGGTGGTCGCGGGGGACGCTTTCGGGAAGGTGACGCCTCCAGCCGGGCTATTCGAGGCAGCTCATGCCCCAACTCGACATCACGACGTCGGAATTCGTCGGCACAGCCACTCAGGTCGAAGTTGGGGTCGGGCGTTGTTGGGGGTAGGGGCGCATCCGCCAGAAATCCGGCGGTAGCGCGCTATGGCAGATAGCCGCGCACTATCTGCCATAGGTCGCGGGTCGTTCTGGTCCGACGGAGCCGTCAGTCGAGGTGACTCGGGAATCTATCTGCCGTACAACGCAATCGGATCGTATCCGAAGCGGTACGAACTACCAGTTGGACGGCGCTCAATGCCGCTACGCCGGATTTCCGGCAGATGCTCCCTATCCGCTGGACCGCCCGTAACTTCTGCCTACGACATGAGCCGGTAGTCCGCGATCTCGACTCGGCGGGTGCGTCGGTCGTATTCACTGACCAGTCCGGGCCAGTTCATCGAGATCCGGCCGGTTTCGGAGCGATACCAGCTCGCACAGGAAGCCCATACCGTTGAGGCGAGCCTGCGCTGCACCTCGGTATCGTAGTGTTGCTCGACGTCGGCGCGAACGTCGAGCGCGGTTCCCGGACGAGTGTCGAGATGCTCGATGAGTTGGCGGATGTAGCGCGCTTGGCGTTCGAGCATGTAGATGATCGACCCGGAGCCGAGATTGGTGTTCGGGCCATACATGATGAACAGATTCGGAAAGCCGGGAACCGCGATGCCCAGGTAGGCCCGCGGGCCTGCGGCCCACACATCGTGCAGGTCGCGACCGTTGTGATCTCGGATCTTCATCGGCGCCAACAGTTCCTGCGGCAGGAAACCTGTCCCGTAGATAATGGCGTCGACGTCGTGCTCGACACCGTCGGCAGTCCGGATTCCTCGGGGGGTGATCTCGGTGATGGCCTCGGTCACCACGTGCACATTGGTTTCGGTGAGCGCGGCATAGAAGTTGTTGCCGAATAGCACACACTTGCACCCGATCGGATAGTCCGGCGTCAACGCCGCCCGCAGTTTCTCGTCCGGAATTTGTATGCGCAGATTCCATTTCGCGATCCAGCCGACAAAGCGTGCGATGCTTCGATTCCCCACCAGGCCCAAGGCGGCAAGTTCCCCGCCCGACCAGCACAGCAACCGCTCCGCGCTTTGCAGCAATGGCCTCCGCCGAAAAGTCAACCGGTGCAGACGACCGTATGCGGTGTCCGGCTTCGGCAGGATGTAAGGAGCCGATCGCTGAAAGACCGTCAGATCGGCCACCAGCGGCTGGATCCGCGGCACGAACTGGACGGCGCTCGCACCGGTTCCGATGACCGCCACCCGCTTGCCGGCGAGTTCGTAGTCGTGATTCCACTCCGCGGAATGGAAGCTGACGCCCGCAAATGACTCCCGGCCCGAGATTGCCGGAATTGCCGGTCGGGACAGCTGGCCGGTGGCGGGCACGAACACGTCAGCATCCAAAGTCTCGCCGGTGTTCGTCTCGATTCGCCACCGTCGCGTTGCCGCATCGAAGTCCGCGCCGGTTACCTCTGTGTTGAACCGGATGTGCGGGCGCAGACCGTAGTCGTCCATCAGCCGGTTCAGGTAGTCCTTGATATCGCGCTGCCCCGAATACCGTCTCGGCCAATTGGGATTCGGGGCGAATGAGAACGAGTAGTACGGCGACGGTACGTCGCATGCCGCACCCGGATAGGTGTTCTCCCGCCAGACTCCCCCTGCCTCGGATGCCTTCTCCAGGATGACGAAATCATGGTGACCGGAGCGCACGAGCTCCAACGCCATCGCCACCCCACCGAATCCTGCACCGACGATGACTACAGCCACAGACACAGCCTAGTGCCGCATCCTCTGATGCGCTGGGGCTGTGATGACCAGTCCACCAACGGGATTGGTCGACCGGTATCGAGGTTGATCGCCGCTCGTGACGGCGTGATCGCTCAGCGCGGGCCCGCCCACGGAGTCAGCTCCAAGAAAGCGATGAGCTCGGCGTAGAGCACCAGCGCAGCATTGGGGATGCCGTCGACCTGTTAGCGAGGCGCACCGACCGGCCGCCGCACGGCATTTCGATCGCACTGCGTGCAACCCGTGAGCGCGTCGCCGGGGTGCGCGATCGTGGGGTGATGACATCCACCGAGGCGAAATCCGCCACAGACTCCGAACTGGATGCGATCTTCGGGCCGATCTTCGACCGGATCGCCCAAGGCGCGGTCCCGCGCGAAATAGATCGCACGCTGCCCTTCGAGGAGGTCGGCTGGTTACGCGCCGCCAAGTTCGGCGCGCTACGAGTGCCGGTCGAGTTCGGCGGCTACGGCGTCACCGTCCGGCAGCTGTTCCGGCTGCTCATCAAGTTGGCCGCCGCCGAATCGAACCTGCCGCAGGCGCTGCGCGTGCACTATTCGTTCGTCGAGGACCAACTGCTCGCCGAGCCGGGACCGGAGCGGGAGCGCTGGTTGCGCGCGGTGGCCGAGGGCACGCTGGTCGGCAATGCGATCACCGAACCGGGTGTTGGCGCAGTGGACCGTTATCGGACCACCCTGACCGAGGACGGCGGGCGGTGGCTGCTCAACGGTGTGAAGTACTACAGCACGGGCTCGCTGTACGCGGACTACATCCTGGCCGCCGCCGACCGTGACGGCGAGCGGGTGGGTGTGCTGGTCGACGCGAACGCCGACGGGGTGCGCCAGCACGACGACTGGGACGGTTTCGGGCAGCGACTGACCGCCAGCGGAACCACAGAATTCACCGACGTGGTGGTAGACGAGGATCGGATTCTCGGTCCCGGCTACGGCGCCCCCGGCCGGACCTATGCGACTTCGTATCTGCAGCTGGTCCAGCTCTCGGTGCTGGCCGGAATCGCCGAGCGCGCCGAGCACGACGCCAGGGAATGGGTCGCGGCGCGCACCCGCAGCTACACACATGCCGCCGCCGACGTGCCACGGCAGGACCCACTGGTGCAGCAGGTGATCGGGCGGCTGTCGGCCGCCGCGTTCGCCGCCGAATCCGCCGTGCTCGCGGTAGCCGACGTTCTCGACGAGGTGCTCGTGGGCGGCGCACAAGATGAAAAAGCGTTGGTGGCCGCCGAACTCGCGGCAGCGCGGGCGCAGCTCGCGGTCATCGACCTGGTGCTGCCCGCCACGACGCTGCTGTTCGAAGTCGGTGGCGCATCGGTGGTTTCGGAGCGGCTGCGACTGGACCGGCACTGGCGCAACGCGCGCACCATCTCGGTGCACAACCCGGCTATCCAGAAGGCGAGGGCGATCGGCGATCATCTGCTCAACGGCGCGGAGCTGCCATTCGCCTGGAGTGCGGGCGAACGGAAACCGACCGGGGAAGCCACACAGTGACCCGCCGGATCCGCTTCAACGCCTTCGACATGAACTGTGTCGCCCACCAATCCCCCGGGCTGTGGCGGCATCCCGATGACCAGTCGCATCGCTACAAGGAATTGAGCTACTGGACCGAGCTTGCGAAGCTGCTGGAGCGGGGCCGCTTCGACGGCATCTTCATCGCGGACGTGCTCGGCACCTATGACGTATACGGCGGCAACGACACCGCCGCACTGCGCCAGGGCGCGCAGATCCCGGTAGCCGACCCGCTGCTGCTGGTCTCCGCGATGGCCGCGGTGACCGAGCACTTGGGATTCGGTGTCACCACCGGCACCGGGTTCGAGCATCCGTTCCCGTTCGCCCGGCGGCTGTCCACGCTCGATCACCTCACCGGAGGCAGGTTGGGCTGGAATGTGGTGACTGGCTACCTGCCCTCGGCGGCGCGCAATTTCGGCGCCGCTGATCAGCTGGACCACGACGAGCGCTACAACCGAGCCGACGAGTACCTCGAGGTGCTCTACAAGCTGTGGGAAGGTTCGTGGGAGGACGACGCGGTGGTTCGCGACGCCGAACTGGGGGTCTACGTCGACCCCGCAAAGGTCCATCACATCGGCCACCGCGGGACGCACTATTCCGTGCCGGGCATCCACCTCTCAGAGCCGTCGCCGCAGCGCACGCCGGTCATCTACCAGGCGGGCGCGTCGACGCGTGGTGTCCGGTTCGCGGCGGAGAACGCCGAGGCCATCTTCATCGCGGGACCGTCGAAACGAGTTCTCGCACAGACGGTTTCCCGGATCAGGGATGCGCTGGAGGCAGCGGGTCGCAACCGTTACGCGGCGCGCGTCTATGCCCTCGCCACGATCATCACCGACGCCACCGACGAGGCGGCGCGGCGCAAGCACGAGGAGTACCTGTCCTACGCCAGCGTCGAGGGCGGGTTGGTCTTCATGTCCGGTTGGATGGGCATCGATCTGTCCGGCTACGACCTGGACGACCCGATCGGCGAGGTGGAGAGCAACGCGATCCAGTCGGCGGTGGCGGCGTTCCAGGAATTCGATGACGACGGCCGGGAATGGACCGTGCGCGACATCGGCCGGTGGGCCGGAATCGGCGGCATGGGCCCGGTGTTCGTCGGCTCGGGGGATACGGTCGCCGACCGGCTCCAGGAGTGGGCTGCGGAGACCGACCTCGACGGATTCAACCTCGCCTACGCGATCACGCCAGGGACCTTCGAGGATATTGTCCGCCACGTGGTTCCGGTACTCACCGCGCGCGGCGCGTACGTCGAGGAATACCTGCCGGGAACGCTGCGCAACGCCTTGTTCGGCGCTGGCGATCGGTTGCCCCCAGAGCATCGTGGTGCGCGGTACCGTTTGGGCGGACCGGGATCGACGGCACTGCCGGACTCGGTCGCACGGTCCGGCGCGGCGGTCGCGCGACCGTAGCGGCTCCGGATGGCGCCGGAACCAACCTGATCAGCCGACAGGAGAACAGGTCGGCGCCGAAACCGAGATGGTTGCGGCGCCGAAGGGAAGTCACGTGGCGGTGAGAAAGACCTGTGCCACCGATTCCAGCCCGGCGCGGTCGATGTCGTCGAAGCGTCCCGGCTGCGGACTGTCCAGGTCGAATACGCCGACGAGTTCGCCGTCGCGAATCAGCGGGACGACGATTTCCGACCGGGTGTCGGCATCGCAGGCGATATGTCCGTCGAATGCGTGCACGTCTGGCACGAGTTGGGTTTCCCTGGTCTGCGCCGCGGTTCCACATACTCCTTTTCCGAGCCCGATTCGCACGCACGCGGGCTTGCCTTGAAACGGCCCGACGACGAGTTCGTGTCCGTCATAGAAATAGAAACCGACCCAATTCACCGCGGGCAGCGCGTGGAACACCAGCGCGGAAAGATTGGCGGCGTTGGCGATACGGTCTCCCTCGCCCGCCACCAGTGCCTCGGCTTGCGTCACGAGCTGGCGGTACTGCTCGATGCGGTCTCCGGTCGGATCGGCGGCGGTGAACGACATGGCCCGAATGGTACGCGTCCCCAATTCGCTGTCTGCCCATTGATTCTCGCTGATCGCAACACTCGGGACAGCAAGGCCCCGCCCGCATCATCCCTACATGACATCGCAGCAATCCGTATCCCGTTCCACCCGTTCGGCCGCGGTAATCGGTGCCGGGCAAGCCGGCGTCACTGCGGCACTCGGACTACTCGACGCCGGTTTCGCCGTCACCCTCTACAGCGAGCGCGATCAACGCGCACTGCGCGACGACGTTCCCGCGACCGGCACAGCGCTCGAATTCGGTGAGACCCAGCAGGCCGAGGCCGCGCTCGGCTTGGACAGCTATACCGCGCGCGCCCCACGGCATACCGGCCTGAGCGTGCGCATCGCCGGGCCCGATCGCGCCGAATTGATCCAATTCGACGGCCATTTCGACGGATACGTCGGCGTAGCGGTCGACACCCGGTTGAAGGTCGACGAGCGGCTCACCGCGTTCTCGGAGCGCGGCGGACGGTTCATCGTCGAGCAGGTCACGCCCCAAACGCTCGACCCCATCGCCGCCGCCAACGACCTCACCCTGGTCGCGACCGGACGCGGCGGGCTGTCCGACCTGTTCCCGATCGATGCTTCGCGCACCCCCTACGACGCACCGCAACGCTCGCTGCTGACCGTCGTCGTGACCGGAATCGGACATGATGACAGCGTCTTCGCGCATCGTAGCGTCGCCGGTGGTGCGCACAGCGGCTTCTCCATATTCGCCGACCAAGGCGAGGGCTGGTGGGGACCGTACCTGCACAAGGACGCCGGTCCGAGCTGGGCGTTCCTCGGCTGGGCCCGGCCGGGCAGCGAGTGGGAGCAGCGCTTCGCCGCGGCGGAGTCCGCCGAATCGGCGCACCGCATAGTGCAGGATCTCTACCGCGACTTCATCGACTGGGATCTGCCCGAGGTGCTGGCCACGAAGACCATCCCCGAGGACCCGCACTCGTGGCTGAAGGGCGCGGTGCGCCCGGTCGTGCGCTCCGGTGTCGGACGCACCGCGGGCGGGCACGTGGTGGCCTCGCTCGGTGACACCTCCGTCGCCTACGACCCGATCGCGGGGCAGGGCGCACAGAGCGGTCTGATCCAAGCCCAGCGTCTCGTCGCGGCGGCGGCCGTGCACCAGGGGCCATTCGACGAGGAGTGGATCGCGCGCCAGTACGCGGCGTTCCTCGCGGCGCGCGCTGACGCGGCCGACAAGGTGACCCGGTTGTTCCTCGGTGATCCCGAACTTGCCGAGATCGGCAACGCGCTGTTCGCCGCGGCGAGCGTGGCACCGAAATTCGCCTCGGCGCTGGTCGGTCTGCTGCACCGCCCCCAGCCGTTCCTTCCGGTCGATTCGCTGGACGCGGCCAACGAGTTCATCACGAAGGTCACCGGCGAAGACGCGGCAGCGCTGCTCGGGCGATTCGCGCCCGCGGGGAGGTTCACCAGGTCCACCTACCCGAACGTCCTCGCCGACGCCTGACCTCGGCCACGATCCGATCCGATCCGGCAGATTCAAACCCTCGTGCCGGTCGGGTCGCGGTGCTGGAGTGGAGGAGCGCCGGGCCGCATGGGTTGCGCCCGGCCTCCGATCCGACGGCTACCCCCGAACCCCATGGAGCAGCTAATGACCACGGAGCAGATCGCCGAGCAGATCCGGTTCGCCTACTGGGTGCCCAATGTCAGCGGGGGGCTGGTCACCAGTGATATCGAGCAGCGCACCGGCTGGGACTTCGAGTACAACAAGAAGCTCGCGCAGACCGCGGAGCACAACGGCTTCGACTATGCGCTCTCGCAGGTTCGTTACACCGCCTCCTACGGCGCGGAATATCAGCACGAGTCCACATCGTTCAGTCTGGCGCTGCTGGGTGCGACCGAGCGGCTGAAAGTGATCGCCGCGATCCACCCCGGACTCTGGCACCCAGCCGTCCTCGCCAAGTTCGGCGCCACCGCCGACCACCTGTCCAACGGCCGGTTCGCCATCAATGTCGTATCCGGTTGGTTCGCTGGCGAATTCACCGCGCTCGGCGAGCCATGGCTCGAGCATGACGAGCGCTACCGGCGCAGCGCCGAATTCCTCGAGGTGATCCGCAAGATCTGGACCGAGGACAACGTCAACTACGGCGGCGACTTCTATCGCATCCGCGATTTCACGCTGAAGCCGAAGCCGCTGAACACTTCGGAGCGCCCGAATCCCGAGCTCTTCCAGGGCGGTAACTCCACCGCCGCCCGGCGCAACGGCGGACGCTTTGCCGACTGGTACTTCTCGAACGGCAAGGACTACGACGGCGTCACCGAACAGCTCGATGATCTGCGTACGGTGGCGCGTGCCAGCGATCGCGAGGTGAAGTTCGGGCTCAACGGTTTCATCATCGCCCGCGACACCGAGCAGGAAGCCCGTGACACCCTGCGCGAGATCATCGAGAAGGCGAACAAGCCTGCGGTGGAAGGCTTCCGCGACGCCGTTCAGCAGGCGGGCCCGTCGACCAAGGACCGCAAGGGCATGTGGGCCGACTCGACATTCGAAGACCTGGTGCAGTACAACGACGGCTTCCGCACAAAGCTGATCGGCACGCCGGAGCAGGTGGCCGAACGGATCGTCGCCTACAAGCAGCTCGGTGTGGATCTGATCCTCGGCGGCTTCCTGCACTTCCAGGAGGAGATCGAGTATTTCGGCGCGAAAGTCCTTCCGCTGGTGCGCGAGCTGGAAGCCGCGCAGCGGCCTGTCGCGGCGGTGAGCTGATGACCACGGTCGCAGCCGACCGCATTCTGTCGGTGGCGCAGGCATTCTCGGTCGCGGAGCGGCTCGCGGCGGACTTCGGGCCGGGGGCCGCCGCGCGCGACCGGGATCGGACGCTGCCGCATGCGGAGATCGACCGGCTCGCGGCCAGTGGCCTGCTCGCCATCACCGTGCCCACCTCCTACGGCGGCGCCGATCTGCCCCCGAGCGCTGTTGCCGAGGTGGTGCGGATCCTCGCCACTGCAGACCCCAACATCGCCCAGATCCCGCACAGCCACTTCGTGTATCTGAATTTGCTCCGGCTCGCCGGTTCGGCAGAGCAGCGCGAGCGGTACTTCAGCCGGGTGCTCGATGGTGCACGGATCGCGAACGCGCAGTCCGAACGCGGCGGTGCGACCATCGCCGACATCTCGACCACGCTGCGGCCGGTCGGCGACCGATTCCATGTCGACGGCGTGAAGTACTACTGCACCGGATCGCTGTTCGCGCACCTGCTCGCCGTGCTGACCAGGCTGGACGACCCGGAGGGACGCAGCGGTCTCGAGCCGGGGGAGTACATCGCCTACCTTCCGGCGAACACGTCTGGCGTGCGGATCGTCGACGACTGGAACGGCATCGGACAGCGCACCACCGGCAGTGGAACGGTGTCCTTCGAGGGTGTGGTCGTCGACCGTGGCCAGGTGATTCCGCGGGCGGGTGCGGTGCACGCGCCGAAGGGTTACGGCGCGTTCGCCCAGCTGATGCACGCCGCCGTCGACGCGGGCATCGCGCGCGGAGCGCTCACTGCGGCAACGGAATTCGTGCGCACGAGAAGTCGTCCGTGGTTCGAGGCGGGCGTGGCCGATGCGGTCGACGACCCGTTGCTGATCCAACGCTTCGGTGAGCTGTCCGTCGCGGTGACCGCCGCCGAGGCGACATTGTCCGCTGCGGCGCGGTCGGTCGACGCGGCCACCCGGACCGAACCCGGCGCTGATCGCGCAGCGCAGGCATCCCTGGCCGTCGCGACCGCCAAGGTGCTCGCCGACCGCGCGGCCAATGAGGTGTCCGCCGCGCTGTTCGAGGTCGGCGGCACGCGCAGCGTCGCGGCGGATCTGAACTTGCACCACTTCTGGCGCAACGCGCGCACGCATACTCTGCACGACCCCGTGCGCTGGAAGTATCAGCACATCGGCCGTGCCCTGCTGCACGACACGGCGCCGCCGTTGCACGGCGTGCTCTGACCGCCGAACAGCATGCGAGCGAAAAGGATACGAAAGTGACAGTGACCGTTGTCGTCGGGAATCCGAAACCCGCCTCCCGCACCCTGACCGCGGCCACACTGGTCGCGAAGGGGCTGCGCCCCGAGGTGGAGCCCACCGTGATCGATCTCGTGACGTTGGGTCCGGGTCTGCTCGGCTGGGGTGATCCAGCGGTGGCCGAGGCGGCGCGCACCGTGTCGGAGTCGGAACTCGTGGTGTTCGCCAGCCCCACCTTCAAGGCGACCTACACCGGGCTACTGAAGTTGTTCCTCGAGCAGTTCGACGGCGGCACCGGCCTCGCGGACGTGCTCGCGGTGCCGGTGATGCTCGGCGCGGGACCGGGCCACGCCCTGGCGCCCGACCTGCTGCTCAAGCCGGTGCTGGTCGAGATCGGCGCCACGGCCGCCCTGCCCGGGCTCTACCTGTCCGACCGCACATTTCATGAGGACGGCGAGATCGACCGGTACAGTGATCGATGGCGATCCGTCGCCCAGGCACTGACCACCAGCTCGAAGGCTGCGAATCATGCATGACCAGTTCGAATTTCCCGCCAACGGAGCAGGTCTCCGTCGCGCGTTCGCCAATTTCCCCAGCGGTGTCGTCGCGGTGTGCGCCGAAATCGGCGGGACCCCACATGGTCTCGCCGTCAGCACCTTCGTCCCCGTTTCGCTCGACCCGCCCCTGGTCTCGTTCTGCGTGCAGAACTCCTCGGCGACCTGGCCCAAGCTCGCGGCCGCGAGCCACCTCGGTCTGAGCCTGCTCGGCATCGACCAGCAGGCCGCTGCCCGCTCGCTCGGCGCTCGTGACGGCGACCGCTTCCGCGACATCGCTCTGCACCGCAGCTCCGGCGACGCCGTCTTCATCGAGGGCGCCTCCGCCTGGATCGAGGGCGTCCCCGAAGCCAACGTTCCCGCGGGTGACCACGCCGTCGTCATCCTCCGCATCCACCGCATCGCCACCCGCACCGACGTAGACCCCCTCGTCTTCCACGGCAGCCGTTTCCGCCGCCTCCACGCGGAACCCGTCAACGGCGCAGCCTGACCACCCGCGAGCGGATCCGATCCGGCTCTCCTGCATCGGGGCGGGCCGGCTGTGCCGCAGTGCGCGCGCTGTGAGAGACTCACATGTCTCTCTGAAAGGCCTGGTCATGACTCTCGGCATGGTTCTCGGCGACTTCCCGCGCACTTCGGCGCGGGTATAGAACAGCTTTGAGCTGATTCCTGTGCGTACACCGCACAGGTCTTTTTCGCGACTCCTCGTCGAAGTGCTTTTCGCACCTTTGCACGTTCGATCACGAGGAGTACCTGGTGTCCACCGTTTCCTGGACCGAAGACAACACGCTCCGATCCGCTCGCTGGCATTCCGAAAGTGCCGCGCCGCCACCGGATTCGGTGGTCGTTGCCGACGACCGGATGACCGCCGCCGCCGCATGCCGCCTGGCTCGTGCCGGGACCGGCCTGCTGTGGCGGGGTGACTTCCACAATGCCAAGCAGCTGTTGCAGGCGATGGGGAGGCGGGTCGATCGCAACGTCGCGCTCGGTGCTGATCCGGCCGAAGCGTTCCGCCGGCATCGTGCGGCGCGCCACCGCCGTGCGCGCGTGCTCGGCAAGCTGCTCGTTCTGCTCGAGGACGATAATTCACTGGAGCTGCGCCGCGCTCCCGACGTGCGGCGGGCATGCCGGGAGGCATACGGCGTGCCGCACGGGTGCACGGTAGTCGCGCTCACCGAGTTGCTCGGCGTACTGGGCGCAGCACAGTGGCGAGAAAAGGGCGTGTACGTGCCCGCCCTCGGCGCCCGTATCCATCCGCACTACGGCGTGTTCTCCCCGGTCCGCGGCGAGTATGTCGATCTCGTCGCGCAGGCGCCGCTGCCCGGCAAGGTCCACACCGCATTCGATCTCGGCACCGGGACGGGCGTGCTCGCCGCCGTGCTGGCTCGTCGAGGGTTCACCCGAACCAAGGCTACCGACAGCAGTACTCGCGCCCTGTCCTGTGCCCGCGACAATCTCGATCGGCTGGGATTCACGTCGGTCGACATCGAGGGCCCAACACTGTTTCCCGAAGGGAAGGCCGATCTCATCGTCTGCAATCCGCCCTGGATTCCGGCCACGCCGACCTCAGCGCTGGAAAGCGGTGTCTACGACGAGAACTCGTCCATGCTGTACGACTTCCTTTCCGACCTCCGTGCATACCTTCGCCCGGGCGGCGAAGGTTGGCTGATCCTTTCCGACCTCCCCGAACACCTGGGTCTCCGAACCCGCCACGAACTGCTCGAGTGCATCGCCACCGCAGGCCTACACATAGCCGCTCAACTCGACACTCGCCCCACCCACCCCCGAGCCCACAACCCCACCTCGCCCCTCCACACCGCCCGCGCCGCCGAAACAACCTCCCTCTACCGTCTGCTACCCCGTTGAGCGGCACACCAGCAAGCGTCTCTCGCGATTCGCCGTACGTATCTGCGGCGCGTAGGTTCGATGCCACTGGAAACCCCACGCGCCAGCGAGGATTCCGCCGTTCCGAGGACCGAATCAACTGGCATGATCTGGGCATGACCAGACCCTCGAGAGCCGTTGTCTTATCCGCAATCGCAGCCGCCGCTGCGCTTGTCGGATGCTCGACCGACAAGGAGCCCGCCGCAGCGGCCGCGAGCAGCACGCCTTCGGCGCGCCCGATTTCGGAGCCGCCGCCCTACACGCACGAGATCGTCGGGAAGGAGATCCGCGTATCGACCCCGAGCGCGGACCCGAAGGACCTGCTCGACACCTATTACAACGTCGCTCGCACGCTGCGCGGTACGTTGCCGGAGGGCGGTTACTCGGTGCGGATCTACTGCAACACCGGCGGCACCGACGAGGCCGACAACCGGCTTGCCAACGGCAGCATCGGCGTCGGCGAGCTCGGTGTCGCGCAGGTGGGCGGTCCTGGTGGATTCGACGGCGTTGTGCCGGGCGCGCACTGCCCGTGATACGCCCGCGGCGCCCTTGTCACCTACCAAGTCTCAACCGTGACCGCCGAAGTGCCGAACTCCGAACACGACCGCCGGTGGTGCGAGTGCCACATCTGCCGGCACATGGGATTTCGACGCCGGCGATGTGCTGCTGCCCCATGTCGTGAGTACGGGCGGCAGGCCCTGCAACTACCTGGTATGCGAGATCAAAGGCGTAACCCGCTGATAGGGCTCCTGCAAACTGCGGAATACGCCGAGGCGATAATCCGGCAGGCTATCGACTTCTACCGGATACCCAATGATTTGGACCTTGGCGTGGCCAAGAGGCTCGAGCGACAGCAAGTCTTGTACAAGGGGGATCACCGATTCCACATTCTGGTCGGCGAGCATGCGCTGCTCACCGATGTGGCCAGAGACGGTGTGATGATCGGCCAACTCGACCGGCTGCTGGCGGCGATGGGGTTGCCTCGCATGGCGTTCGGCATCGTCCCGTTGAACGCGTACTGCCCAGCCCCGTCAACGAATTTCGCCATCTACGACGACCGGAGGGTGCTGGTAGAGGCGGTATCCGCCGAGCTGACCATCACGCAACCACGTGAAATTGCCACCTACCAGCGCACATTCCACGCTCTGACACGGGAGGCGGTGGTCGGCGACGCCGCTCGCGCCCTGATCGCCGCCGCGTTGGAGCGGCGCAGCTGATCAGAACACGCTGAGAGCCCGATCGGGAAGGGGACCGGATCGGGCTCTCGGTGGGGAGGGGTGAGAACGTCGGCCGACCCTCGCGACTTGCACAACGAGTACCGGACCGCATAGATCGTTGAGGCAGTGAACCTGTACCGGCTCCGGCTCGTCGAACAGTGAGCCGAGTGCCCGAGCGAGGCGAATGCGATGGAACGCATCACGCGTGCCCGTGCGGCGATCATTGCGACCGGCGAGGAGCATTTGCGAAGTGCGGGCGGGCGTGCGCCCGCGCGGTCGAAGGCTCGAAGCGGGTCCGTGAGCATGTGCTGGGGCGGTTGTCGGGCGAGAGACGAAAAAGGCCTCCCGGAACCGTGCACGCCGGTTTCCGCCCGTCCAACAATCCGTTAACCCCAATGCCGCGCGGTTAGGGCCTGCCGATCAATAACACGTAATGTCTCCGCTGTCGCGAATGATGTTGTGGTGTGGGTGTTTTCGGGGTGACTGTGGCGGGTCTGGCGGCGAAGTTCGAGGCGTTGCTGCCGCATCTGGACGAGCGGCAGTGTCGGCTCGTGCTGGGGGCGGAGGCGCGGATGCTGGGCCGTGGTGGTGGCCGGGCGGTGGCGCGGGCTGTGGGGGTGCGTGAGGCGACGGTATCCAAGGCGTCACGGAGCTCGAGGCGGGCGAGCTGCCGCTGGGGCGGGTGCGGCGTCGCGGTGGGGGCCGCAAAAGGCTGGTCGAGGTGGATCCGGGCCTGCGGTCGGCGTTGCTGGCGCTGGTCGAGCCTGGTGAGCGGGGCGATCCGACCTCGCCGTTGCGGTGGATGACGAAATCGACGCGCATGCTCGCGACCGAACTCACCGCCCAGGGGCATCGGGCGTCGGCGGATGTGGTGGCGGATCTGTTGCGGGAAGAGGGATTCAGCCTGCAAGCCAACGCGAAGACCATCGAGGGAACCCGCCACCCTGATCGGGACGGCCAGTTCCGCTACATCAACGATCAGGTCAAAGACCATCAGGAGGTCGGGGATCCGGTGGTCAGTGTGGACACCAAGAAGAAGGAATCGATCGGCCGATTCGCCAACGGCGGCAGCGAGTGGCGGCCGTCGGGCTCCCCGGAGCTGGTCAACACTCACGACTTTCCCGACGCCGAGCTGGGCATGGCGATCCCGTACAGGATCTACGATCTGGCCGCGAATACCGGCTGGGTCAGCGTCGGCTGTGATCACGACACCGCCGCGTTCGCCGTGGAATCACTGCGGCGCTGGTGGAACGGCTGCGGCCGGGCCGACTACCCGGACAGCCGGCGGCTGCTGATCACCGCCGACGCCGGCGGCTCCAACAGCTACCGCACCCGCGCCTGGAAAACAGAGCTCGCCGGTTTCGCTGCCGAGACCGGGTTGCAGGTCACGGTCTGTCACTTCCCGCCCGGAACTTCCAAGTGGAACAAGGTCGAACATCGATTGTTCTCCCACATCACCATGAACTGGCGCGGCAGGCCGCTGACCAGCCACGAGGTTGTGGTGAACACGATCGCGGCGACTACCACCCGCACCGGACTGCGTGTGCACGCCCAACTCGACACCGGCGAATATCCGACCGGCGTGAAAGTCGACGACGACCAGCTCGCCGCGGTGCCGATCACCCGCCACGACTGGCACGGCGACTGGAACTACACCATCGGACCCGAACCCGTCCCGCCCGCAACCGGAGCCGAGGCCTGCGCCACACCCGCACGCCCGGACACGGCCTGGCTGCGCTCTCCCGAACTGACCGGGCTCACCGAGCCGCAATGGGAATCGCTGATCGAGAAACTGACCGTGACCCGCCACGCACAGCGCGAAGCCCAACTTCACACCAGGCGCGGACGCACCCGCCAGAAAGCACCCGGAACCGGCCGGAAAACACTGCTCACGCTGGAGGACCGCGTCGCGATCACCCTGCTGCACCTGCGGTTCGCCACCCGCCAACGCGCCATCGGCGCACTGTTCGGCGTCAACCAGCAGACCGTTCACAACGTCGTCAAGCAGACCAGACCCCAGCTCACCCTGGCCGGACACCACATCGTCCCGACCGGGATCGTCCTGCGAGATGCCCAAGCCGTCACCGAATACCACACCAACCCAACAACATTCGTACAGATTGCGTGTTATTTAACGGCGGCCCCTAACCGCGCGGCATTGGCGCTAGCGCTGGATCGCTGTGCCGGTGGCTGACGTTCTTGCGCTCGAAGTATGTTGCGCCGCTGGGTGATCGGAAGGATCTGCGGGCTGCGCTGAGTATGTACGCCGAGCATCGCTTCGCCGGGGAGTTGGCCGACCGGTGGGACGGGTCGACCTGGAACCTGCACATGGGCATTCTGTCGGCCTTCTACAAGTGGGCGGTCGCGGAGGGATACACCGCTGCGGTCCCGTTCGTCGAGGTTGCCGAAATCCGTTGTTGGCCTATGACCTGGCTGTCGGCTTGGTCGCGAACACCCATCCTCAAGGCGGCATCGGAGCGCGCAACACTGCGGAGAAGTACGTGGTTGCGCTGCGTCGGATGGTGACGACGCTGTCGGAACCGGATTCGACGGATCGGCTCGGAATCTGACGAAGGCTGCCCTGCTGCGCTTTTGGATGAGCGAGAACCAAGCCCGCGAGGATCGCACCCGGATGTTGCTCAAAGGATTCGACGACGCGTCCGGTCTGCTGAGTTCGGAAGTGCGGCGATTGCTGGCCGGCCGCGGCGTGAATCCTCATCAGCGAGAACAGCCTTACCTCGCCTACACCGACACCGACTGGGATCGGCTCGAATCGCCTGCAACACAGGCGATCTTGCTGAAATCACGTCATTGTGACACCGTCTGTCCTGTCTATATCTGTCTATTGTGAATGGTGGTGAGTCGTGCCAGAGTTCAACGGGCACAACGGCGCTGGGCAGCTCAGTCTGAGCACAGCGGCCGCGCGCAAGCTGTCGTCGACGACCAAGTCCGTACCGCAGATGCAGGGCATCACCCCGCGCTGGCTGCTTGACCAGTTGCCTTGGGTGGAGGCCAGGGGTGGTGCGTACCGGGTCAACCGGCGGCTGAACTACACGCTCGGAGACGGGCGACTGAACTTCCACGCCACCGGCAATGCGGTACAGGTCATTCCGGCCGAGCTGACCGAACTCCCATGGCTGCGGAATTTCGCCGATACCGACGTGTTGCAAGCCCTTGCCGACAGATTCACCCAACATGAATACGAACCGGGGGAAGTGTTGGTAGCGGCAGGCACTCAAGCCGACCAGCTCCATCTGCTCGTACACGGACGGCTCACCAAACTCAGCGAAGGCAAGTTCGGGGAAGAGTCGATCCTGGAAATCATCGCCGACGGTGACTATTTCGGCAACGAAGCATTGATCGGCCCCGAGAGTACCTGGAATTACTCGATCAAGGCCAGCACAGCCTGCACGGTGATGTCACTGCCAAAGTCGGCCTTTCAGGAGCTGCTCGAACAGTCCGAGGCACTGCGCGACCAGCTGGAGCGCTATCAAGCGACCAGAGGAAAATCGCAGAACGCTCATGGCGAGGCCGGTGTGGACGTCATGTCCGGTCATCGCGGTGAGGTTCCCATCGCAGGCACATTCGTCGACTATGAACTCGAGCCACGCGAATACGAGCTGAACATCGCGCAGACCATCCTTCGGGTGCACACCCGGGTCTCCGACCTCTACAACGAACCGATCGACCAGCTCGAGCAGCAACTGCGACTGACCATCGAAGCGGTGCGGGAGCGTCAGGAGTACGAGCTGGTCAACAACAAGGAATTCGGCCTGCTGCACAATGCGGACTTCAGCCAACGGATCTACACCCGTAGCGGCCCGCCCACTCCGTACGACATGGATCAGTTGCTTAACACTGTCTGGAAGAACCCCAGTTTCATTCTCGCCCATCCGGATGCCATTGCCGCCTTCCGCGACGAGTGCACCCGACAGGGCGTTTCCCCGGAAACCATCCACGTCCCCGGCGGTCGACTGTCCGCATGGCGCGGTGTGCCCATCTATCCCTGCTGGAAAATCCCGATCAGCGATCGGCGCACCACGTCGATCATGGTGGTGCGCACCGGCGAAGCGGAACAGGGCGTCATCGGTCTGCGCAAGACCGGCCTGGTCGACGAGTACGAGCCCGGCCTGAGCGTGCGGTTCATGAGCATCGACGAGCAGGCGATCGTCAACTACCTGATCACCTGCTACTACTCGCTGGCCGTGCTGGTGCCGGATGCCCTGGGCGTACTGGAGAACGTTCAGCTCGGGAGCGCCCATGGCCCCCACCGCTGATGCGGACCCCTTCGCGCGCGCCCGTGAGCTGATCACTCCCGGCCTACAGGCAGCGGTGGACCAGATGAACCCAGCGACGCGCCAGGTCATCGGCTACCACTTCGGCTGGTGGGACGAACAGGGCCGTCCCCGGGCAGAAGGTGCGGGCAAGGCGGTGCGGCCCACTTTGGCGATGCTCGCGGCGCGGGCCGTCGGCGGCACCGCCGAACGCGCGACCAACGCGGCCATCGCGGTCGAGCTGGCGCACAACTCCTCATTGCTGCATGACGACGTCATAGACTCCGACCGCACCCGGCGCCACCGCCCCACCGCGTGGACGGTCTACGGCATACCCGCAGCCATCCTCGCCGGTGACGCCCTGGTAACGCTGGCTACTGAGGCTCTCATCGCCGACAGGCCGCCGCTGGCCACCGAGGGGGTGCCTCGACTCAATGCGGCACTGCTGCGGGTGGTTGACGGCCAAGTCGCCGACATGGCGTTCGAAGGCCGGTCTGACGTGCGGCTCGACGAGTGCATCGAGATGGCCGGCAACAAGACCAGCTCATTGTTCGCCGCCGCGTGCGAGCTCGGCGCGATTGCCGCCGGAGCCGCGCCGCAACGAGTCCGGCAGCTACACCAGTTCGGCGAGCACCTCGGCCTCGCGTTCCAACTCGTCGACGATCTCCTTGGCATCTGGGGCGATCCGGCCACCACCGGCAAGCCCGTACTGTCCGACCTACGTACCCGCAAGAAGTCACTGCCAGTGGTGGCCGCCCTGGTCACTGGCAACAGCGCCGCCAGGCAGTTGGCCCAGCTGTACTATCGCGCCGATCCGTTGGACGATGCCGATCTGCGGACCTGCGCCGAGCTCATCGAGCAGGCGGGGGGACACTCTTGGGCACGTGCGGAAGCGCAGCGCCAACTCGATGCGGCCCTGGAGTGTCTACGGGCGGCGAATCCGGAGTCGAAAGCCGCAGCGGAACTAATGTCCATCGCGCAACGGCTCAGCGCTGTGCCTAACACGACTGGGCCTAACACGACGGCACTGGATATCACCGACATCACTGGGGCGATCCCCGTGCGCCCCAACGGTTTCGGCACCGCCACCGCACGGCAAGCTGTTGGCAGGCGCGCGACGGTGACTACCTCTGCTCTGTAGTTCGGCGTGGGTTTCGTTGATCGGGCCGATATCCGCTCACGCGCGACCCCCATCGCGCTCGACGATATGGAAGGAATACAGATGGCTCCGAGTGTTGCGGTCATCGGCTCCGGTGTGTCCGGTATGACTGCGGCCTACTTGCTGCGCAACAAGTTCGAGGTCACCGTGTTCGAGGCAGACTCCCGCCTGGGCGGTCACGTCGACACCCGGCATCCCGAACCCGGCCGGCCTGCGGAGATGGCGTTCGCGATTGCCAGCACCATCCACTACCCGAACTTCACCCGGCTAGTGAAGGACCTCGGAGTGGCGACTAAGCCAGTGGACGTGTCCACGGAGGTGTCGTGCTCCGACTGTGGATTCGCCCACCGCAGCGCCGATCCCATGGAGCTGGCCAGCCTCCCGTGCCGCCCACCTGGCGTCAGCGAACACGTCTGGCACCGATGCGTCGAGGACTCCAAGCGATTCGTGTCGCACCTGCGAGAGGCCATTCACGCCGAGCCGGACACCACCCTCGAGCAGTTTCTGCTCAAGGAAGAGTTTTCCACTTACTTCGCTGAGCACTTCGTCTACCCCCGGTTGCGGGTATGGCTCCTGACGGACCTCAGGTACACCCCCATCGGGTGTCTGACCAACGTGCTGGACCGCTACGGGCTCCTCGGCGGTGCCGAGGCATTCCGATCCTGGTACGTGCTGTCCGAAGGTAGTGCGGCCTACATCAAGCGCATCGCCGCTACCGTGACCTCGATCAAAACCTCGACACCGGTACGCGCGGTCAGCCGTACCGGCGACGGAGTCGCCATCCGGGACGCCGCCGGGAACATCCACCACTTCGACAAGGCCGTGCTGGCCTTGCACGCCCCGCAGGCGCTCGCCTTGCTCACCGAACCCACCGCCGAGCAACGGTCCGTACTCAACGCGTTCGACTACACGCCGCTCGAGGCGGTGCTGCACACGGACGAGAGCATGCTGCCCACCGGATCAGGCAGCGCCGGTGTCGCGATCCAACTGTCCTGTACTAACCCACATCTGCCGCCGCTCACTGCCCACGCAAACATGAATCGAATGCGCGGTGAGACATCGTCCACGACGTACTGGGTGACCTACGACCCCTTCACTCCGGTGAATCCGGCCAGTGTGCTGGCCCGTGAGGTCTTCCGCCACCCGACCATGACCCTGCGGTCCGCCGCGGCCCAACGCCGCCTGCCCGCGCTGTCCGATCACGTCCTCGCCTTCGCGGGCTCTTACCATGGCGACGGCTTCCACGAATCCGGCTGCGCCTCGGGGGTCGCGGCGGCGGAGGCACTCACCGGCAAGGATGCCGAGACCCTGTTCAAGGAAGCAGCGTTCAAGGAAGCAGCATCCACGAGCGTGCACACCGCGAATCGAACCCCGGACCGGTCCCGGCCCAAGCCACGGGGCCGCGCGGTACACCTCCTGTCGACAGGCCGCCCTCCGATCAGGCACCTTCGCCCGCCCGGCCTTGACGTCCTTCACTTCTCCGGGCGCCGCGCCCTTGCCGCCGTCCCCGACGCCGGCCACCGCGCGATGGTCGCCGGCGTCCTGGCCTCCGGCCTGGTCGACGAAATGATCGCCCGCATCGCGGGCTTCGACCCGACCATCAACCTCGCGCAGGTCCGCGCCAACGTCGACATGCTCACCACCGAGTTCGCGGCCTTTGGCGTCACCGTTCCCGCTGCCACCACCAGGGACCTCACGCTGCTGCGCGCCCTGATGGTGCCCGTCGCAGACGACGCGCTCGCCCTTGCCCTGGACCGCCTCTGGGTATTCACCCTCAACGTCGACGATGTGTGCTGCCACGATCCCGTGGAAGCCGAAGCCATCATGCGGGACGGCATGCTGGCTGGGCAGTCCGCATCATCGTCGTACACCGGATACATCCAGCACATGTTCACCGAAGTCGCGCGGTTCTGTGATCCGACATTCCTAGCCGTCTACAAGACCTTCTTCTACAACGCGATTACCGGCGTCCTCATGGAGGCAGAGTTCACGCCGGAAGCGTCCGACGAGATCGACAGTGACTTCGTCCGCACTTTCAACGGCTACGGCCAGTTCTGGTTCACCTCACTTCAGTTCATCGACCCCTGCTTGAGCGCCAACCGCAATCGGGCATTCTGGTCGGCGGCGCTGAGCTCCGGTGAGGCGTTTCTCAGCGACATGAATGACGTCCTGTCCTTCTACAAGGAGGCGGTGCATGGTGAGGACTTCCTCGTCAGCAGGATCTATCGCCGCTCGGTACAGGAGAACATTCCTTACCTCGCCGCCTACCGCCGGAGCCTCGACGGCGGCCGGGCCGCCTACCGCCGAATCCTGGATCTCGCCACTGACGAGCAACGCCCGCACCTAGACCGCTACATGACCGCCTACGTGTACTGGCACTTCGTTTGCCGCCGCTGCCGCTGGCAGGACATCTACCCTGGCCTGCCCCCGATCGACATCTACGATCAATCCGATTCAGCGCCTCATCGATGAACAAGGAATCGCGATCATGCTTATCATCGCCTTCAAACCCGGACACGACGGTGGAATAGTCGCCGTTGAGAACGGTCGCTTACTGTATTCGCTTGAATCGGAGAAGGATTCTTTTGCCAGATACTCTTACTTGACTCCAGAAACGGTGTTGGAGATCGCCGAACGTCTCGACAGACTACCTGATGTCATTGCGGTCGGAGGTCGGCTGAGAGTCGGGGAGGCGAGATTCGGCATCCAGAACGAGATCAATGCCGGTTATTATGGAGCCGAGCAAATGATAACGCGGCCAAGCCGATTCTTCGGGAAAGATGTCACATTCTTCTCCTCCTCTCATGAGCGTTCTCATATTATGGGTGCAATAGGCATGGCCCCACCGCAGCGTCATCGCTTCCAGGTTGTCCTGGTATGGGAAGGGGTTACGGGTGCATTCTTCTTGGTCGACCACGGGTATCGGGTCGTGAAGAAGTTCGAGGTCATGGAACTACCCGGTGCCAAGTACGCTGCCCTGTTCGCCATACTAGTGTCTCGCACCGGGAATTCGTTAAGTATGTGGATTGTAGGCTCGCCTGGTGGCGCGGACGGGTCGGCCGGTGGCCGAGGTGGTGTTGACCGACGAGGAGCGGCAGACGCTGGAGCGGTGGGCTCGGCGGGCGAAG
>NZ_JBFRFQ010000030.1:0-81126 GCF_052114905.1 Nocardia sp. 2TAF39
CTCAACGAAGCCGCTCATGCGCCGAGCCGAACGAACGCTCAACGAAGCCGCTCATGCGCCGAGCCGAACGAACGCTCAACGAAGCCGCTCATGCGCCGAGCCGAACGAACGCTCAACGMAGCCGCTCATGCGCCGAGCCGAACGAACGCTCAACGMAGCCGCTCATGCGCCGGGCCGAGCGAACGCGAGGCAGCCGCCTAGCGACCACCGAGTCCCGACATGGCGATGCCGCGGATGAACGCGCGCTGTGCGATCGCATAGATCACCAGCAGCGGAAGCAGGATGACGACCGCGGCGGCCATGAGGATGGGCCACTGGGTGTGGTACTGGCCTTGCAGCCGGACCAGACCCAGTGTGGCGGTGGCGATCTCGTTGCGCTGGATCATGACCAGCGGCCAGAGGAAGTCGTTCCACACGGTGATCCAGGTGAGCACGGCGAGCACCATGAGGGCGGGCCGGGTGTGCGGCAGCAGGACCCGCCAGTAGACCTGCCAGGTGGAGCAGCCGTCGAGGATGGCCGCCTCCTCCAGTTCCGTCGGCAGCGTGCGGAAGAACTGGCGCATCAGGTAGGTGCCGAAGGCGCTGCCGAACAGGCCGGGCACGATCATCGCCCACGGCGTGTCCACCCAGCCGAATGCGCGCATCAGCAGGAACTGCGGAATCACCGTCACGGTCAGTGGCACCATCAGCGTCGCGAGGTAGGCCAGGAACAATACGTCGCGCCCACGAAAACGCAAGCGCGCAAAGGCATACCCGGCCAAAGAGCAGAAGAAGACCTGTCCCGCCGTGACGCACAGCGCGTAGACCGTGGTGTTGAGCAGCATCCGGCCCAGCGGCAGCAGGTCGAAGACCTTGCCGTAGTTCGACCACCGCGGACGCTGTGGAAGCAGCGCGGCGTCGGCGATCTCGCCGTCCTGCTTCAGGGACCCGGACACCGCCCACAGGATCGGTGCGAGCGCACACCACGCGACGACGACGAGCGCGGCGTACACCGCGGTGCCACGCACCATCCGCCGCACGATCGCCCGCTCTATCCGGCTGCGGGCGAGGAGCGCACTCCCGCGCCGGAACGGCAGCGCGCGTCGCACCACCTGGTAGGCGTTCACTGTTCGACCTCTGCCCGTCGGGCCATCCGCAGCTGCATCAGCGTCAGCAGGAACAGGATCGCGAAGATCACCCAGGCCAGCGCAGAGGCGTAGCCGACCTCGTAAAATCCGAAGGCGTTCTGGAACAACATGATCCCGAGCAGGTAGGTGCCCGTCTCCGGCCCGCCGTTGCCGCCGGTCAGCGCGTAGGCCTGGTCGAATGCCTGCACCGAGTTGATGATCGTGATGATGAAGACGAACGACAGCGGCCCGCGGATCAGTGGCAGGGTAATCGAGGTGAACCGCCGCAGCGCTCCGGCGCCGTCGATCTGCGCCGCCTCGTAGAGCGTTTCGGGCACGCCTTGCATAGCGGCGAGCAGGATGACCGTCGCGAACGGCACGCTCTTCCATACGGTGACGAGACTGAGCGAGACCAGCGCCCAATCCGGATCGATCAGCCACGGCACCGCGTCGATCCCGACCCAGCCGAGCGCGAGGTTCAGCAGCCCATCCTCGGTGAAGATGAACCGCCACACCACCGCCATCGCGACCGTGGAGGCGACCAGCGGCAGGAACACGATGGTCCGAAATATTCCGATACCACGTAACTTTCGATTCAGAACCGCGGCGACCGTGACCCCGATCGCCACCGTGGGCACCAATGTCAGCACGGTGAAAACGGCTGTGTTGCGCAACGCGATGAGAAACAGCGGGTCCGAACCGAACAACCGGTGATAGTTGTCCACACCGACAAATCGCATCGGGCTGAACAAGTCCCACGATTGAAAACTCAGATAGAGCGAGAAACCCAATGGAAACAACAAGAATACGGCGACGGCCCCCATATTGGGCGTGATGAACGCCCAACCTGCTCGTTCCCGCCGCCTGGCCAAATGGGTCGGCGCGCCGGCGGGGGCCTGACGGAGGGCTTTGCCGGCGGTTTGCGACCACCGCGCTCTCGTCATGGCATATCCAGAAGTGCGTCGACGTCGGAGGCGAAGCGGCCGTTCAGGGAAGCCGCGGTGGCCGCGCCGCGCAGGACCCGGTTGGAGCCGCGCTCCAGCAGCGCGGATACCTTGCCCCACGCAGGAGTCACCGGCAGCGGGCGGGAGTTGGCCGGGCCATCGGTGAACACCTCGAGATTGCGGATCTCGCGGTGTGCGGCGGAGAACTCCGGTGCGCCCATGGCGGATTTCAGCACCGGCACGAAGAGGCCGGACGCGGCGATAATGGCCTGCCCCACCGGTCCGGTCGCGAATTTGACGAACTCCCACGCCTGTTCGATACGCGGACTGTCCGCCGCGATGGACAGGCCCGTGCTGCCGACGTCGGTGCTGGCGCCGCGGCCGCCGTGCGGGCCGGTCGGCAGCACCGTGACGTCGATAGCGAGATCGTCGTGCCCGGCGAATTCGGAGTAGAGCCAGTGCCCGCCCAGCACCATCGCCGCCCGGCCGCGGCGGAACAGGTCTGGTGCCGAAACAGACTGCGTATCGGCAACTTTCGGCGCTACGCGGTGGCGCACCGCAAGATCGGCGTAGAACTGGAACCCTTCGGCGAACTTCGGATCACCGAGATTCGTCCTGGTCGGGCGCACCGACGGCGTGAACCACTCGGCACCGTTGTTCCTGCCGAAACAGGCCGCCGAGAAGTACGGCACCCAGGCGTCGGCGAAACCCCACCTGGTCCGCCCGGAAGACTCGTGACTGGTCAACGCGCGGGCCGTAGCCAGGAACTCGTCGAACGACCAGGCGTCGCGCCAGCGGGCGGGCGGGGTGACCCCGGCGTCGGCGAACAGCTCGCGATTGCAATAGAGGAATACCCCCGACCATTGTTCGGGCAAGGCGTACTGCCCGCCCCCGTAGGCGAAGGTGTCATACAGCGCCGGGTAGCTGTCGGCCCGCAGCGCGGCGGCGTAGGCCGGATCGCGATCGAGCAGCGTGTTCAGATCCAGCAGTACGCCACGCTCGGCCAAGCCGGAATACAGCAGCTCCCACGCCATCATCACGTCCGGGCACTTGCCGCCCGCGCAGTAGGTGAGCATCTGCTGCAGCGGGTCCGGACCGGACATTATGGTACGAATCCTGATGTCCGGGTACCGATTCCGGAATTCGTCGATGATCTTCAGCCGCACCCGCGCCTCTTCCGGCCTGGCCTGGAAGAAGAAAGTCAGCGCGTCGTCGGGAGACCCGCACCCGGCGCCGGCGAGCAGCGGCGCGGCCAGTGCCGACCCGAGCAGCGTCCGACGACGGACCGGGGCGACGGGGGTGGGACGCGACACAACCCTCCTCGGGGGCGGATGTGGAGCTTCTCGAACCGCATGGCAGCATACTTCCGGCTACATCGGCGTGACGGCCGACACATGAACAATATTTCACGGTGCCCGCCCTGAATGCGGAATCGGCACACGTCGGGCACCGATCGGATACGTTGTCACATGTTTCGGCAGGATCCTGCGTGTTTTACAGGAGAGTAAATAGATGGCGACAATCGAATATCTGCGGACCGATCCCGATCTGCCGCCTGTCGGCGTGGTCGACAAGTCACCGATCACTCCTGCCAAGAAAGCGATCTTCGCCGGGATCGCCGTACTCGGCGCCATCGCGTGGGCAGTGCTCGCTATCTCGCGTGGCGAATCCGTCAACGCCGTGTGGATCGTGATCGCCGCGGTCAGCACCTACATCATCGCGTACCGGTTCTACGCCAGGTTCATCGAACGCAAGATCACCAAACCGCGCGACGACCTGGCCACGCCCGCCGAGATCCTGGAGAACGGCAAGGATTACATGCCGATGGACCGGCGGGTGCTCTACGGGCACCACTTCGCCGCCATCGCGGGCGCCGGCCCGCTGGTCGGCCCGGTACTCGCCGCGCAGATGGGCTACCTGCCAGGGACGATCTGGATCGTGGTCGGCGTCGTGCTGGCCGGTGCGGTGCAGGACTACCTGGTGCTGTGGGTCTCGATGAAGCGGCGCGGGCGCAGCCTCGGGCAGATGGCCCGCGACGAGCTGGGCGTGATCGGCGGCTGGTCGGCCATCGTCGGCGTACTCGTGATCATGATGATTCTGCTTGCGGTGCTCGCGCTGGTGGTGGTCAACGCGCTCGCCCACAGCCCGTGGGGTGTCTTCTCGATCGGCATGACCATTCCGATCGCGCTGTTCATGGGCGTGTACCTGCGCTTCCTGCGGCCGGGCAAGGTCGGCGAGGTGTCCGCCATCGGGTTCGCGCTGCTGATCCTGGCCATCCTCGGCGGCGGCTGGGTGTCGGAAACAGACTGGGGCGCCGACTGGTTCACGCTCTCGCCGGTGACCATCTCCTGGCTGCTGATCGCCTACGGCTTCGTCGCCTCGGTGCTTCCGGTGTGGCTGCTGCTCGCGCCGCGCGACTATCTGTCCACCTTCATGAAGGTCGGCACCATCATCCTGCTTGCGGTCGGCATTTTGGTCACGCTTCCGGTGCTGAAGGCGCCCGCCGTCTCGGATTTCGCGGCCTCCGGCACCGGTCCCGCCTTCGCGGGCTCGCTGTTCCCGTTCCTGTTCATCACCATCGCCTGCGGCGCGCTGAGCGGTTTCCACGCGCTGGTCTCCTCCGGCACCACGCCGAAGCTGCTGGAGAAGGAATCGCACGCGAAGATGATCGGCTACGGCGGCATGCTGATGGAGTCGTTCGTCGCGGTCATGGCCATCATCACCGCCTCGATCATCGACCAGCACCTGTATTTCGCGATGAACGCACCGCTCGGACTCACCGGCGGCACGGCGGAGAAGGCCGCGGCCTACACCAACAGCCTCGGACTGAGCGGTCCCCCGGTGACGCCCGCCGAACTGAGCCAGGCCGCAAGCGATGTCGGCGAGACCAGCATCATCTCCCGTACCGGCGGCGCGCCGACGTTGGCCGTCGGCATCTCCGAGGTGTTTCACCAGTTCCTCGGTGGCGCGAGCATGAAGTCGTTCTGGTACCACTTCGCGATCATGTTCGAGGCGCTGTTCATCCTCACCACGATCGACGCGGGCACCCGCGTCGCGCGCTTCATGCTGTCGGACGCGCTGGGCAACTTCGGCGGTGCGGCGAAGAAGTTCCGTGACCCGTCCTGGCGGGTCGGCGCGTGGCTGTGCTCGGGCGTCGTAGTCGCGGCGTGGGGTTCGATCCTGCTGATGGGTGTTACCGACCCGCTGGGCGGCATCAACACGCTGTTCCCGCTGTTCGGCATCGCCAACCAGTTGCTCGCGGCGATGGCGCTGACCGTGGTTCTGGTGATCGTGGTGAAGAAGGGCCTGGCCAAGTGGGCATGGATTCCGGCGATTCCACTGGTCTGGGATCTCGCGGTGACCATGAGCGCGTCCTGGCAGAAGATCTTCTCCGACGATCCGAAACTCGGATACTGGAAGCAGCACAGCATCTGTCAGACGGCGCAGGACGCCGGGAAGCTGTGCCTGACTGCGAAGACCCAGGACGATATGACCGCGATCGTGCGCAATACCTTCATCCAAGGCACGCTGTCGATTCTGTTCGCGGCGCTGGTGCTGATCGTCGCGGTGGTCGGCGCGGTGGTGGCGTTCCGTGCCTGGCGCTCCGGCCGGACCACGACCACCGAGACCCCCGAAGAGCCGTCGAAGATCTTCGCGCCCAGCGGTTTCGTCGCCACCCCGGCGGAGAAGGAAGTCCAGAAGCAGTGGGACGAGCTGATCGCGGCTGGAAAGGTTCGCGCGCCCGGCGCGGCGCACGCGCACGCACGATGAACGACGCCACGGCGCCGCGTGCCGGCCGGTCCGCACGACCGGTCGGCACGCGGCTGCGCGCCGCGGCACATGCCTGCGTCGGCGGCGCTCGCGCCGGCGTCTGGTGGTTCAACTCGATCCTGGGCGGGCAGGATTACCGGCGGTATGTCGATCATCTGCGGCGAAATCATCCCGGTTGCGAGATTCCGACCGAACGGGAGTACTGGCGCCGGCGCCATGCCGACGCAGACCGCAATCCCACCAATCGCTGCTGCTGAGTCCCGCCGAGGGCACGGATTTCTCGGTGCGCGCCGCCGCACGTCGAGTTGTTAGTTCACGCAATATTCGGCCGCTTGATCGTTGTGCGATGTCACCGCGGTCGTGCGAAGCGCGGACCCCAGCACGGGATGGTGGCTGATTTCCGCTAGCACGGGTCGGCCGCAGCTGACATTGTGGTTGACGTGACGATCACGGCATTGGATTTCGAGCGCTGCTATCGGGCGGTGTCGACTCGCGACTCCCGATTCGACGGGCAATTCTTCACCGCGGTGCGCACTACCGGAATCTATTGCCGCCCTTCGTGTCCGGCTATCACGCCGAAGCGTGCCAATGTGTCGTTCCTGCCGACCGCCGCCGCGGCGCAGCAGGCGGGCTACCGCGCTTGCCGCCGCTGTCTGCCGGACGCGGCGCCCGGCTCGCCGTTGTGGAACACCAGGGCGGATCTGGCCGCGCGGGCGATGCGGCTGATCGGCGACGGCGTCATCGAACGCGGCGGGGTACCCGCGCTGGCCGCCACGCTGGGCTATTCGCAGCGACAGCTCACCCGCGTGCTGACCACCGAGTTGGGCGCCGGACCGTTGGCGCTGGCCCGTGCGCACCGCGCGCACACCGCGCGGCTGCTGATCCAGACCACGGCGATGCCCATGTCGGACATCGCGTTCGCTGCCGGGTTCGCCTCGATCCGCCAGTTCAACGACACGGTGCGCGAGGTGTTCGCGGTCAGCCCGACCACAATGCGGACCGAGGCGCAACGTGCGAGAAACGGGTCCGCGGCACGCCCGGCGCCCGTCACCAACGGATCGCTCACCCTGCGGCTGCCCTACCGGGAGCCGCTGGACCGCGCCTGGCTGGAATGGTTTTTCTCCGCACACGTCGCCCCCGGCGTGGAGCTGTGGGAGAACCGCGCCTACACCAGGAACCTGCGCACCCCGCACGGGCACGCCACGACGCGGCTGAGCTTCCAGCGCGACCACGTACGGGCCGAGTTGTCCCTGCACGATATGCGCGACCTGGCACCAACGGTGGCGCGGTTGCGGCATCTGCTGGATCTGGACGCCGACCCGATCGGCATCGACGAAGCGCTCGGCGTCGGGCCAGCACAACCCGGGCCGTCCGCCGAACGGCTGTCGGACAACCACACCGAGCAACTGCCGGACGCGGGTGCGGGTTCGCCACCGGATGCCGAGGTGATGCCCGAGGTCAGCCGGTCCGGCGCACGGCGGCCCTCGTTCACGCCGGGCATTCGGGTGCCCGGCTGCCTCGACGCAGCCGAGCTGTTGCTACGCACCATGATCGGACAGCAGATCTCGGTGTCCGCTGCCGCCACGCACACCGCCCGGCTGGTCGAAACGCTCGGCGAGCGAGTGGACGGGCCGCTCCCCCTGCTGTTCCCCGCCCCGGACGTGATCGCCGAACGCGGCGCCGAGGTCTTGACCGGCCCCGCGCGGCGGGTCCGCTCGATCGTCGCCGCGGCGGAGGCGCTCGCCTCAGGTGAGCTGGTGCTGCACCAGGGTCGCACCGCCGTCGATCTGCGCCGCGAACTGCTCGCGCTGGACGGGGTCGGGCCGTGGACGGCCGACTACGTGACCATGCGCCTGCTCGCCGAACCGGACGTCCTCCTCGGCACCGACTTGGTCGTCCGCCAGGGCGCGAACCTGCTCGGCATCGACCTGAAGGACACCGCGCGCTGGGCGCCGTGGAGGTCGTACCTGTCCATGCACCTATGGAAGGCGGCGTTGACGGAACGTGCCACGCGATCGAGCACTTCCACGCACGCCACGAAGAAAGGCAGTGTCGAAACATGAACGCCACCACCACAACCCGCTCCAGCGTTGGCGAAATGCGCAACCTCACCGCGGACTTCGCCGTCATCGCCACCCCGGTCGGACCGTTCACCGCGCTCGTCGATGCGGACGGAGCCGTTCTGGCCTCCGGCTGGACCGCCGACGCGGAGAACCTCCGCGGCCTGATCCATCCCACGCTGCGCCCGGCCGCGCTGCGGCAACGGGACTCGCTTGGCGAGGTGACCAGCGCGGTCACCGCATACCACGAAGGCGACCTCACGGCGATCGATCCGATTCCCATTCGCCAGCAGTCCGGGCAGTTCCTGGTACACGCCTGGGCCGTGCTGCGCATGGTCCGGCCGGGTAGCCCGCTCACCTACACCGAATTCGCCGCCCGCGCCGGCCGCCCCGAGGCCACCCGTGCCGCGGCCAACGCGTGTGCCCGCAACGCCGCCGCGCTGTTCGTGCCCTGTCACCGGGTCGTCCGCATCGGCGGAGCGCTCGGTGGCTTCCGCTGGGGCCTCGATGTGAAGCGCTGGCTGCTGGGCCATGAGACCTAGGATGCACGATCCGCCCGTGCACAGCCACTGTCGGGCGCCGCCGCAAGAAGATCGGATATTCGACCGCCGGAGAGCCGAAAGCATGCGATGACGTCAAAGCATGCGATGACGTCCGACCAACGTCATGATTCTTCTCGATGATCTCGACTCAGGCGAACTGCCTCCCGAAATACTGATCAGCTCGGTGACGATGGCTGAACTCGCGGCAGGATCGCACTACACCGATGATCCCGCGGAACGTGCCCGCCGCATCGAACGGCTGCAGAACGCCGAGGCGCTGTTCGAGCCGGTTACCCTTTGATACCCAGGCCACGCGCCGCTATGGACACATTGTCGCTGCCGTGCTGGCCGCCGGACGTAGTCCCAAGCCTCGCCGTATTGATCTGCTGATCGCGGCGATCGCATCGGCCCATCGTCTGCCTCTTTTCACTGTCGATCCGAAGGATTTCGCGGGCCTGGAGAATCTCGTCACCATATCCGCAGTGACCCATCCGGACGATCGCTGACAAGCCGCTCGCGGCGTCAGGCAACGGTGGCTTCCAGGTGGGAACCGGTGCGGCCGCGCAGGACGTGTAGGCGGCTCGGGATGCGCTGGCGCATCTCGTCTACGTGACTGACCACGCCGACTACCCGGCCACCGGCCCGGAGTTCGTCGAGCACTCCCATCACGGCGTCGAGGGTGTCCGCGTCGAGACCGCCGAAACCCTCGTCGATGAAGAGGGTGTCCAGCACCAGGCCGCCCGATTCGGCTGCGACGGTGTCGGCCAGGCCGAGCGCCAACGACAGCGAGGCCATGAATGTTTCGCCGCCGGACAGTGTCTTGGCCGGTCGGACGACGCCGGTGTAGTCGTCGCGGATGTCGAGCCCGAGCCCGCCTCGGCGACCGCGCGGCCCCGCCTTGTCGGAGTGGACGAATTCGTAGCGGCCACCGGACA
Source organism: Nocardia sp. 2TAF39 (assembly GCF_052114905.1). Lineage (NCBI taxonomy): Bacteria > Bacillati > Actinomycetota > Actinomycetes > Mycobacteriales > Nocardiaceae > Nocardia > Nocardia sp. 2TAF39. Next base: position 9,359 of record NZ_JBFRFQ010000030.1, read on the forward strand.
TCCTGCGCAGCCGCACCGACCCCGCCTGCGCCACCTCTTCCAGGCGGGCGGCCAGGACATAGGAGCGCAGCGACATGCGCCGATTGTTCTCCCCCCGCCCCGCGACGACCTCCGCGAGACCGGCCAGTTCCGCATAGGCCTGCTGCGCGGGGGCGATTCGGTCGACGGCGGCCCAGAGCTGGCCGCCGAGATCCTCGAGCAGACTCACCCGCTTGCTCGCTTCGGCGTGGGCGGCGACCGCGGCGTTCAACCTGTCCTGCGCGGCAGCGACCTGCGCGTCGAGTTCGGCAAGGTCGCCAGGCTCCAGCGCCATCGCCGCTCGGATCTCCGGTTCCGCCAGCACCGCTTCCGCGTGGGCACGGGCCCGGTCGGCTGCCACGAGTTCCGCCTCGAGCTCGGCCTGCCGCTCTGGGGTACGGGAGGCAGCGGTGACGACCTTCGCGTAGGCGGTCAGCACCGCGACGTCATCGCGCGGAGCACTCGTCGCGGCGCGGACCGCAACCTTGCGGATATCGCGCACCGAATCGACGTCGACGTCGGCGGCGGCGGCGGCAGCGGCAGCGGCAGCAGCGCCGTCGGCGGCGGAAGCAATGCCGACGTCGGCAGCCGCGGCATCGCCGTCGGCGGCGGCAGAGTCGGCGGCAGCAGCGCCGTCGGCGGCGGAAGCAATGCCGACGTCGGCAGCCGCGGCATCGCCGTCGGCGGCGGCAGAGTCGGCGGCGGCAGAGTCGGCGGCGGCAGAGTCGGCGGCGGCAGAGTCGGCGGCGGCAGAGTCCGCGGGCACAGCAAAGGCCTCGCAGGACTGGACCACACTGCCCGCCGTCTCGTCCGCGGCGGCCGCACGATGTGCCGGTGCCGCGGAGCCGCCGACGCCGGGCCGCGGATCGCCGACTGGTACTTCTGGCACGAAACCCGCTGCACAGGAGAGGTTTTCGACTCGGTTGGCAATCACCGACACCTGATCCCGGGTGGCCGCCGCCTCCACCCGGGCATCGCGGAGAGCGGTGGCGTCCGCGACCAGGGCGATGAGCCTGGCCCGGCGGCGGTCGATGGTCTCGTCGTCGCCCGCGGCTGTGCGCAAGCGGGCGGTGAGTTCGGCGAGGCGAATGTCGGCGGAGGCGATGGTGGCGGCGACGGCGCTGCGGCGGGCGGTGGACTCGCGCAGCTCGTTGTGCAGGCGGGTTTCGTCCCCGCGTAGCCTGGCCAGTTCGACGGTGCTGCCGTCGGCGCGCGCCGCCAGCTCGGCGTTGTCCTCGTAGCGGTCGGTGGCGGCGCGCAGCGCGGCGGCGAGTTCGACGCGGTCGGCGTCGCCGCCACGCGCGATGAGCGCTTCGATCTCCCGTTCGAGCCCGGTGATGCGGGCAAGCACCCGGTCGCGGTGGTCTTCCGCCGCGCGCTCGGCCACCACGGCGGCGTCCTCTTCGGCCTTGGACACCGCGGTGACGGTGGGCTGGGCGGGCACGGGATGGTCCGCGGACCCGCAGACCGCGCACGGTCGGCCGTCGACCAACTCGCCGGCGAGTTCGGCGGCCATGCCGGTCAGTCTGCGCTCGCGCAGGTCGAGCACGAGCTCCTTGGCATCGAGGTGCGCCGTGCGGGCGGTCTCGAACTCGACCCTGGCGTGGTCGAGTGCCGTTCGGCGGGTGGCCAGTTCGACGGCGGCCGTCGCGGCGGTCTGCAGGCGTTCGGTTTCCGCGGTGAGCCCCGGCAGCGCCGCGACCGCTTCGGCCGCCTCGCGCGCTCTGGCCTCAGCGGTGGCAAGCGCGCCGGGAATCTCGTCGCGCAGCTCGGTGAGCTTCGTGATCCGCGTGGCCAGCGCCACGTCTTCGTCGCGCAGCGCATTCAGCTCGCCGCTGAGGCGGGCGGCGGTGGCGGCATCGGCGCGCACTTCGTCCAGCGCGCCGATCTGCCCGCTCCAACGCCGGATGGCCACGTCGAGGTCGGCGTCCTCCCATATCTCCGGCACACCCTCCCTCGTGGCACCCTCGAATCGGACCAGCTCGGTGCCACCGAGATCGGAACCCGCCGGATCGAGCAGTTCAACCGCCAATTGCTGTGCTGCGCTGCGATTTTCGCTCTCCTTGCGGCGCAAGGCCAGCACCGACGAGCGCGCCTCGCCGATCGCGGCGGCGACCGGTTCGGCGCGGCGCGCGAGCTCGAGTTCTGCCTGCAAGGCGGCGCGCCGGTCGGCGCTCGCAGCGTAGTCATCGAGCTGCCGACGGGCCGTGGCCATGCGGCGGTGCAGCTCGTGCAGCCGACGCTGTTCCTCGGCTTTCGCGCGCGTCCGTGCCGAGTCCTGGTGGCAGTGTTCGGCTCGCTTGGCGGACGTGGTCAGATCGGCGCGCGCGGTGGATAGCAGATCCTGCGACCACCCGACGGCCTCCAGCGGGCCGACCGACTCCGCCACTCCGACCCCGGCCGCCATGCCGACCTGGGTGATCAGCCGATCGATGCCCTGCTTGCGCGCTTCCAAATCGGCTTCCGCGGCGCGGCGTCTGTCCGCCAGCCACTGCTCGGCGGTACCGAAACGCCGGGTGTCGAAGAGCTTTTCGAGCAGCTTCTCCCGATCTTCGTTCTCCGCCCGCAGAAATCGGGCGAAATCGCCCTGCGGCAGCAGCACCACCTGGAAGAACTGGTCGGCGCTCATGCCGAGCAGGCGAAGGATCTCGTCACCGATATCGCCGATCCGGGAGAGGTTTTCGCCGCTGCCGTCCAACCAGGTCAGCGTCGCCTTGGCGGGTTCGGTGCGCATGCCGGTGCCGCGCCGTTTGGGCCGCTCGAATTCGGGTGTGCGGGTCACGCGCAGCCGCCGCCCGCCAAGAGTCGCCTCGAGCACAACCTGCGGCGGCGTCTGCTCCGGTGCGTGATCGGAGTGCAGCCGCTTGCTCTCACCGCGCGCGCCCGGAACCCGGCCGTAGAGGGCGAAGGCGATCGCGTCCAGCACGGTCGTCTTGCCCGCGCCGGTCTGACCGTGCAGCAAAAACAGCCCGTCGGCGCCGAGCACGTCGAAGTCGACTGCCGTGGCCTCGGCGAACGGGCCGAACGCGGTCATCTCCAGCTTGTGCAGCCTCATGCCGCCACGACCATGCCGACACCCGGATACGGCACGATCATGCGGACAATTCCCCGCTCATGGCGGCGACCGCCACTTCCGGCTCCCGTTCCGCGACGGCGGCGGCGAGCGCGCGTTCCAGCCATGCCATTTCGCCACCGCTCGGCGCACCACGGACGTCCGTGAGGAAGCTGTGGGCGACTTCGGTGTCGCGGCGACCGTGCACCCGCTCACGGTAGCGCAATTCGGGGTTGCCACCGGGCCGCATCCATTCCACGTGCACCGCGAACGGGAACCGTTCCCGCAGCTTGCGCATGGCGTCGACAGGACGGGCGATGTCGGTGAGCACCGCAGAGACGTAGTGCTGCTCGGCCGCGGTGTAGTCCGCGTCGGTCAGCAATTCGTCGAGGGTGCCGGTGATTTTGCTCAATCCCCGTACCACCGGCAGATCCCTGCGCCGGACCGAGCGCAATCCGGTCTCGTCCAGTTCGACGATCCACACCGCCTTGCTATGCGAGTTCTCCGCGAACGAATACGGTAGCGGCGAGCCGGAGTAGCGCACCGACTCCGACAGCGTCTGCGGCGAATGCAGGTGGCCCAGCGCCACGTAGTCGATGCCATCGAAGGCGGACAGCGGCACCGTTTCCACTCCGCCGACCGAGATCGATCGTTCCGATCCCGTGGCCTCCCCGCCGACGACGAAGGCATGCGCGAGCACGACCGTCCGCACGTCATCGCGGCCGGCGATGTCCGTGCGGATCCGGCCCATCGCGGCGTCGAGGATCTCCGCATGCGAACGCGCCTGCGGCACATCGAGTTCGGCGCGGGTGATCTCCGGCTCCAGGTAGGGGATGCCGTAGAACGCCACAGGTCCGTGCTCGTCCTCGAGCAGAACCGGCCGGTCGGCATCGGCGACGGTGGTGCGCAGATGCAGCCCGCCCGCCGCGGCGAAACTCGCGCCCGCCCCGAGCCGCGCGGGCGAATCGTGGTTACCCGACGTCGCGACGATATGCGCCCCGGCCGCGCGGATGGCCTCGAATCCCCGGTTGCACACCGCGATCGCGTCGGCACTGGGGATGGACCGGTCATATACATCCCCCGGCAGCACGACGACGTCGACCGACTCCTCCACCACCAGCTCCGCGATCGCGGCCAGTGAACGGGCCTGGTCGGCAAGCAGATCCACGCCATGGAACGTGCGCCCGATATGCCAGTCCGAGGTGTGCAGCATCCGCATGCCGCGAAACCGTAGGCCAACCCACCGACAGACTCCAATTGCCGCGCCGGTTCATCGGACTGCCGTGCCGCCGCACGGGCGTTATAGCGTGTCCAGATCAGCGAGTTCGACGTTCCCCGGGCCGACCGAACGCTCGAGGCAGCCGCGTACCCGCCAAGCCGACCGAAAGCTCGAGGCAGCCGCGTATGCGCCGGGCCGAGCGAAGGCGAGGCAGCCGCCTTACCTGGATACCAGCGCCACCGACGACCCCGACGTGCGAGGTGAGCTGCTCACCAGCCACGCCGAACATCTGGGAGCGCACGTCGACCAGCTGGCCGACAAGGCGTACCGGGCGGCCTGCGATCCCCGCGCCCGAATTCGTGGTGCTTGTTCGTGCCCGGCGATCCGTGCGGCTGACCACCGACTCGGCTCTGCTGCAGTGAGTGTTCGGCCGGAACGTGATCCTCGCGACGCCTCCCAGTTGATCGCGATGCTGCGCATGGTCGTGTTCGGCTGGCGGCAGGAGGCGTTGTCCAGGGACATGAAGACGGTGCAGCGCCGCGGCCGCGAGCTCTACCAACGACTCGGGATGATCGGCAGGCACCTGGAGCGGCTCGGCGCACAGCTGGGCAAGGCGTGCTTTCAACTGCACCGCTGCTTCCGTGTAGTCGCGATATGGTCACCACACGCGAACTCCACGCCCTGGAAATAGCCGAACTGGGAGGTGCCCGCGATCCCACAGCGCGGATTTTTGGCCACGTCCGGTGGGCTTGGCCAACGCCGGCGAGGAGCCGGGCAACGGCCCTGCCGTCACGCCGCCGATCGCCGCGGCGGTTAGTGTGCATATCGTGGCTGCTTCCCAACGTGTGCGATCCCGGGTGCCCGCGCCGCAACGTTCGATCCTGCCGTCGGTGCCGGGCCTCCCGGTCGGCGCGGCGGTCCTGATCGCGGTTGCCTGCACGTTTGTGGGATTTCTGATCGATGCCGGCGGCGACGGCGGCGAGTTGACCGGCTCGTTCACCGCGCTGTACATCGTCGGATGTGTGGCGGCCGTCGCTGCCGTGCGCTACCGCGGGTTGTTCAGCACGATGGTGTTGCCGCCGCTGCTGCTGTTCGTCGCGGTGCCGTTGGCCTACCAGCAACTCTCCGGGCGCGGCTCGACCTCCCTGAAGGACATTCTGCTGAACCTGGCGATCCCGCTGGTGAACCGGTTCCCGACCATGGTGCTGGCCACCGTCATCGTTCTACTGATCAGTGGCGGCCGGATCATGATGCACCGCCGCGAGGAGGCGGAGGGCCGGTCACCGGCGTCGCGTCGTGGCGAGCGGGGCAGGCCCGCGGCTAAGCGGCCACGACCCGGCCGCCCCTCCGGCTCGCTCACGGATTCGGCACGGCGCAGGACGCGCCGCCCGAAGGATGATGCCGATGCGCCCGACTCGGACGAGGAAACCCCCCGCCCGGCCCGCCGCCCCGCGACCCAGGTCGCCGACGCACCGCCCCGGGTCGCGCCGTCCCGTCCGCGCGAGGGCCGCGCTCCAGCCCGCGGCGTGTCCCGCCCGACGGCGGCCATGCCCCGTGCTGAGGGCGAGCCGTCGCGCGCGGCTGCCCGCCGCCGCGATGTGCCCCCGCATCCTCAGCCCAATGTGCGCTACCGGGAACGCGACTCCAGCCGCACCGAGCGACGCAGGCCGGAGAACCTGTAGCGGCAGATGCCGCGTCGTCGCGTCCGAGGCAGGACACTCAGCCCGCTTGCCTCAGCCGCTCGCGAAGCTGGTCGATGTAGCCATCCACAGCGTCGGCGGACACGATCCGCTCAGCGGCGCGTGCTGCGCAATTCTCGGGGCAGCGCGAAAACGAGGGTCTCGTTCGCGGTGGTGACCGGCTGAACATCGCCGTAGCCGTGCTCGGCCAGCATGTCCAGGACGCCGCGGACCAGGATTTCCGGGACCGACGCGCCGGAGGTGATGCCGATCGTGCGCACGCCGTCGAGCCAGGCCAGGTCGACCTCGCGGGCGAAGTCCACCAGGTGGGCCGCCTTGGCGCCGGCACCGAGCGCGACTTCGACCAGGCGCACCGAGTTCGAGGAGTTGCGGGAGCCGACCACGATCACGAGATCGCATTCCGGCGCCATCGCCTTCACCGCGACCTGACGGTTCTGCGTGGCGTAGCAGATGTCGTCGCTCGGCGGGTCCTGCAGGCCGGGGAACCGATCCCGCAGCCGCTGCACCGTCTCCATCGTCTCGTCCACGCTCAGCGTGGTCTGCGACAGCCAGATCACTTTCGACTCGTCGCGCACACTGACCTTGTCGACCGCGTCGGGGCCATCGACCAGCTGCACATGCTCGGGTGCCTCACCGGCGGTGCCCTCGACCTCCTCGTGGCCCTCGTGGCCGATCAGCAGGATGTCGTAGTCGTCGCGGGCGAACCTCTTCGCCTCCTGGTGCACCTTTGTCACCAACGGACAGGTCGCGTCGATGGTGTGCAGATTGCGCGCGGCGGCGGATTCGTGCACCGCGGGCGAGACACCGTGTGCGGAGAACACGACCACCGCGCCCTCGGGAACCTCGTCGGTCTCGTCGACGAAGACGACGCCGCGCTCGCGCAGCGTCTCCACCACGTGCCGGTTGTGCACGATCTCCTTGCGCACATAGATCGGCGCACCGTGCTTCTCCAGCGTCTTCTCGACGGTTTCGACCGCACGATCGACGCCGGCGCAGTAACCGCGTGGCTCGGCGAGCAGCACTCGCTTACCGCCGTCGGCATCGGCGTTTCCGGCGCCTGCCGAGCGGGCGATTCCGACGTTCAAGGGAATGGCCGATGACATGCCCACAGGATACGTGCGGCCGCCATCCTCGCCACGTCCGGGAGTTGTCCGTCACAATCACCACTCATCGTGCGGTATCGACCGGTCAAGGGCTGCGAACTGGGGCGGAAGGTGGTCGCGAGAAGCCCGGCGGAGCGCGGGACCCAACAGCGATTCGTACCGGGATCAACGTTCATTCTCCGCGTCTGCACGCCGCACCTCGCAGTGCCGGCCGATCCGTCGCGCGCCTGGATAGACGAATATGCGAACCGCGCGCGCCCCTCCTTTGCATAACACACCATTTCGGGCAGGCTAGGACCATGTTCCGACCACCGTTTCTGGCCCGGGTCGCCGCCGGTGCCGCCGTATACGCCCTCGAGGAATCCCGCAGGCTGCCAACGGCGGCAATGAATTTCCCGATCACGGCCATCAGTCAGATGCTGCAGACGACGATGCACGTCCAGCAGTTCGTGACCAGTTTGGCGCTGAAGGGCGACGCGGTTTTCGACCGGCTGTCCAACAGCCCGGCGGAGCAACCGGAGTGGGCCACTTTCGACGAGGACCTCGCCGAGGTCCCGAACCCAGGGCCCACTCGCAACAGCCGTTTCGACCTGTATGCCGCGGACGAGCCCGCACCGTCCCCATTCGGCGCGCCCGAACCGTACCCCACGGAAACCGCCGCCCGCGCCACCGAGACCAACGGCCATGCCTCCTCGGCGTCGATCTCCGAGCCGGAGACCGCTGAGCCGGAAACCCTGGAGCGGGAGACCACTGAGCCGGAAATTCGGGAGCCCGAGACCGTTGCGCCGGAAGCCGCCGAGTCGGAGCCAGAGCCCGTCGCGGCCGCGTCCGAGATCGCCGAGCCGGATGTCGCCCTCCGCTACGGCTACGCCAGTATGACCCTGGCCCAGCTGCGCGCCCGCCTGCGCATGCTGACGCTCGAGGACCTCACCGCGTTGCTGGAGTACGAGCAGCGCACCCGCGCCAGGGCGCCATTCGTGACCATGCTGACTAATCGGATCGCCACCGTGCGGGCCCAATGACCGAACCGAAACACCCCCCGTATACCTGCCCCTCCGCGTATACCTGACCACATGAAACAGGACGGCTACCCATGACGTGCGTGTATGCCTGACCGGAAGACACAGGACGGCTCACAGGCTGGGGCAGGGGGGCGGGCCAATTCCGCCGAGCAACCGTGGCCGGTGCGTTCGGTGGCGATCAAGGTCGCCCAATGGATCGACCGGCTCGGCAGCATCTGGGTCGAGGGGCAGATCACCCAGATCAATGTGCGCCCCGGCACGCGCACCGCGTTCTTGGTGCTGCGCGACCCGTCTGCCGACATGTCCCTCTCCGTGACCTGCGACCCGGATCTCATCCGCAATTCCGCTGTCCCACTGCAGGAGGGCAGCAGGGTGGTGGTCTACGGCAAGCTCTCCTTCTTCACCGGTCGCGGCACGATCTCGTTGCGCGTCATCGAGATTCGGCCCGTCGGCATCGGCGAGCTGCTGGCCCGCGTCGAGCGGCTCAAGGCGCTGCTGGCCGCCGAGGGCCTGTTCGATCCCCGGCTCAAGCGCCCGATTCCGTTCCTGCCGACAACGATCGGCCTGATCACCGGCCGTGCGAGCGCCGCAGAGCGCGATGTCCTGACCGTCGCGCGAAATCGCTGGCCCGCAGTGCGTTTCGAGATTCGTAATACCGCGGTGCAGGGTCCGACCGCGGTACCGCAGATGCTCGACGCACTGGCCGAGCTCGATCGCGATCCGGCCGTCGACGTGATCGTGCTCGCGCGTGGCGGCGGCAGCGTCGAGGACCTGCTGCCGTTCTCCGACGAGGCACTGTGCCGCGCCATCGTGGCCGCGATCACCCCGATCGTGAGCGCGATCGGCCACGAACCCGACAACCCGCTCAGCGACTTCGTAGCCGATCTCCGGGCGGCCACTCCGACCGATGCCGCCAAGCGCGTCGTCCCCGACGCCTCCGCCGAGCTGGCCGGCGTCCGTGAGCTGCGCGCTCGCTCCGCTGCCGCGCTGCGCGGGTGGGTCGACCGCGAGACAAATGCGCTGGCCCAACTGCGGTCCCGGCCGGTGCTGGCCGACCCGCTGCGCGAACTCGACCTCCGCTACCAGGAGGTCGAGCGCCTCCGGACAGCGGCGCGCCGCTGCACCGAGCAACTCATCCGCACCGAATCCACGGCGGCGAGGCATCTGCGCGAGAAACTCACCGCCGTAGGCCCGGCCGCGACGCTGGCCCGTGGCTACGCTGTTGTACAGCGCGTCACCGGTCAGGAGCGGCATGTGGTGCGCACGATCGAGGACGCGCCCGCGGGCAGCCAATTGCGCATCAGAGTCGCCGACGGCGCCGTCACGGCCGCCGCGCTCGGCACCCAGGTCCTTGGCGCCGAGCACACCGACACAGGGAGGAACTGACCTTGGCCGAGCCCGGCAAGTCCACGGGTGGGAACGGAAAAGGAGCAGACCCGGCCGCCGATCAGGCCGAGATCGCGAGCTTCGGCTACGAACGCGCCCGCGACGAACTGGTCAACGTGGTGAAGATCCTCGAACAGGGCGGCCTCGACCTGGACGAGTCCCTCGCTCTGTGGGAACGCGGCGAGGCGCTGGCCAACCGCTGCGAAGAACACCTCGCCGGTGCGCGCAAGCGTGTCGAGGACGCGCTGCACCGCACCGATCTGGAGGAGCAGCAATGAGCATTCGCCGCGCCACCCCGGACATCCGCACCACCGACATGGAAGCCAGCCGCGACTTCTACCGTCGGCTGGGTTTCCACGAAGCGATGGATTTGGGCTGGGTCGTGACGATGGTGTCGCCGTCCAACCCGACTGCCCAGGTCCTGCTGGTGGGTCCGGACGCGGAGCAGCTCCAGCCGACCATGAGCGTGGAGGTCGACGACGTCGACGCCGTGCACGAGGCGATGACCGCCACGGGCGCCGACATCGTCTACCCGCTACGCGACGAGCCATGGGGCGTACGCCGCTTCTTCGTCCGCGACCCGAGCGGAGCCATCGTCAACGTGGTGAGCCACCGCTGATGGCTTGGCGAAGAAACCGAACGAGGCGAGGTCATCGGCCCGCAGTGTGCCCCAGCGGATACCGAGCGAGGCATGTGGGCGACGACGAGCCTACTGACCCGTTCTAGCGCGTGGGCGTCGCCGTGGCGCAGTACCGTGCAATGCCGTCTTGCGCCTGCAGCCGCACGAACCCGGCTTTCTCCAGCACCCGGACCGAGGGCGGATTGGACAACTCCACCTCGGCGTAGACCGTGTGGACCTCGGGCGCGGTCAGCGCGTGGGCGGCAAGCGCCCTGGTCGCCTCGGTCGCGTAACCGCGACCCCGACGCGATGCGACGACGCCGTACCCGATCTCCAGTTCCCCGTCGACCGCGGGCCAGAACGACCCGGCCGACCCGACGACGAGTCCACTCGCGCGCTCGACGACCAGTCGATGCCCGAATGGACCAAGCCAGTGCGGATGCTCGGTGAGCAGGCCCGCGATGACCCGATCGCCCTCGGCAGGGAAGTCGGCGGCCCACACGGCGCCGCGTCGGTCACCGAGCACGGCAGCCGCCTCGTCGGCGGTCCACGACCGCAGCACGAGACGCTCGGTGGTCAGATCGGGGGAAAGAGAAATAGACACGTGACACTCCTGGTCATCGAAGAAGACCCGGTTCGCGTCGAAGCGTCTGCGGAATCAGAGGTGCGCGAACCGGAGGAAGGCATGCGAAAAACAGCTGAAGACAGCCATATTCATCGACCTCCGACTTCGGTTCGGCACGCGTCTCGCACCGGGAGCAACGCTAACGGCGGGGGCGAGAGAAGGCAAGGGCGCGGTCATCGCTTCATGGAGGCAGGTCCACCTGGCGATATGTGACACATATTTGTGACACAATGCTCAGGTGACCGCCATTCCCATCCGCGAACTGTCGCACCACACTGCCCGGTGCCTCGCATTGGTCAAAGCCGGCGAAACCCTCGAGATCACCGAACGAGGCAAGGTCATAGGCCGGATCGTACCGGTGGACGCAGAGCGGGATACCCGAGCGCGCTTGCTCGCCGAGGGACGAATACGACCGGCGCAGAGGAGCCGATCGGACCTGCTCGCGGACGTACGCCGCAGACTGAACCACGAATCAGTCGACGCCGACAGCCAGGCGAGCGCGGCGTTGCAGGCATTGCGCGATGACGAGCGCTACTGATGCTGTACCTGGACACCAGTGCGCTGGTGAAGTTGGTCCACCTCGAGTCCGAGTCGGCCGCGCTGGCTCGGTGGCTCGACGACAGAGCCGACCTGCCCTGGGTTTCGTCTGCGCTGGTCGAGGTCGAGTTGGTACGCGCGATCCGCGTAGCCGAACCAGCTGATCTGGTTCACGTACCGTCTGTCCTGGGGCGGGTCGACAGGTTGGAGATGGACGGGATCGTGTGCGCGAACGCCGCGGCGATTTCTCCGGCCGCCGTGCGAAGTCTCGATGCACTTCACCTGGCCACCGCGTTGGAACTGGCCGACGATTTGACCGCCGTCGTGACCTACGACAAACGGTTCGGCGATGCGGCGGAGGCCGCTGGGTTGACCCGGGTCGCGCCCAGTTGATCAGCGCGTCAGCGGTGGAGCGCTGGTGATCGCCTGAGCGAGCGTCGCGAACGCCGCGTGGTTGCCCGCTCCGGTGATCAGCACCCTGGACTGACCGAGATCCGCGATCCACGCGGTCTCCGAGCCCTGCTCTGCGTACACGATCCACTTCTGCTCGCCGATTTGCTCGGTGCCGCTCGCGTATCGGGACCCGAGCACAAATCTCGCCAGCGCCTCCTCGGTCGCGTTGCTCTGACTGAACCTCATATAGGTACCCTGCGGTGTGATGTAGCCGACGGTACTGACCGGTCCGCCGCCGGTACTGCCGACGGATTCGCGGCTACCGGAGTTCGGTGTCCAGTCGGCGGGCAGGTCCGGGTTTCGGATCGGGAACGGCAACGTGCGCGCGTCTGCGGTGAGAGCGGCCCGCACGTCGAAATGCGGAATCTGCCCCTGTGTCGGACCGTTGGCGGCGAAACTGCATTGACTGGCAAGACCCGCGAAAACCACGGCGATCAACACCAACGGAATAAGCGACCAGAACAGATCCCGGTAGTCGTTCAGAATGCGTGGCTTTTGGTACGACACGCTCCCAGTATCCACTTGCAGGACGGCACTCCCCCGCGCACCCCGATCCCTGGAACAGGTGCACGACCGTGCCACCTCGAATGAGAGAATTGACCAGTACGCACCGACGCACAGGAGGCACCTCGCAATGACGGCATCTTCCCCGAAACCGAGCCGCCGCGAGGCGCCCGACCGCAACCTCGCGCTCGAACTGGTCCGTGTGACCGAAGCCGGAGCGATGGCCGCGGGCCGCTGGGTCGGACGCGGCGACAAGGAGGGGGGCGACGGCGCCGCCGTCGATGCCATGCGGCAGCTGGTCAGCTCGGTGTCCATGCGCGGCGTCGTCGTCATCGGCGAGGGCGAGAAGGACGAAGCGCCCATGCTCTACAACGGCGAGGCCGTCGGTGACGGCACCGGCCCCGAAGTGGACTTCGCAGTGGACCCGATCGACGGCACCACGCTGATGTCCAAGGGCTCGCCCGGCGCGATTGCCGTGCTCGCGGTCGCCGAGCGCGGCGCGATGTTCGACCCTTCGGCGGTGTTCTACATGCACAAGATCGCCGTCGGCCCGGACGCCGCCCACGTGGTCGATATCTCGGTCCCGATCCGCGAGAACATCAGGCGGGTCGCCAAGGCAAAGAACTCCTTGAAATCCGACCTGACCGTCTGCATCCTGGACCGTCCCCGCCACGCCGAACTGATCCAGCAAGTGCGTGACGCGGGCGCCCGCATCCGCCTGATCTCCGACGGCGACGTCGCAGGCGCGATCGCTGCGGCCCGCCCGGACTCCGGCACCGACATCCTGGTCGGCATCGGCGGCACGCCCGAGGGCATCATCGCTGCCGCCGCGATGCGCTGCATGGGCGGCGAACTACAGGGCATGCTGGCCCCGAAAGACGACGAGGAACGACAGAAGGCCATCGACGCCGGCCACGACCTCGACCGCGTGCTCGGCACCGATGACCTGGTCTCCGGCGAGAACGTCTTCTTCTGCGCCACCGGCATCACCGACGGCGATCTGCTGCGCGGCGTGCGCTACTACGGCGGCGGCGCGTCGACCCAGTCGATCGTCATGCGCTCCAAGTCCGGCACGGTCCGCATGATCGACGCCTACCACCGGCTCACCAAGCTGCACGAGTACTCGTCGGTCGACTTCATCGGCGACGAGGACGCGGTACCTCCGCTGCCGTGACATCGGCCGCGCCTTCGGCGCGGCCAATAGACTCAGCATATGACCGAGGAGACGCAGTACCGCATCGAGCACGACACCATGGGCGAAGTTCGAGTTCCGGTGAACGCTTTGTGGCGGGCGCAGACCCAGCGGGCCGTGGAGAACTTCCCGATCAGCGGACGCGGCTTGGAGCGCGCGCAGATCCGCGCGCTCGGCCTGCTGAAGGCCGCGTGCGCCACGGTGAATCGCGACCTGGGTCTGCTCGATCCCGTGAAGGCCGATGCCATCATCGCCGCGGCGAACGAGATCGCGGAGGGTAAGCACGACGACCAGTTCCCCATCGATGTCTTCCAAACCGGTTCGGGCACCAGCTCGAATATGAACGCCAACGAGGTGATCGCTTCGCTCGCCAAGGCGAACGGCGTCACTGTGCACCCGAACGACGACGTCAACATGTCCCAGTCGTCCAACGACACCTTCCCCACCGCAACACATCTCGCCGCCACCGAAGGAGTCATCACCGAGCTGGTCCCGGCGCTCGAGCACCTGCGGCTCGCGCTGCTGGACAAGGCCACCGAGTGGCGGACCGTGGTGAAGTCCGGACGCACCCACTTGATGGACGCGGTGCCGGTGACTCTCGGTCAGGAGTTCGGTGGCTACACCCGGCAGGTCGCGGCGAGTATCGACCGCATCATGGCGACGCTGCCGCGGCTGGGCGAGCTACCGATCGGCGGTACCGCGGTCGGTACCGGCTTGAACGCCCCAGAGGGCTTCGGCGCGCGGGTCGTCGCGGAACTGGTGCGTGCCACCGAGATCGATGCGCTGCGCGAGGCCGAGGACCACTTCGAGGCGCAGGCCGCGCGGGATGGTCTGGTCGAGGCGTCCGGCGCGCTGCGCACAATCGCGGTGAGCCTCACCAAGATCGCCAACGACATCCGCTGGATGGGCTCGGGCCCGCTGACCGGACTGGCCGAACTTCAGCTGCCCGACCTGCAGCCGGGCAGCTCGATCATGCCCGGCAAGGTGAATCCCGTTCTGCCCGAGGCGGTTACCCAGGTGGCCGCACAGGTGATCGGCAACGACGCGGCGGTCGCCTTCGGCGGCGCGAACGGCGCCTTCGAGCTGAACGTCTACATCCCCGTGATGGCGCGAAACCTGTTGGAGTCGATTCGGCTGCTGGCCAACGTCTCTCGGCTGTTCGCCGACAAGTGCGTGCGCGGTCTGGTCGCCAACGTCGAGCATCTGCGCATCCTTGCCGAGTCCTCGCCCTCGATCGTCACACCACTGAACTCGGCAATCGGCTATGAGGAGGCGGCCGCAGTCGCCAAGGAAGCACTGAAGCAGAAGAAGACCATCCGCCAGACCGTCATCGATCGGGGCCTGCTCGACGAGAAGCTGACGGAGGAGGAACTCGACCGTCGCCTCGACGTGCTCTCTATGGCAAAGGTGAAAGACGTGGAGTAATCGGGTGAAAGACGTGGAGTAATCGCGCGCAATCCCGGCGCAAACGCCACGTTGGACACCCTCGTCTGCTCCAACGTGGCATTCGGCCCTTTGGCTTCCGCCTGATGCGGATGCTGAATTAATCCGTTTGCAATCCGAAGGTGTTACAGCCGCTGCGGCCGTTGTCACCGACTACAGGTACGAGGGTGCCGAAAACATCGAACGCTCGATCTGCTCCGACCGAAATCCCGGCGAACCCGCCGCTATAGAAGGCTTCGCCGGGATTCACTTACGGAAAGGCACTTTCCGATACGCTCGTGACCCGATCAGCCGCGCAGGTGAGCGAGTTCGTCGCGCGCCTTTTCCCCTTCGGGGCCGAAGTCGGTGCGGCTGAATACATTCCAGCGCTTCAACAGTGGAGCGAAGACCAGTTCGCCTTCCTTGGCGCGGTCGTAGATGCCCGCCTCGGCGAGAACCTCGTCACTTGTGCGACCATCCGCCAGCGTCACCGTGGGGACATGGAAATCCGCGACCCGGTCGGCGATGGCGCGCACGGTCTGGTCCGGCGCCAGGTCGAGACCGGCCGCGACCAGGTCCGCGAAGAAGACCGACTGCAGTTCGTCGTCCAGTGCGATGCGCTCGGCGATGGCGGTGACCATCGGGTTCTCACCGAGCGCCGCGATATTGCGATGCCGGATCACACTGGCCGCCTCCTCGAACGCACAGGTGGCCAGCACCTCGAGCAGGTGCATCGCCGGGCGGCGGAAGCCCTTGGTCATATGGTCCATCCGCAGCCGCTCCAGTTGGACCGGGTCGACCGACCTGGTGACCATGAGGTAGTTGCGGATCATGATCTCGTGCCGGTTCTCCTCGGCGGTCCAGCGACCGACCCAGCGCCACCAGGCGCCGGTCCGCAGGTACTTGCCGACCTCCCGGTGATACGAGGGCAGGTTGTCGGCGATCAGCACGGAGACAGTCAACGCCAACTTCGTGACGTCGTTGAGCTCGGATTGTTCCGGCTCCCAATCGACGCCGCCGAGGAAGGCGAAGTTGCGCCCGTCGTCCCACGGCACGAAATCGTGCGGCTGCCAGCCGTCGGCGACATCGACGTGTTTGCGCAGATTCAGTTCTACGTCCATCGCGAGGGATTCGAGCAGTTCGCGATCGGTCAAGAGAGTTTGCACCAAGACAACCTAGCGGCTGGGCCCGCGAAGCGGGCATCTGGGAATGGGACCGAACAGGCGCTCCGGGGCCGCCGGGGCGGCCGCGGACACCGGAAACCGAATCACTTCGGCGTGACGGTGATATTACCGTCTACCCAGGTGATGGTTCCGCCACTGAAGTCGCTCTGCTTGCCGCCCGGGATGTTTTTCTCGTCGCTGATCGGGTGGCCCAGGTTGCCGTTGGCACCGCCATCGGCTTTCCATGCTGCCCGGATCTCACCCCACACGATGTGCGGTTCGCCGTCCTTCGGCTTGTAGATCGTGCCGCCGACAAAGTCCTGGAACTCGCCGTCGTCGGGCCCGTCCGCTTCAGCTTCCAACGGCGCGCCGAGCGGGCCGGTGGGGCCGCCGCTCGCCACATACTTCTCGTAGATGTCGCCGGAGACGGTGACGGGCTCGCCACCCTGTGTCGGAAGCTTGGTCTCCTCCGCGGCGCCGTGCGGAGTGGCCTCGCCGGTGTGGGTCGCGGCGACCGAAGTGCTCAGCGGGTTCAAGGTGACGGGGTTGGTGATCGAGGCGGCGCTGCTGTCCTTGTCTTTGTCGTCGCCACAGCCGGCGACGACGAAACCTGCCGCGGCGATCAATGCGATGAAACCAGCCGTTCGTCGAGCGAAGTGGTGCATTTCCATCCTCTCGAAATCGGCCGCGCGGAGTGCCACGGACTCCGTGGCGCTCCGCGCGACCCAGGCCGATGTTCGGCAATGACCCGGCAGCAACTCGCCGGGTCATACCGAACAGCTATCGCGGCGGATAATACCCGCCGGCTATGAGGTGAAACACACCGCATTGCCGGCCGCCCCATCAGGCGTTGGGACCGTACTCCTCCAGCATCTCGGTAACCAACGCCGCGATCGGCGAGCGCTCGCTACGGGTCAGCGTGACATGAGCGAACAGCGGATGGCCCTTCAGCTTCTCGACCACCGCGGCGACACCGTCGTGCCTGCCGACGCGCAGGTTGTCGCGCTGAGCCACGTCGTGGGTGAGTACCACCCGCGACCCGGTGCCGAGGCGGCTGAGCACCGTGAGCAGCACATTGCGCTCCAGCGACTGGGCCTCGTCCACGATCACGAAGGAATCGTGCAGCGACCGTCCACGAATGTGGGTCAGCGGCAACACTTCCAGCATGTCGCGGCTGAGCACCTCCTCCATCACCTCGCGGCTGGCCAACCCGTCGAGCGTGTCGAAGACCGCCTGCGCCCATGGGCCCATCTTCTCGCTTTCGCTACCGGGGAGGTAACCCAACTCCTGGCCACCGACCGCATACAGCGGACGGAAGACCACCACCTTGCGCTGCGTTCGCCGTTCCAGCACCGCCTCCAGGCCCGCGGTCAGCGCGAGCGCGGACTTACCCGTGCCCGCCCGGCCGCCGAGCGACACGATGCCGACGCTCTCGTCCAGCAGCAGATCCAGAGCTATGCGCTGCTCGGCGGAGCGACCGTGCAACCCGAACGCCTCACGCTCGCGCACCAGCTGGACACGTTTGTCCGGCGTGACCCGGCCCAAGGCACTGGAGCTGGTGCCGAGCAACCGGATGCCGGTGTGGCAGGGCAGTTCTCGCGCGGCATCGAGGTCGATCACCGACTCGGCGTAGAGCTGATCGACCTGCGCCGAGCTGACGTCCAGCTCCACCATGCCGGACCAACCCGAGGTGACGACGTCCTGCGCGTGGTACTCGTCGGCGTGCAAACCCACCGCACTGGCCTTGACCCGCAGCGGAATATCCTTGGACACCAGCACCACTTCGCGGCCCTCGGCCGCGAGGTTGAGCGCACAGGCCAGGATTCTGGAGTCGTTGGTGTCGGTGCGGAACCCGACCGGAAGGACCGCGGGATCGGTGTGGTTCAGTTCCACCTGCAACGTTCCGCCCTCGGTGCCGATCGGCACCTGCTGATCCAGCCTGCCGTACTGCAGGCGTAAATCGTCCAGGTTGCGCAGGGCCTCCCGGGCGAACCAGCCCAATTCGTGGTGGTGCCGTTTGCCTTCGAGTTCGCTGATGACCACCAGCGGTAGCACCACGTCGTGTTCGCCGAACCTGGTGTACGCCCAGGGATCCGACAGCAGAACGGAGGTGTCGATGACAAAGGTATTGCCGGGTAATTGCGAGGGGCGGGCCCCCTTCGCGGCGGCTCCGCCTTTCGCGGAGCGGGATTGCGCCGAGGGAGCGGAAACGGAGCGTGTAGCAGTCACGGTGGGCTCCTATGTGTTCGTGCGGCACTCGCACGAACGATCTCGCTGGACCGGTCCGTCCTGATGGACCCCGACGTTGCCGTCAGGCGCCACGAGGGCCGGGTGCCGGCCCCCTCGTACTGAGTAGCTCAGTCACGGTCAGGACCTCCCGTACGAGCCACACCGCCGCGGCCCGCATACACGACGCTACCTTCGAACCCCACTTCCGCGCTCGGGGACAGGTACACGTGTCCGTGAACTTGTCGTAAACCAGAGCTGCGCGAGGGTTCAGCGCAGCAGGTCCAGCAGCACAGGAACACGGCTTTGCACCGGATCTTGTACGCCGCGCGAGCAAGGTGACCGTACCTTCGGCGGCCAGCGCACGCAGTTCCCGCAAATCTT
This sequence comes from Nocardia sp. 2TAF39, assembly GCF_052114905.1. NCBI lineage: Bacteria > Bacillati > Actinomycetota > Actinomycetes > Mycobacteriales > Nocardiaceae > Nocardia > Nocardia sp. 2TAF39. The sequence goes on from NZ_JBFRFQ010000030.1 coordinate 27,984, forward strand.
GCTGAACCTCCGGTGCCGCGAGTTCGGCGCGGTAGTGACGGACGAACTCGACACCACGCGCGTCGCGGTCGGCATGAAACCAGCGATGCAGTTCGTTCGACGGGGTGAGCGCCTTGGGCCAGCGGTCGACGCGCGCTTGCTCTTTGGTGATCCCCGCGGCCAGAGCCGATCGATCAGCACCCGGATGCCGTCATCGGGGTCCGGGGTTTCGTAGACGCGTTTCACCCGAAATCCGGGTGGGTTCGAGTGTCATGGCAGTAATCGCAGCACAGCATCGCCGGGCTGGTTGGTTACGCCACACGGTCGCTGCCGCCCGGCCAGGAGATTAGAGTCGCTGGTATGGCGGGTAACGAGGAGCTGGAGAAGCTGTCGTCGAAGGAACTGCACGACCGCGCGGTGAAGGTCGCCGTGCGCCATGGGGATGTGAAGTTCCTGTGGCGGCTGCTCACCTCGATCCCCGCCGCGGAGGCCGCCGCGGGCAACCTCGGCGAGAGCGAGGCGGACATCAAGTACGTGCTGCCGATGATCGACGACTACATCCACGCGGGCGACGGTGCGATCGCCGAGGTGCTGCGGCCGTTCTACCTGGAGTACCTGACCCAGCACTCCTGAGGTCACTCAGCCGCGGGCACGTGCCGCGCGCCAGAGGCCGACGACGGTGCCGCGTAGGAAATTCTCCCAGCTGAAATGGTCGTGCCACAGGATGATTCGGCTGTCGCGCAGTTCGAACGTGCCGGTCACCCAGAAGCCGACGCGCACCGGACCCACCCGCAAGTAGTCGGTGCGGTCGGTGAGCACGATGTCTCCGTCGGCGGCGATGTGGTGCATGTCGACAGCGAACCCGATCCAGTCCCGGCTCAGCCCGCGCAACACGCCGCCGACCCGGCGGATGCCCCGCACGTCGGGCAGCGAGGTGTTCTTCCAGACGATGTCCGGGTGCAGCAGATCGAGCGCCTCCCCGGATGCGTTCATCTCCAGCGCGGCGAAGAACTCCCGCACCGTAGTGATCGAGTCCTGTTTCACGAGTTCTTCGGTCATGATTCGAGCGTAGGCCGCGGCGCTCCGGCGCGGCGCGCGATGAGCACGCCCAACCCGTCGAGGATGCGTCCGATGCCGAACTTCAGCGCGCCCTCGCCACCCACGACCGCTCCCTCCTCGGTGAACGCGGCCGCCGCCGTGGGGTAACGCTCGGCCGCGGCGGCCACCATGTCGGCAAGCTGTGCCGCGATCTGCTTCTCGAACGCCTCGGCATCGACCGCTCGGACCACCTGCACCAGGCTGCGCGCGTGCCCGGTCAGCAGGACGATGGTGTCCAGGCGTTCGGCGTTCGTGAGCCCGGTCGACGCGAGTGCATCCAGGGCGGACTCCACCCAGGCCATCTCGTTCGGGCCCAACGGCCGCACTCCTACCGACACCTCCAGCGACCACGGGTGCGCGTGGAAACGTTCGTAAAGCGTCTCGCACCACCGGCCCAGCTGTCCACGCCATGCCTCCTCGGTCGAAGCATCGTCGGCGGCGGGCAGCTCCGGCGGCACGCCCATCGCGGTGTCCAGCATCAGCGCGACCAACTCGGCCTTGCCAGGTACGTAGCGGTACAGCGACATCTTCGTGAAGCCGAGACGCTCCGCCAGCCGCTGCATGGACAGATTGGCCAGCCCTTCGGCATCGGCGAGCGCGATCGCCTCGGCGACGATCCCCTCTAGTGAGAGTGCGGGCTTGGGCCCGCGCTTGCGGCGCTGCTGGGTGCCCCAGAGCAGTTCGACTGCGGTAGGTATCGGCATGCCCGAATCCTTCCGGATAACGACTTGACGAGAAACTGTGTCTACCATACGCTGATTTGCGTCCGATGGAAACAGAATCTGGCGGACACTGATTTCGACCGTAAGGGAGCCACCGTGCGCAACTCGACCGTCCTCATCTCCGGCGCCAGCGTCGCCGGGCCCGCCCTGGCCTACTGGCTGCACCGCTACGGCTTCGCCGTCACCGTCGTCGAGCGCGCACCCGCGCTGCGCCCCGGCGGCCAGGCCATCGACTTCAAGGGCCGCACCCACTTCACCGTCCTGGAGCGGATGGGCATCCTGGACGAGATCGAGACGCGCAAGACCGGCGCCACCGACACCGTCTTCGTCGACGAGAACGGCGAGCAGCTCGCCGTCATGTCCGGCGACTTCACCGGCGGCGACGTAGAGATCCTGCGCGGCGACCTGGCCGAGATCATGTACAAGCGGACCGCCGAGCACTGCGAGTACCTGTTCGGCGATTCGATCAGCGCGCTCACCGAGACCGCCGACGGCGTGCACGTCGAGTTCGCGCACGGGCCGGCGCGCACCTTCGACCTCGTTTTCGGCGCCGACGGTATCCACTCCCGGGTCCGCAGGCTGGCTTTCGGCCCGGAGAAGGACTTCGTGAAGTACCTGGGCTACTACTACTGTGTCGCGGGCGCCAGCCCATGGAGCCAGGACGCGACGAGTCCACGCGAACGGGCGATCGCCTACGGCCACAACGCTCCCGGCAAGCTCGCGATCAGCGGCGGCTCGAAGGCACAGCAGCTGTATATGTTCGCCTCGCCCGAGCTCGACTACTCCCGCGACGACAGCGCCACCCAGCGGCGCATCGTCGAGCAGGTCTACGCGGACGTCGCATGGGAGGTGCCGCGGATGCTCGACGAGGTGGCCGACTTCGACGACTTCTACCTGGATTCGATCAGCCAGGTCCGGATGAAGCGCGACTACACCGAGGGGCGCGTCGCGTTGGTCGGCGACTCCGCGTACGGAAACACGCTGGGCGGCTTCGGCACCGGGCTCGCCGTGGTCGGGGCGTACGTCATCGCAGGCGAATTGGCCCTCGCCGATGGCGATCACACGGTCGCCTTCGCCCGCTACAACGAGATCATGAAGCGCTATGCCAAGATCGCGGGCAACAGCAACGCAGGCCGCTTCCTCGCCCCCAAGACCGCACGTGGCATCAAGCTGCGCAACTGGTTCTTCGGTTCCCGGATGTTCACGTTGATGCTGAAGTACAGCGACAATGCCGCCAATGACATCGAGCTGCGGGACTACCCGGCGTTGGTCGGCGCGACGGACATCGGTTGAGACCGTGGGATTGTCATGCGGGCCACGGCGCCGCCTCGGCACACGACATCTGCCGTCGGCAACTCGCCCGGGTTTCGATGGCCGGGGCGGGGCACGTCCAGATGCGTTCGGGATGCGGCGCGAAACCCGAGCTGCCGCTACCCGAACGCGGCTACCGCTGCGGCGGTTGTGTCGGGATAGATCAGCCGAGGAGGTGCCAGTCCTCCAGGCCGTTGTACAGGGGAACGTCGTTGGCCAGCTTGCTCACCCTGGCGCGCAGCGCGTCCACGTCGGAGCCCCCTGCCAGTGCGGTCGCGATGATGTCGGCGACCTCGGTGAACTCGGTGTCGCCGAACCCACGGGTGGCAAGGGCCGCGGTGCCGATGCGCAGACCGGAGGTGATCATCGGCGGACGCGGGTCGAACGGAACGGCGTTGCGGTTCACCGTGATTCCGATCTCGTGCAGCAGGTCTTCGCCCTGCTGGCCGTCGAGCTCGGAATTACGCAGGTCGACGAGCACCAGGTGCACGTCGGTGCCGCCGGTGAGCACGCTGATGCCCTTGTCCTTGACGTCGGCGGCGGTGAGGCGCTCGGCGAGGATCTTCGCACCGGAGAGGGTGCGCTCCTGGCGGTTCTTGAACTCCTCGGTGGCGGCGATCTTGAACGCGACCGCCTTGGCGGCGATCGCGTGCATGAGCGGCCCGCCCTGCTGTCCGGGGAACACCGAGCTGTTCAGCTTCTTGGCGTACTCCTGCTTCGCCAGGATCAGGCCGGAGCGCGGCCCGCCGAGCGTCTTGTGCACGGTGGAGGACACCACGTCGGCATAGGGCACCGGCGAGGGGTGCAGCCCGGCCGCGACCAGACCGGCGAAGTGCGCCATGTCCACCCACAGGTAGGCGCCGACCTCGTCGGCTATCGAGCGGAACGCCGCGAAGTCCTGATGACGCGGGTAGGCCGACCAGCCCGCCACGATCACCTTCGGGCGCGCGCCGAGGGCGATCGTGCGCACCTCGTCCATGTCGACGCGGTGGTCTTCCTTGCTCACCCCGTAGGAGTGCACCTCGTAGAGCTTGCCGGAGAAGTTCAGGCGCATGCCGTGGGTGAGGTGACCACCGTGCGCGAGGTCGAGACCGAGCAGTTTGTCGCCGGGCTCCATCAGCGCCATCAGCACCGCGGCGTTCGCCTGCGCGCCGGAATGCGGCTGCACATTGGCGAAGTCGGCGGCGAACAGCTCCTTGGCGCGGTTACGCGCCAGTGTCTCGACGACGTCGACATGCTCACAGCCGCCGTAGTACCGCCGACCCGGATAGCCCTCGGCGTACTTGTTGGTGAGCACGCTGCCCTGCGCCTGCAGCACCGCGCGCGGCACGAAGTTCTCGGAGGCGATCATCTCGAGGGTGTCGCGTTCGCGGGCGAGTTCGCCTGCCATCGCGGCGGCGAGTTCCGGATCGAGCTCACCGAGGGACTGGGAATTGACAGAGGCGGTCGTCTGCGTCACGGGGTCAGTCTATGGGCCGGATGCCGGTTCCCGAGCAGGGGGTTCACCGGCCGTCCGGAATCACAGCCGCAGCTGTGATCAGGAACTCAGCCCTGTGCTTCGCCGCGCGCACCCACGGGCAGGTAGTTCTCCAACAGCACTGTGAGGTGCTTTTGCGCGTCCTCGAGCGGGCGGGTGGATTTCGTCGCCCGCGCCTGCACGATGGCGCCCTCGAGCGCACTGAACACGAAGCTGCTGAAGGAGCGCGCCTCCGCGGCAGGCATGCCGGCCGCGGAGAGGGCGTCGCCGAAACGTTGCTGCCAGTCCTCGAAGACCGCGCCCGCGGCGGCCTGCACGCCGGGCTCGGTCTCGGCCAAGGCGGCCCCGACGATCGGGCACCCTGCGCGATAGCCGGTCTTCTCCAACGCGGAGACCCACCAACCGATGAGCGAACCGAACCAGCGTTCCGGCGGGGCAGCCGTGATCTTGTCGATCACGCCGTCGATCCGGGCGCCCGCGACCCGGGTCGCGGTCTCGACCAGCTCGCTCTTGCCGGAGGGGAAGTGCTGGTAGAGCGAGTTGCGCGAGGCCTTGCTCCGATCGAGCAGGGCGGAAAGACCCGCGGCGTGCACGCCCTGCTCGCGCACCAGCTCGATGGCGCTCTCGATCAACCTGGTGCGCGGTCCTGTGGTCGCGTCGGTGGTTCGCTCGCTGCGGTCGCCCATTGCACCCTCCTTCGCATGGTTGCGTGAACCGATCGGTCCATGCTCCAATCATGTCAGCTATGGACCGATCGGTTCATCGAAAGGATGGGATTCATGTCCGAGGCCACGATCGACCTCGCTCAGCTGTCCGGGCTGGAACTGCTGCGGACCGCAATGACGATGCCCGGCCGTCCACCGTTCATCGGTGACCTGCTCGGGATGGAGGTCGACGAACTCGAGCACGGCACAGTGGTCTTCGCACTGCGGACCCGGCCCGATTTCGCCAATCCGCTCGGCACCACGCACGGCGGCATCTGCGCCACCCTGCTCGATTCCGTGATGGGTTGCGCGGTGCACACCACACTGGAGGCGGGCGTCGGCTACACGACACTCGAACTGAAGGTCAACTACATCCGCGCTGTTCCCACCGGCGGACAGCGGCTCACCGCCACCGGCACGACGATCCACGTCGGCCGCACCACCGCGACCGCCGAGGGACGTGTGGTCGACGAACAGGGGCGGCTGGTCGCGCACGCCACCACCACCTGCGTCATCTTCCGCGGAAAGCGCTGATGTCGCACAGGCGCACCGAGCATTCGGGACACCGGTTTACGGGGCCCGACGAGCCGTAACGAGAAGGTGCGGCCCGACCGGTTTCCCAGGTGACATCTACTCGCGATCACCTTGCGAAGGAACAGACATGGTCACAGTGGTTTCGGTACCCAACTCCCCGGTCGAGGCGCTGCTGCGCACCCTTTCGCAACTGCTGTGCACCATCTCCGCCGGTGGCCAGGGCTGCGCGGTCATCCTGTAGCGCGCAAACCTCGACGGTCCGTGCGAAGCCACCGCGCCGGTCACAGGGCGCGCACAGCGCTGGGTGTGAGCGGTTCGTCGAGCAGCCTGCGGAACCGGTCGGCCCGGTCGTCGGCGTCGACCGCACGATCGAGCCATCCGCCCAGCAGCCGATACCCCTCCACGTAGGTGGAGATGTAGGCCCGCCACAGCGGCGAGGACAGGAACCGCAACGACTGCCGCGCCCGATCCGGCGTCACCAGGCTCCAGGTCTGCAAGAACTCCGCCACCTCGTCGTGGGTGCGACGCCGGTCGTGCAGCAGCAGCGCGGCATCCTGTCGCACGCCGAGCAGCTTGGCCGAAGCGTTCGCGAGTCGTTCGGCCCGTTCGCCGTCGAAGCGCAGGCCCAGGTCGGCGTAGATCTCCTGCGCCCAGACGCCCCAACCAGGCCCGACGATGGAGCGCAGCGCCAGATCGGCGAGACCTTCGGCCATCAGGCACTGTGGCGTATTCACCAAGAACAGTGTCTGCTCGGCCTGCCCGTCCGCAACCAGGCCGGCCTCCTTGCGGCAGTGCTCGGTGTGGTGTCCCGGGTACGACTCATGGGCGATCAGGTGCGGCAGGTGCGCCATGTGTTGTTTGAGGTCGGAGTTGATCGCGACCCGGGAGTGGTAGTTGCCCAGGTAGTAGTTGAACCCGGACCAAGGCTTGTCCCCGACCACCTCGTAGGTGACGTGCTCATAGTCGGGCAGCGGATACCTGGCGCGGACCAGCTCGCGCAACGCGCCGGAGAACGCCTCGACGCAGGCGGACAGCCGCTCAGGCGGAATCTCGTCGGCCTTGCGATGCGCGGTCACCCGCTCGGCCAGCGGCCCCTCTCCCGCGATCACCTCGTCCATCTGCCGGTGGGCCTCGCGGTAGTCGTCCACGTCGCCGGTTTCGATGTCGACATCGAAATATGCCCGCACCTCGTCGACGAATCCGATCTCGTCTCCGGCGAACTTGCGGCCGGAACATTCCAACGCGCGCAGATGCACGTCGAGGAATTCGGCGCGTTCCGGCGGCAGCCCGGCTTCGGGCACTTCGGCGCGCAACTCGGCGGCCCGTCGGGCCAGCGTTCGCGGCTGCGGTGCCGGCGCGTTCGCTACCTCTCGGCGCAGCGCGGGATCACCGGTATAGGCGTCGACGAACCCTTCCTCGAGCTGATCGAAGGCGAGGCCGAGCCGCAGGTATTCGGACACGAGCGGATGCGCTTCCATGGCAGCCGACATTAGCCGCTCACCCCCGCGCCAGCGACCCTGTGACCAACCGCTAGTGGTACCCCACTTATCCCACGATGTTGACGCAGAGCAGAATTCGGCTATGCGGCGACAGCTAGACCGAATCTCACCAGACCCGCACGGTAAGTGTGCGTGTTTGCCGAAGTGGAGCGTCGGGTAAATGGCACGGATGAGCGAGCCGAGTCCATACGTGGAATTCGACCGTAAACAGTGGCGAACCCTGCGTAAATCGACTCCCCTCGTACTCACCGAAGAAGAACTGATCGGCCTGCGCGGCCTCGGGGAACAGATCGATCTCGAGGAAGTCGCCGAGGTCTATCTACCGCTCGCTCGTCTCATCCACCTGCAGGTGGCCGCGCGCCAGCGCCTGTTCGCCGCCACCGCGACCTTTCTCGGCGAAACCCACCCGGACGAGCAGGTACCGTTCGTGATCGGCGTCGCAGGCAGCGTCGCGGTCGGCAAGTCGACCACCGCCCGCGTGCTGCAGGCACTGCTGGCCCGCTGGGATCATCACCCGCGCGTCGACCTGGTCACCACCGACGGATTTCTCTATCCCACCGCGGAACTCACCCGCCGCGGCATCATGCACCGCAAGGGTTTTCCGGAGAGTTACGACCGCCGCAAGCTGCTGCGATTCGTCACAGAGGTGAAATCCGGCGCGGCGGAAGTGTGCGCGCCGGTGTATTCACACATCTCCTATGACATCGTGCCGGACAAGTTGCACTGCGTTCGCCAGCCCGACATTCTGATCGTGGAGGGCCTGAACGTACTGCAGACCGGCCCGCGGCTGATGGTCTCCGATCTATTCGACTTCTCGATCTATGTCGACGCGCGCATCGAGGACATCGAGAAGTGGTACGTGCAACGGTTTCTCACACTGCGCAAGACGGCTTTCGCCGACCCGAACGCACATTTCCACCACTACTCCGGATTCACCGACGAGCAGGCGACCTCCGCCGCGCAGGAGATCTGGAACAACACCAACCGCCCGAATCTGGTGGAGAACATTCTGCCCACCCGGCCGCGCGCCACCTTGGTGTTGCGCAAGGACGCCGACCACAGCATCAATCGGCTGCGTCTACGGAAGTTGTGATTCCGCTTACAATTTCCACGCGTCGTCGAGGCGTCGCGCGACATCGATATCACGAGCCGCGGCAATGTGCGGTCTGCGGATCTCGGTGGAGATATAGCGGGCGACGAACCGCCTGATCTCGTGGTCCACGCTGGCGAGGATGCGCAGCAACTGTCCGCGCCTGGTCGCGCTGGCGACGTTGACGTGCACGTCTCCGGGACGCGGCTCGGCGATGTCGAGCAACACGCGCAACGGCGCGGCGGTACGCACCGTCAGATGTAGGTGGATGGTCCCCTCGACATGGAAGCGATGCCGATCGACGGCCAGATCGAGAAGCAGGTCGACATTCAGCGGGATGACCAACTCGAACGAGATGGCCTCCTCGACGTGGCGGCGCACCCGTGGCTCACCGAGCTGAACCTGCGCGGACACCTTCGCCAGTCGTCCCGGCCCCATCCCGATCGGTCCGAAATCGAATGCGGTGCCGGTCAACTGGCCGAATGCTCCGGCGATACGCTCCGGTGAGGCCGCGTACTCCAAAAAACGCCTGCCGAACTCCTCGTAGCTGATGTGGTCGCCGCCCGGCCCCCGGTGCGCAAGCTCAGGCGGCCCGCCGGGCCGAGTGTCGTACGCGCTCATCCCTACGCCTCGCTGATGCTCGGCTCCGGCACGATCGTGCCGATGGCCGTGTTGATGGTTCGGTCGCTACGCTCGGCTGGGCTCATTGTTCGCTCGCTACGCTCGCTCATGACTCCACCTCGCTGACGCTCGGCTCCGCCACGACCGAGCGATGCTCGGCTGCGCCTGATGTTCGCTCGCTACGCTCGCTCATGACTCCACCTCGCTGACGCTCGGCTCCGCCACGACCGAGCGATGCTCGGCTGCGCCTGATGTTCCGCTCGCTACGCTCGCTCATGACTCCACCTCGCTGACGCTCGGCTCCGCCACGACCGAGCGATGCTCGGCTGCGCCTGATGTTCCGCTCGCTGCGCTCGCTCATGAGACCGCACGGTACGCGAGAGGGGCGGAGTCGGAGCCGAATTCACGGCACCAAGATCGGATCAGACTCCGAAGCGGCGATGGCGCGCGGCGTATTCGCGCAACGCCCGCAGGAAATCCACCCGCCGGAACTCCGGCCAGTACGCCTCGGTGAACCATATTTCCGAGTAGGCGCTCTGCCACAGCAGGAACCCGGACAGTCGCTGCTCGCCGGAGGTGCGGATGACCAGGTCGGGGTCCGGCTGGCCGGAGGTGTAGAGGTGCTGGCCGATGGCGTTCACGGTGATCGACTGAACAAGATCCTCGCCGGTCTCCCCCGCGGCGATCTCCTGGCGGACCAGCGAGCGCACCGCATCGGCGATCTCCTGCCTGCCTCCGTAGCCGACCGCGACGTTGACGTGCACGCCGCCGCGCTCCTCCGTGCGCTCGGCCGCGGTACGCAATCGCTTGGCGATCAGCTCGGGAAAGCCGTCCAGCGAGCCGACGATGCGGACGCTCCAGTTCTGTTCCGGCGCCGACAGTTCCTCGACCACGTCGGTGATCACCTCGAACAGCGTCTCCAGCTCGTCCGGATCACGCTGCAGATTTTCGGTGGAGAGCAGGTAGACGGTCACCATCTCGATGCCCTCGGCTTCACACCAGCCGACCAGCTCCGCGATCTTCAGCGCGCCGACCCGATGACCGTGACTGACATCGGTGAAACCGTTCTCCCGGGCCCACCGGCGATTGCCGTCACACATCACCGCGACATGCCGGGGATGCTGCTTGCCTGCCAGCTGCTTGGACAGCCGGGCCTCGTAGACGCGATACGGCAGACCCCGCACCTGACTCGGAAGTTCCACCCGGGCAACCCTACGCCTCACCGGCACGATCTCGGCACCGACCGCGCGACCCGGTACAGTGGCGATGAGCTCAAACCTACGGTTGCGTAGGTTACTGACGGGTTTATCTAGGAGGTAACTCGTGTCCGAACCGGTCGGCGCCCCCGACGCGACACTGGTCGCAGCACCTGCCTCGGCGGGCGAATCCCTCGCGGCGGCACTCGGCAAACCGCGCATGCGTGGCTGGATCCACACCTGGGCGGTCGGCATCGCCGCCGTCGGGGCCGTCGTGCTGGTCGCCGAGGCGGGCACGGTCTCGGCGACCGCAGGATGGTCGACACTGGTCTACGGCGTTACCGTGTGCGCGCTGTTCGGCATCAGCGCGGTCTACCACCGGGTGACGTGGCCGAGCGCGCGAGCCCGCATCCGGATGAAACGGGCGGACCATTCGATGATCTTCCTGTTCATCGCAGGCAGCTACACACCGTTCGCCCTGCTCGGCCTCCCCGGACGCACCGGGCAGACGCTGCTGATCGTGGTCTGGGCCGGCGCGCTGGCCGGAGTAGCGCTGAAACTGCTGTGGCCGACCGCGCCCCGCTGGGTCGGCGTTCCGCTGTATCTGCTGCTCGGCTGGGCCATCGTCCCGGTCGCCGGCCAACTCAATAACGAGATCGGCATCGCGCCGCTGATCCTGCTGCTGATCGGAGGGTTGATCTACAGCGGAGGCGCGATCCTCTACGCCACCAAGTGGCCTAACCCCTGGCCGACCGTATTCGGACACCACGAGTTCTTCCACGCGGCCACAGTGCTCGCCGCGCTCACCCACTACGCGGCGGTCTGGCTCGTGGTCCTGCGCTGACCTGTGCGCATGCGCACCCGACAGGTCTTCAGATCCGCTGCAGCGCCGAGCGAAGGTCCTCCGAGGTGGAGACCGGGCGGTCGCAGACCGTGCCGCGACAGACGTAGGCGGTGTCGGTATCGCGGATCAATGGGCGGTTGGCCAGGAGTGGGACCGCGTTCGGGGCGGCGGCGAGGACCACGGAGCCGCCGGGCGCCTCGACTCGGGCTGTCGTGAGCAGTTCGGCTGGGCGGCCGAGGGATTCGGCGGTGGCGATGGCGACTTGCAAAGGCCCGCGCAAGGCCGCCTCCGCGACGGCGAGCCACTGCCCCGCCGACCGTGGCGCGCGCGCGAGGACGATCGCACCACGGTCGAGTGTGCGGTCGGCGAGATCGCGGTAGCGGATTTCGCGCTCCGGGTCGCTCGCGGCCGCGGCGGTGAGCAGGGCTTCGGCGAGCGCGGAGGCGCCGGCGGGGGTGGCGCCGTCGATCGGGTCACGCGGCCGAGCGACGAGTGTCTCGGCGTCGTCAGCGGTGTCGAACCAGCTGCCCGGCACGTCCGGATCGGCGAAATGCTCGATCGCCTTGTCCAGCAACCGTTGAGCGTCCTCGAGCCAGCTGAGCTCGGCGGTGGCTTGGTGCAGGGCGAGCAGACCGGTGACCAGCCACGCGTAGTCCTCCAGGATGCCGGGCGCGGAGCCGACGACACCGCCGAGCGAGGCGCGGCGCAGACGTCCGCCCACAACGTGCTCGGCCAGCAGGAAGCGCGCGCAGCGCACGGCGGCGGCGACCCAGCCCGGCTCGCCCAGCGCCGATCCGGCCTCGGCGAGCGCGGTGACGGCCATCCCGTTCCACGCGGTCACCACCTTGTCGTCACGCTCCGGTTGGGGACGGCGGGCACGGGCCGCGCGCAACGCCGCCCCGATGCGCTCCAGGCGAGCGTCGTCCTTCTCGGTGACCGGCTCGGAGTACCTGGTCAGCACCGACGTGCCCTGTTCGAAGTTCCCCGCGGTGCTGACGCCGAAGAATTCGGCGGCCCACGCCCCGTCGATCGCACCGAGCGCGCCGGTCAGCTCGGCGGGCGTCCACACGTAGGTCGCGCCTTCGACGCCTGGGCCGCCCGCCTCCAGATGGGTATCGGCATCCAAGGCGGAGGCGAAGCCACCCTGTTCGGTACCCAGGTCTTCGACGATGAACTGCACAGTCTCCCTGGCCACCCGGTGCGACAACGATTCCGGCAGCGCCGACGTACTGCGCCGCGCCAGATGAGCGTAGGCGCGCAGCAACTGGGCGTTGTCGTAGAGCATCTTCTCGAAGTGCGGCACCACCCACGCGGCGTCGACCGAATACCGGGCGAAACCACCGCGCAGCTGGTCATAGATCCCGCCGCGCGCCATCGCCTCTGCCGTGCGGGAGACCATGTCGAACACCGTGGAGCTGCCGGTCCGCTCCCAGTGCCGAAGGAGCCCCTCCAGCAACGCCGACGGCGGGAACTTCGGCGCACCACCGAACCCACCGTGCTTCTCGTCCTCGTCGCGCAGCACGGTGGCGACGGCGTGGTCGAGCAGCTCAGCCGTGATCGTCAGGTCCGCGTCGGGCAGCCCCGCCGTCTGCGCGCGCAGAGCCTCGGCCGCCTGCGTGGACGCTTGGCGCACCTCGTCGCGGCGGGTGTGCCAGGTGTCGGCGATCGCGGTGAGCAGCTGGGTGAACGACGGCATCCCGCCGCGCGGGAGCTTCGGGTAATAGGTTCCGCAGTAGAACGGTTCGCCGGCGGGTGTGAGGAAGCAGGTCATCGGCCAGCCGCCCTGCCCGGTCATCGCGACGGTGGCGTTCATATAGACCGCGTCGAGATCGGGCCGCTCCTCCCGGTCGACCTTCACGCAGACGAAGTTCGCGTTCATCTGCTCAGCGGTCGCCGCGTCCTCGAACGACTCGTGCGCCATCACATGGCACCAGTGGCAACTCGCGTATCCGATCGACAGCAGGATGGGGACATCCCGCGCGACCGCCTCCGCCAACGCATCGGCATCCCACTGCCGCCAATCGACCGGGTTGTCGGCGTGCTGAAGTAGATAAGGCGATGTCGCGTTGACCAATTGGTTCACGGTGCCAGCCTCCCACACCCACCGAGCACAGAACGAGATCCACACACAACCCGCCCGGCCGATCATATACGACCGCGTGAACAGCACATCGCCGCCGAGCAGCCCGAGCACCAGCTCGTGCGCGATCACATGACCGTGTAACCGATCTCCCGAGATGGCACAGCTAGTGGACCATCAGCAGAAGCGATCACTGCCGCGTGGGCCCGTCTCGCCGATCTCGCAGACTGCGATGTCGCGTGCCGACTCGCGAGCGACTGAGCACACTTTTCACGGCGGCCGCCCCTGGCACGCTGACCGCGACTCGAGCCTGCGCAGCCGTCATGTCTCGCTTGACTCTCCGGTGGCGGGAGGGAAGAAAGTCGGGGGGGTGAAGATTGATCTGGTACGAGAGGACAGGTACTACTACGGTGCGAGCACGGCCCCGGTGCTGCGGACCTTCGCGGCGTACGACTATGTGACCGTCGACGGATCGGGGGCACCCGGCGGGCCGGTCTACTCCACCGCCGTTGAAACGCTCTACCGTGCCGTCTACGGGGCCAAGAAGGCCGCGAAAGCCGCCGGACGCGACTTCGTGGTGCCGAAGCTGGAGGGCCTATGGTGGGTCGAGTCCGATGCGCCACCGCTGTCGGTGCCGCGCGAGCAGTGGCAGTGGAAGCTGCTGATCCGCATGCCCGAGGTGGTCACCGCCGAGATGGTGGCTGGGGCGTCCTTCGAGCGGATCACCGAGGGTGAGGCAATCCAGGCGCTGCATGTCGGCCCGTATGCAACCGAACCGCAGACGCTGGCACGGATGGACGCGCTCATGTCGGCCGAGGGATGGGCGATGAACGGACGCCACCATGAGATCTATCTGTCCGACCCGCGTAGATCTCCCGGACCGACGACGAAGACTATTCTCCGTCACCCAGTGCGCCGCCCGGATCGGGAATAAAGACGCGAAAGGCGCTTCGCCGGCAGTGCCGACACTGCCGGCGGACACTGACATGGCACCGACTATCGCGAGGCAAGGCAAACTCCTGCTACGCATTTACCCCGGTGAATTCTTCCGCGCCGACTACGGCGTCCTGGTCAACACCTCGCGCCCGACATAGGCCAAGAGTCGACGGTGCGCCGGTTCATCCCCGGCGACGACGACTTCCGGCCCGAAAATGCCAGGCGCGCGGAAGGAATCGATGCCGCCCATCGCCTGCATGGTGGCGAGCAATTCGTCACACAATCCGTCATCGGCCAGATCCGGCCGGTCGATGGCCACCGCGATATCGACACCGTGGACGAGAACCTCGGTGAGATGCACCAGCGCCGCCGCGGGCCCTGGCAAGTCGCCCAGCGAAATGCCCACGGTGGCATCCAGCGCGTCCGGCCGATGCCACGCGGCGCGATCCACCTCCGCCGCCGCGGCGAACGCACCCTGCGGGTCGCCGCCGAGCCAGTCGGATTCGTGGTCGGCGCCCGCATCCGTGCCGCTCAGCGCGGCCGCGAACAGATGCATGCCACCCACGGTGTGGTTGAGCACGGTCCGCACATCCCAATCCAGGCACGGCGTCGGTGCGGCCAGGCCCGCGTCTCCCACGGCGGCGACGATCGCTCCGGTCGCGTCCAGTGCGCGGTCGATCTGTCCGATCACGTTGTCCATGAGCTTCCTTCGGTCGAGCGGTATCGCTGAATTGGTAACACAGGACACCGATCGGCGCGCGACATTGCGAACACCATTTTGCGCCGAAATGGTTGCTAATGGTGTGCTTCCGAGGACCGCGGAAAGTAGTGGTTTGCGCGGGAGCCACCCGGCCCGCTAGAGCAAACTCAGCAGCGGCTGCGCCGGTCAGCTGGACTCGGTGCGGCCCTCGGAGTCCGCGTCGTTCGATTCCTCGCCCGGCTGGCGCGTGATGCCGTCCTCGGTCCCCTCGTCGGCCTCCTGGTCCGGTTCGGGGTGCTCGGGCTCGAAGGTCGCGGGCAGGCCCTTGATGTGCCGGTTCATCGATCGGACCAGCAAGAAGGTGCCCGCGAGCAGAATCAGGATGATGACCAGCCCGAGCGGCGATGCCTTGCCGAACTCGGGGCCGGTCGGTGCGCCGGGCGTCTGGGCGAGCAGAACCAGCGTCACAGCCGCTCGTCCTCGATGCCCGCGAACAGGTCGGTCTCGGGCAGTGCGGTGCGCACCCGGGTTTGGGCCAGCTCGAATTCCTCGGTCGGCCACAGCCGCTGCTGCATCTCCATCGGAATGGCGAAGAACGCGCCGTTCGGGTCGATCTGCGTCGCGTGCGCGCGCAAGGCGTCGTCGCGCTGCGGGAAGTACTTGGCGCACTCGATCTGCGTGGTGACCCGCGAAAGTATGTCACCGCGCTCCGCGGCGAACTTGCGCATCCGATCCAGCCACTCCTGCAGCGGGAACGGCTCGCCTGCGCGGTCGAACTCGTCGGCGAAAACTTCCATTCGCCGCATGCTGAACCCGTGGTCGTAATACAGCTTCAGCGGCGTCCACGGCTCGCCCGCGCCGGGGAAGCGCTCCGGATCGCCTGCCGCCTCGAACGCGGCGACCGACACCTGATGGCAGCGGATGTGGTCCGGATGCGGGTAGCCGCCGGTCTCGTCGTAGGTCGTCATCACGTGCGGTTTGAACTCGCGCACCACCCGCACCAACGCCTCGGTGGCCTCCTCCAGCGGAACCAGCGCGAAGCTGCCGTCGGGCACCGGTGGCGGCGGGTCGCCCTCCGGCAGGCCCGAGTCGACGAAACCGAGCCAGTGCTGGCGCACGCCGAGCGCGTGTGCCGCGGCCGCCATCTCCTCACGGCGGATCTCGTTGATCCGCTCCAGGACGCCCGGCGTGTCCATGGCCGGGTTGAGGATGCTTCCGCGTTCTCCGCCGGTCAGCGTGACGACGAGGACGTCGTGTCCTTCGTCGGCGTAGCGGGCGGTCGTCGCCGCACCCTTGCTGGATTCGTCGTCGGGGTGGGCATGCACCGCCATGAGGCGAAGGCCACTCACGTTTTTGTTCACCTCATCGCTCTCGGTCGCGGGCGTCAGGTCTTCGTTCCCTATAGTTCCATTCGATCGACATTTGTTCCGACTTACCCCCCGGGAGCGACTACAGATGACCGAGCCCGCGCCGGAAACCGGCGGTGACGCGACGGCCGCTGCTCCGGCGCCGAGCCGACGGCCCGCCGACCGGTACGGCAGGAAAACACCGGTGCGCCGCCGGTGGATTCCGCTGGTCTTGGGCATGCTGGTGGTGCTGGCCGGGCTCGGTGTCGCCTACCTGGGCTACCAGAAGTACGGTCCGGAGGACATCGACGCCGAGCAGCTCGGGTATACCGTCGTCGACGACTCGACCATGACGATCCGGCTCAAGGTCACCCGCAAGGACCCCGCGCAGCCGGTGGTGTGTTTCGTCCGTGCGATGGCGCGCGACGGCTCCGAGCTCGGCCGCCGCGAGGTGCTGGTCGAACCCTCGGCCAGCGGCACGGTCGAGCTCACCACCATCGTGCGCTCGTCCGCTCGCCCCGTGTCGGGCAGCATTTACGCGTGTAGCGGTCAGGTACCCAGCTATCTTCGGGCAGGCTGATCCGCCGCTTTTTCGCGCGAGAAGTCCACGAAATTAACTCCGACCTGCACGTTTGTGATTCATGCTAAAATGGTGTGATACACGGTTCCGGGGCTCGGAGCCGTGTTTGCTGCATTGGCGGCCAGCGCTGTCGGTTCGGGCTTGCGAGTTCGCCCGAAACCTGGGCCTGTAGGGGTTCGATGAACTTCCCAGGATTGCTCTTGCCGTCGACTGGTGCGTGCCCGCCTCCAGGTGGGCACGCACCAGTGCTCAGGGAATCCCGGCCTGCCGGGAACAACTACTAGGGAGTGATCGAGATGACTGAGACGCAAGTGACCTGGCTGACCCCGGAGTCGCACGACAGGCTCAAGGGCGAACTCGACGCGCTCATCGCCAATCGTCCGGTCATCGCCGCCGAGATCAACGAACGCCGCGAAGAGGGTGACCTCAAGGAGAACGGCGGTTACCACGCCGCGCGCGAGGAGCAGGGTCAGCAGGAGGCGCGGATCCGCCAGCTGCAGGAGCTGCTGAACAACGCCAAGGTCGGCGTCGCGCCCACCAAGTCCGGCGTCGCGCTCCCCGGTTCGGTCGTCAAGGTCTACTACGACGGTGACGAGTCCGACACCGAAACCTTCCTGATCGCCACCCGTGAAGAGGGTCTCAGCGACTCCAAGCTGGAGACCTACTCGCCGAGCTCTCCGCTCGGCGGCGCGCTGATCGACGCCAAGGTGGGCGAGACCCGGGAATACACGCTGCCCAACGGCAACATCATGAAGGTCACGCTGCTCAGCGCCGAGCCCTACCACAGCTGACGCTCGCGGCCGCGGCGCTCCGCCCGGCCGATACTTCCCCCGCGGACACGAGCGGCCGCGCCCGATCACCGGGTGCGGCCGCTTCGTCATGTCGTGAACCTAGCTCAACGCCTGCTCGACGTCCGAGAGCAGGTCGCTGACATCCTCGATACCGACCGACAACCGCACCAGATCCGCAGGCACCTCCAGCACGGACCCCTCGGTGGACGCGTGCGTCATCGCGGCCGGGTGTTCGATCAGCGATTCCACGCCGCCCAGCGATTCGGCCAGGGTGAACACCTCGGTCCGTGAGCAGAACTTGCGGGCCGCCTCGACGTCGCCGTGCAGGCGTACCGAGATCATCCCGCCGAACCGCCGCATCTGCTTCTCGGCGATGCTGTGGCCCGGGTGCTCCGGCAGGCCCGGGTAGATCACCTGGGAGATCGCGGGATGCCCGGACAGGAATTCCGCGAGTGTTTCGGCGTTGTCGCAGTGCCGGTCCATCCGCACCGCGAGGGTCTTGGTGCCGCGCAGGGTGAGGAAGGCGTCGAACGGGCCGGGGACCGCGCCCGCACCGTTCTGCAGGAACGCGAAAGCCGCGTCGAGCTCCGGATCGTTGGTGATCAGCGCGCCGCCGATCACGTCGGAGTGGCCACCCAGGTACTTGGTGGTGGAGTGCAGCACGATGTCCGCGCCGAGCAGTAGCGGCTGCTGCAGATACGGGGTCGCGAAAGTGTTGTCCACCACCAGCTTCGCGCCCGCTGCGTGCGCCACGTCGGCCAGCGCGGGGATGTCGCCGATGCTCAGCAGC
Organism: Nocardia sp. 2TAF39; assembly: GCF_052114905.1. NCBI lineage: Bacteria > Bacillati > Actinomycetota > Actinomycetes > Mycobacteriales > Nocardiaceae > Nocardia > Nocardia sp. 2TAF39. Next base: position 46,282 of record NZ_JBFRFQ010000030.1, read on the forward strand.
GGGTTTGTCGGGGTCTCGATCCACACCAATTTGGTGTTCGGCCGGATTGCGGCGCGCATCTCGTCCACGTTGAACACATGCGCGGGCGAGTGCTCGATACCCCACTGGCTGAACACCTTGTCGATCAGCCGGAAGGTGCCGCCGTAGGCGTCGTCGGGGATCACGATGTGGTCGCCCGGACGCAGCGTGGCGCGCAGCGCACAGTCGGTGGCGGCCATGCCTGACGCGAAAGCTCGTCCGTAGCGGCCCGATTCGAGCGCGGCGAGGTTCGCCTCCAGCGCCGTGCGCGTCGGGTTGCCGGTGCGGCCGTACTCGAAACCGCCGCGCAACCCGCCCACGCCGTCCTGCGCGAACGTCGAACTCGCGTAGATGGGCACGTTGACCGCGCCGGTCTGCGGATCGGGATCGAATCCGGCGTGCACGGCCCTGGTAGAGAATCCCAGCTCACTCATGTGCTCAGCCTAATTGGGTCGATTTGCGGGCAGCTCGCCGGTGGGCCCTGATAGCGGCGAGCTGCCCGAACAATCCGTGGGTCAGGCAGTCAGGAATGACAGCAAGGCGGGGTTGACCTGGTCTGCGCAGTCCTCGTGCACCGAGTGTCCGCAGCCCTCGAACACCTGAGATGTCGCGCGCGGTATCCGGTGGGCCAGCTCGGCGGCCTGCCACGGCTCATCGAAGCGGTCCGCTCCGCCCCAGACCACCAGGGTCGGTGCGCCCACCTCGCCGAGCAGCCGTTCGGTCAGCGCGTAATCGAAGTTGCGCTGCTGTGACCACAGCGCCTCGCGGTTGTCGGGCCTGCTCATCGGCGCCCAGTTCTCGTCGATCAGCTCCGGGGTGACCCGGACCTGGTGTGCGAACGATTTGCGTTGCGTCGCTTCGCTGTTCGACTTGGTCATCAGATTGCCGATCAGCTCGCCGAGCACCGGAACCTCCAGTGGGCGCCAGTCCCAGCTCGACGGCACATCAAGACCCGGCGACGCGAGCAGCGCAAGGCGGGGCACCCGCTCCGGATGCCGCTCGGCGAAGTACAGCGAGGTAGCGCCGCCCCAGGAGTGTCCGACCAGCGACGCCTTCGGCAACGCCATCGCGTCGAGGAAGGTGCCGAGCGCGCCGGACATCGCGTCGAGGTCGTAACGGAAGTCACGCTGTTTCAGCGTGGTGTAGCCCTGTCCCGGCAGGTCAACGGCATAGACGGTGAAAAGTTGCGCCAGCACCGGAATCGTGTCGCGGTAGGAGTAGAGCCACTGACCGCCGCCCGCGACGAGCACGACCGCGGGTCCGGTGCCAGTTTTCGTGTAATGGAACCGCGCCAGGTCGGTGTCCGCGTACCGGGACTCGACAGTGGTCAGATACTGGGACTGGTAGTCGCGGTCTTCCGGCGGTTGCCAGACGTAAGCGATCGCGGTCGCCGTCGACAACACCACCACCACCATGAGCATGGCGGCACCTGCCACGATCAGGCGCCGCAACCATCGGCGCGCACGACTCGGGTTCCGCTTCAGCTGTGCCATCTTCGTCCTCCACTACTTCGCGGCCATCGGCCATACCCAGCTAGGACGAGGAGCCACCGAACAATGTGACGAGGTGTGGAGTGACACCGGTCTCAGCGCGGCCGATGCCAATAGGCTGAGGTCATGGTGACTGTCGAAGAACTGTTCGCAATCGATGCTTTGCTGTCCGAGGACGAGCGTGAGATCCGCGACACCGTTGCGGCATTCGCGGCCCAACGGCTGCGACCGCACATCGCGGACTGGTTCGAGGCAGGCGCTTTTCCGGCCAGGGAGATCGCGCCGGAGCTCGGCAAGCTCGGGTTGCTCGGCATGCATCTGGAAGGCTACGGCTGCGCCGGAATGTCGGCGACCACCTACGGTCTGGCCTGCCAGGAACTCGAGGCGGTCGACTCGGGCGTGCGCAGCATGGTCTCGGTGCAGGGCTCGCTGACGATGACCGCGATCCACAGGTACGGCTCCGAGGAACAGAAACAGCGGTGGCTGCCGGAGCTGGCCGCGGGCCGCGCGCTCGGTTGTTTCGGGCTCACCGAACCGGACTTCGGCTCCAACCCCGGCGGCATGCGGACCAGGGCGAAGCGCGACGGCGCCGACTGGGTGCTGAACGGTTCGAAGATGTGGATCACCAACGGCTCGGTGGCCGACATCGCGGTGGTCTGGGCGCAGACCGAAGACGAGGGCAAACAGGTGATCCGCGGGTTCCTGGTTCCGGCTGGTGCGCCTGGCTTCACCGCGCGGGAGATGCATCGCAAGCTGTCCCTGCGCGCGTCGGTCACCGCGGAGCTGGACTTCGACGATGTCCGCCTGCCCGCGGATGCGGTGCTGCCGCAATCGCGCGGCCTCGCCTCGCCGCTCGCCTGCTTGAGCGAAGCGCGTTTCGGCATCGTCTTCGGTGCGCTCGGCGCGGCCCGCGACTGTCTCGCGGCGACCATCGAGTACGCCAGGACGCGCGAAGTGTTCGACAAGCCGCTGGCCGCCTATCAGCTGACCCAGGCGAAGCTGGCCGACATGGCGCTGGAGTTCGGCAAAGGCCAGTTGCTCGCGCTGCATATCGGGCATCTGAAGGACCGCGGCGAGGTCACCCCGGAGCAGGTGAGCGCGGGAAAACTGAACAGCACGCGCGAGGCCATCGCGATCGCCCGGGAATGCCGCACCATCCTCGGCGCCAACGGCATCACACTCGACTACCCGGTGCTTCGTCATGCGAACAATCTGGAGTCGGTGCTCACCTATGAGGGCACGGCGGAGGTGCATCAGCTGGTGCTCGGCCGGGCACTGACCGACGCGAATGCATTTCGCTGACAAGCCTTTTCACAAAGAAAATTTGCTGAGAACCAAATTTCCGGCAATCAACACTGCGACAAAAGTCACAGTTCTATAAATATTGGATGATTGCTAGGATGCGAAAATGTTTCTGATCGGTCCCACGCTGCTCGAAGTGTCGGCGCAGAGGATTTTGCACCGACTACACGAGACGTACGGGGTGCCCGCGCTCGCCGCGGCCGCGGAGATACCTGCGCTTTCGGCGGCGCTGGACCAGCACGCCGCGGCGGTACGCGACATTCTCCGACACGGCGTGCCGGGAGCGTCGAAAGTTCCGGCGGCCGTGCTCCTCGCGGGTTATGCGCGTGGACTGCTCGATCAGGTTCGCGAGACGAGTGCCGCCGGGCCCGACATCGACGAGCCGAGCGGTGTACCGACGATGCTCGGAAACGCACCGGGAGATCTCATCGGCTGGGCTGAGGCCGACTGGGCCCAACTGCGCCTTGCCGGGGTATGCCTGCACGCCATGCGTCGACCTGCCTGAGGCGCAGTCCATAAACCTGTGTATTCCGGGTTGCCGGAGCCCGGCCACAGGAGTGCGGCCGCCGCAGGTATTCCTACGGCGGCCGCACTTGTCTCAACAGGTCAGCGCACGTCGCCCGGGCCGCGATAACCCGGGTACTCGCCGGACTGCGGGCCGCTGGCCGGTGTCGAGCCTTCGCTCCATTGCTGCCCCTGGCCGCGCGCGGCCTGCTGGTCCATCAACAACTGCTCACGGGCGGCGTCCTCACGACCGCGCTGGTAGGCCTCGGCCTGGCCCTTCACCGCGGGTATCTCCTCCTCCAAGCCGCTGAGCCAGTTCTCCCAGCGCTGTTGCATCGGGCGGATCATGCCGCCGCCGACGCCGACCACCAGGATGCCGCCGAGGGTGGCCAGCACCGTGATCAGGATCGGCATGGTGACCGAGGTGGCCACCCCGATCTGGTTCAGCGCGGCAACGATACCGACGCCCCAGACGAACACCCCGGCGATCCGGCCGACCATCGCGCCGTAGGACAGGCCGCCGAGCATGGTGCCGACCATCTCGCGGACCGCGTGGGCGATGGCACCGGCCACCACCACGATGATGATCGCGACCGCCGCCTTGGGCAGCCAGGAGACGATGCCGCTGAGCATGTTGCTCACCGGATTCGGCCCGAAAACGCCGAAACCGAGCTGCAGCGCGATCAGCAGGATCGCGTAGTACGCCAGCTTCGCCAGCAGGTCGGAGGCGTCGTAGCGACTGCGCGACAGCATCCGCTGGATCCCGCCGCGCTCGACGAGCCGGTCGAACCCGACGCGCTCGAGCACCTTGTCGACGATCGTCGCCACCACCTTCGCGACGACCCAGCCGATGAGCAGGATGACGAGAAAACCGACCAGCTTGGGGACGAACGTGGCGACGGAACTCCACGCATCGGAGAACCCCTGCTGGAAATCAATAGCCAAACTAGAGGTGTGCATGCCCATCCCTTCGCTCTCCGATGACGCCGCGGCAATTTGCCACAGCTACGTCAAGCCCCGCTATACCCCTACTGCTGCACTCGAATCTGCCATTCGCGGACAAATTGCCCCTTTGCCGGATTCGACATAATCGAGACAAAATTCGTCCTGAGGGCGACGGGGACGCGCATCGGTCCCGCCGCGCTACCAGGAGTCGGCGGCGGCAGACAGGACATCCCACCGGGCGCCCGGTTATGCGCGGCCGCAGATGTTTTCGCGGCTCACCGTCGAGGAGTTCACGGAGCAGGTGAGCGTGGTGCGGAGGACATTGTTCCGTCTTGATCATCTTCATGCTGTTTCCGTGTCACCAACGCGCCGAGGCAGGCGGCGCACGCTGATAGCGGACCCGACACGAGGACGATGCCTCCACCACGAAACCCTCGGAGGTGCATGACGCACACGCTGACGATCGAACCCATCGTACGAACTTCGGCCTCGAATGCGCTGGGAGCCTGCTGTGTTCGTGGTAACCACGTGCCATACCCCGCGCACAGCGTTGTCCGACCGCTGCCGGATCACCGCGAGCTGGTCGAGGCCTTCGGCGGACATCGCGCTGATTCGGCCACCGATCTCCCGCTGGTCTGCTCGCCGGTGCACTGGCAAAGCGGCAGCGGCACGACAATCCCCGTTGGCGCCGCCGGAATCGACTGCCGACGTGCGGAACTGGTGGCCGCTATCAATGCCTGGATGATCGACCAGTTGCTTGCCACGCCAGCACTCCACCGAACATCCCCACGCCGAATCCTCGGCGCCACGGTCGACCGCATAGCCGCGGCACACGTGCACGCCAGCAACCTGCTACACACCGCCGAAAAGGTCTCCGACGACCGCGTGCACGCAGCCCGGTATAGCCCTGGCCCTGCTGATCGGGCGAGCCCGGTTACTTTCCGATGGTTCCGGTGCTGAGGAATCCGAGCAGATCGTGGCGGGTGATGACGCCGACGGGCTTGCCGTCCTCGACCACCATCAGGGCGTCGGTGTCCGACAGTGCCTTCGTCGCGGCCGAGAGCGGTTCGCCGGAACCGATCAGCGGGAACGACGGGCTCATGTGCTGGGCCACCGAATCCGTGAGGTGCGCACGGCCTTCGAACACCGCCGACAGCAGATCGCGCTCGGACACGCTGCCCGCGACCTCGCCCGCCATCACCGGCGGCTCGGCGCCGACGACCGGCATCTGCGACACCCCGTACTCGCGCAGGATCTCGATCGCGTCGCGCAGCGTCTCCGACGGATGGGTGTGCACCAGGTCGGGCAGCTCGCCCGACTTTCCGCGCAGCACGTCGCCGACCAGCGGCTCGGCGGCGCCGTCCAACCGCTCGTGAAGGAAGCCGTAGGAGCTCATCCACCGGTCGTTGAAGATCTTCGACAGGTAACCGCGTCCACCGTCCGGCAGCAGCACCACGACTACGGCGTTCGGATCGCGCCGCGCCACCTCGATGGCGGCTACCACCGCCATACCGCACGAGCCGCCGACCAGCAGGCCCTCTTCGCGGGCCAGGCGCCGGGTCATGTCGAAGGAGTCGGCGTCGGAGACCGCGATGATCTCGTCCGGCACGGCGGGGTCGTAGGCGGACGGCCAGAAGTCCTCGCCGACGCCCTCGACCAGATAGGGCCGTCCGGTGCCGCCGGAGTACACCGACCCCTCCGGGTCGGCGCCGATGATCTTCACTTTCCCGCCGGAGACCTCCTTGAGGTAGCGACCGGCGCCGGTGATGGTGCCGCCGGTGCCGACACCCGCCACGAAGTGGGTCACCTTGCCGTCGGTGTCCCGCCAGATCTCCGGGCCGGTGGTCCCGTAATGGCTGTCCGGGCCGCCCGGGTTGGAGTACTGGTCGGGCTTCCACGCACCGGCGATCTCCCGAACCAGGCGGTCGGAAACGCTGTAGTAGCTGTCCGGGTGGTCCGGCGGCACCGCGGTCGGGCACACCACGACCTCGGCGCCATAGGCGCGCAGCACATTGCGCTTGTCCTCACTGACCTTGTCCGGGCAGACGAACACGCAGTTGTAGCCGCGCTGCTGTGCGACGAGCGCCAGGCCGACGCCCGTATTACCGGAGGTGGGTTCGACGATGGTGCCGCCGGGGCCTAGCTCCCCGGACTTTTCGGCGGCGTCGATCATCTTCACCGCGATCCGGTCCTTGGAGCTGCCGCCGGGGTTGAGGTATTCGATCTTGGCCGCTACCAGGCCCGCGTTCGATCCCACCACCGAGTTCAACCGGACCAACGGCGTATTACCGATGAGGTCCACGACATGATCCGCGATGCGCATGCCCCCATAGTTGCAGACGCACCAACTGTGGGTTCGCGCACGCCGCACGCGACTCGTCGCGGCTACCGATAAATCGGCATCGCCACCTTTAAGATCGCAGCCATGAGGCAGCCGAAGATCGCTCGTGCCGCCACCATTCTGGCCGGATCGGCGGTGGCCCTGGTGGTCGGGTCCGGAGCGCAGGCGGACGCGACGAGCGTCGAATTCCCGCAGGTGCCCACGCTCGCGCGCGGTGGTCTGTGCTGGACGAATATCCGCACCTGGGCCGATACCAGCCCCGAATGGCCGGGCCGCGCCATTCTCAACGTGCGTGCGCTACCGGTCTCCGGTCTCGGGCCGGGCGCCTACCCGCTGGCCCCGCTGTGCGAGGTTCGCACGACCGTCGCCTGGCGTAATACCAGCACCGGCGCGACGGGCAGCTACGACAACATCGTGGTCACCGGAATCTATGGCAGCATCCAGTACGCGCTGTTCCAGGACACCGGCCCCGGCCGCGTCGAAGTAACCGTCTCCACCGACAGTGCCAACATCCCGGCACGCGGCACGTTCGTCGTACCGGGCTGACCCGAGCCGACGGTCGCGCCGAAGTCGCGCACCGGCCACCGCCCACGACAGCCGAATGCGCCGTCTGACCGATCCGCGTCGGACGGGAGCCGCGGCTCGCAGAACATCGCGACAATCGTCGCGGGCGGGCATCCGGTGCCGATGGGCTACCTGCTCGCCCCGGACTTCCGCGCCGCGCCCGAACTCCTTTTCTCTTCTCCGCCGACGGTTCCACCCTTCGGCCGCGGGTTACCCACTGGCCGCCGCACAACTTCTTCCGGTGCTGATCGAGGCGCTGCGCGCGCGGCGACCCCCGCTTCCCGCACACCACGACGGGACGTAGATTCGATACGAACCCGCGAGTAACAACGCGGTTCGCAAAGACCGTCCGACAAAGGAGTCCCCATGCCTGAGGCCGTCATCGTTTCGACCGCACGCTCCCCGATCGGCCGGGCCCGCAAGGGATCGCTGGTCGACCTGCGGCCCGACGATCTGACCACGCAGATCGTGCGGGCAGCGCTCGACAAGGTGCCCGCCCTGGATCCAGCCCAGATCGACGACCTGATCCTGGGCTGCGGTTCCCCCGGCGGCGAGCAGGGCTTCAATATCGCCCGCATCGTCGCGGTGCAGCTCGGTTACGACTTCGTGCCCGGCACTACCGTGCATCGCTACTGCGCCTCGTCGCTGCAGTCCACCCGGATGGCGTTCCACGCGATCAAGGCAGGCGAGGGTGATGTGTTCATCTCGGCCGGCGTGGAGACGGTGTCCCGCTACGTGCACGGCTCCGCCGACAGCTGGCCGAACACCCAGAACCCGGTGTTCGAAGCGGCGCAGGCGCGCACGGCGAAAACCGCCGAGGGCGGCGCGGGCATCTGGCACGACCCGCGCGAGGACGGCCTGGTCCCCGACGCCTACATCGCGATGGGCCAGACCGCCGAGAACGTCGCGACCTTCACCGGCATCACCCGCGAGGAGCAGGATCGCTGGGGCGTCCGCTCGCAGAACCGGGCCGAGGAGGCGATCAGGAACGGCTTCTTCGAGCGCGAGATCACCCCGGTGACACGGCCGGACGGCACCGTGGTCAGCACGGACGACGGCCCGCGCGCCGGCGTCACCTACGAGGCGGTCTCCGGGCTGAAGCCGGTGTTCCGCCCGGACGGCACCATCACCGCGGGCAACTGCTGCCCGCTCAACGATGGCGCCGCCGCGCTGGTCGTCATGAGCGACACCAAAGCCGAGGAACTGGGCCTGACCCCGCTGGCCCGCATCGTGTCCACCGGTGTCTCCGGCCTGTCGCCGGAGATCATGGGCCTCGGCCCGATCGAGGCGTGTAAGCGCGCGCTGACGCTGGCGGGCAAAACCATCGATGACATCGACCTGGTCGAGATCAACGAGGCGTTCGCGGTGCAGGTGCTCGGCTCGGCCCGCGAGCTGAAGATCGACGAGGACAAGCTGAATGTCTCCGGCGGCGCTATCGCGCTGGGCCACCCGTTCGGCATGACCGGCGCCCGGATCACCACCACGCTGATCAACAACCTGCAGACCTACGACAAGCAGTTCGGTCTGGAGACCATGTGCGTCGGCGGCGGCCAGGGCATGGCGATGGTCATCGAGCGGCTGAGCTGAGACGACGAAAGGGCGGTCGCCGGGATTCCGGCGACCGCCCTTTCTCGTAGCTCACTAGTCGTTCTGGAAGTAGCTCAGCAGTCGCAAAATCTCGACGTAGAGCCATACCAGAGTGACGGTCAGGCCGAGGGCGACGCCCCAGGCCGCCCGCTCCGGCGCCTGCGCGCGGATCAGCTGATCGGCGGCGTCGAAGTCGAGCAGGAAGCTGAACGCGGCGATGGCGATGCACACCAGGCTGAAGACGATCGCCAGCGGGCCGCCGTCACGCAGGCCCAGACCGCCGGAGATGAAGAAGCCCGCAATCAGATTGCCCAGCACGAGCACCAGGATTCCGATCATGGCGCCGACGATGATCCTGGTGAACCGCGGGGTCACCCGGATGGCGCCGGTTTTGTACACCACCAGCATGCCCGCGAACACACCGAACGTGCCGAGCACCGCCTGACCGATCAGGGCGCTGCCGCCGACCCCACCGAACTCGATGTTGGTGAACATGAACGACAGCGCACCGAGGAACAGCCCCTCGGCGACCGCGTAGGACAGCACCAGCACCGGGTTGTCCATCTTGTTCGCGAAGGTCGCGATCAGCACAAGCACCAGGCCGACCAAGCCGCCGACGATCACGAACAGCGGCGCGAGCGAGGTGTTCGCGTTGGTGAGGCCGTAGGAGACGATCGCGGACAGGGCGAGCACGGCGAGCGTGATGCCGGTCTTGGTCACCACGTCGTCGATGGTCATCGCCCTGGTGGCAGGAGCCTGCTGATAAGGCTGCGGGTACTGGCTGTATGGCTGCTGGCCGTACTGGTTGCCGAACTGTCCCGCGGTGGTTACGCCGGAACCGAAGCTGGCGTATCCACCGCCCTCCTGCCTCGGCAGGTTCCTGAAAACCGGATTGCTCGTGGTACGCAAAGCACGTCCCTTTCTGGAGTCGTTGCCGCTGTTCATCGAGAGGTGCACTCGATATCCAACTGCTCTGTCCAACGTTTGTCATCGGAAGCGAGTTCCCCGGAAACGCGCCGAGCCAGACAATTCGGACTCTACCGCTGCCGCGGGTCGTGCAGCCCACGCACGGACCGAGTCACCGTGAATTTCCGGTTGCGGCCGACCACTTCGGTCCGGCCCACCATCCGTTCGACCACGCTCCGATAGTTCAGATGCGAGTTGTAGACGGTCCACAGCTCCCCGCCGGGACGCAGCACCCGGCCGGTCTCGGCGAACATCTTGATCGCCGACCCGGTGTGCACAGCAGCGCCGACGTGGAACGGCGGATTGCACAGCACCAGGTCGGCGCAGTTGTCCGCGGCCGAGGACATCGCGTCGTCGCGCACGACGGTCACCCGGTCGGCGACCTGGTTCGCCTCGGCGGTCTCCCGTGCCGACGCCACCGCCGCGGCGGACTGATCGGTCCCGACCACCTTGATGCCCGGCCGTGCCTTGGCCAGCGCGACAGCCAGGATGCCGGTGCCGCAGCCGAGGTCGATGGCGTCGCGAGCGTCCGGTTTCATCCACTTCAGGTGCTGGAGCAGGAACCTGGTTCCGATGTCGAGCCGGGCGCCGGAGAAGGCTGCGCCGTGTGCGACGACATCGATATCCAGCTCCTCGAGGCGAGCGCGCACCGGGAACGGCGGGTCGCCGACCGGTTTGGGCCCGCCGACCAGCAGGGTCCGCGACTTCTGCCTGCCGCGGCTGGCGCGCACCTCGGAGAACGACTGGGCAAGAACGTCGTTCATCGACTTGGTCAGGTGCTTGTCCCGACCACCCGCGAACACCTCGACTTCGGGGTCGGCGTGGCGGGCAATGGCGTCGGCGACCTCGGCCAGCCCGGCGAGCACACGAGGCAGGCGAAGCAGTACCACCCGGACATCGCCCAGCAAATGGCTGCCGAGCGGGTGCGCGGTGTAGCGATCCGACAAGCCGGCCGTGCGGGCGTTGTTGGCGAGGGCGAGCTCGCCGGTCAGCAAATCCTGGTGCACCCGGACTTCACGCAGATCGTGGCCCGCGATGGCGCCGAGGGTCAGCGCGCCGTAAGCGTCGCCGATGATGGCTACTCTTCCGCTATCTGCGGTTGCGAGCGCGTCAGCGGCGACGTCGAGGATCAACCGATCGGCCGCATCCACGGCGTAGAGATTCAGCGCCTCCACATCCGGATACCGCCGCAGCCGGCTCAGTACGTCCTCGACATGTCCCACACCCCAAGTGTGCTAGATCGTTGCCACATCGTCGCGCCCACCCCGGCGAATCGACGCGTCGAAGCCTCGCGGTGACCGGTCGGCGCGGCATAGCTCCACTGGTGCAGGCGAATTCAGCCGAGGCCGGAAGGAACGTGACGCACCCGCTGGTCGACGGCTCCGCGACCGGGGCGGGTCCCGTAGCCGAACGGATCACACGCCCGCTCACCGCCGGAGGCACGCGCGGGTCGAACGCGTGCGTCCGGCGGCTCAACATGAGCCTTCGGCACATCGGATCCCACGGGCGCGGGAGCCGTACACGAGATCCCCTGCGCTACTCGACCCGAGCAGCGAGCCGGCGTCGGCCACTTTTCGGCACACATTCGATGCCGAGCGCAACCGCCGCGTCCGCACCGACCGCGCGGACACTTGACCGGTCCTTCGAAAGACGCTGTCCGACAGAGGGTTTCCCGGAGATGATGCGCAGCACCGGATTAACGATGTTAGGACCCGAGCGTTGGCGAACCAATATTGATCCCGGTGCCGCACGGCACGCCGCGTCGTCGCCTCAGGGGCGACGTCACTAGCCGAGATTTCGCCAGTTTCACTAATTGGCAATCTCATAGCAACCGACGACGGCATTCGTCCGCGGGCACGGCCTACCCCGTCGCACCCTTCGCTCGCGACAACCCCGGCCGCCCGACGACGAAACCCGATGCGCCGATAGTTGTACCATTCGACACCTCTCTTGCGTAACATCAGCCCCATGCGCAACAGGATGGTGCTCACTATCGCGACCGCCGCTGTAGTGCTGGCGGGCTGCGGCAACGGCGGAACCACCCCGGGCGCCCCGCTCGCCTCGATCCCCGGTCCATCGGCCGAAGCGACGCCGGCCACGCCGGAGAATGCCCAACCCAAGCGGGGTACGGCCTCCGACGACGCCGGGCTCACGGTCACTAACATCCGACTCGGCCACCAGCCCGGCTTCGATCGCGTGGTCTACGAGCTCGGTGGCAAAGGCACGCCCGGCTGGCTGGTCCAGTACGCCGACCACGCGGTGCAGGACGGCAGCGGCAACCCCGTCGAGGTGGCGGGCCGGTCGATCCTCGAGGTGCGAATCCTCGGCTCCGCCTACCCGTTCGACAGTGGAGTGACGCCGTACTCCGGCCCGGACCCCGCGGTGGACCCGTCTGCGCCCGGAGTCGCGGGCGTCTACCGGACAATGGTGTTCGAGGGCACCACACAGTCGTTCATCGGCGTAGCGGCCGACCGACCCGCCTTCGCCGTGAGCACCCTGTCCAACCCGACCCGGTTGGTCGTCGACATCGCCACGCCGTAGGAATATACGACCCGGGGGTATATGCGGGTAGCAGATCGGCGGGGCACTAGACTCACTCCCTGTGGTCAACCACGCGTTCCGGCTGCCGCACATCGTGCCGCACTTCACCGACCTGGCGGTGCTCACGGTGAACTCGGTCGCGACCGGGGTGGTCGGCCTCAGCGGTCGCCAGATCCTCCGTGCGAACCGGCGGACCAGGCTGCTCGGTGTGCTGGCGTTGCTCGCCGGGATCGTCGCTATGCATTCGGCGGTCTTCGCCATCTCCGGCCATACCCATGCGACCGCCGGCCACGGCACCGTGGCCGTGAGATTCGAAGACGCCTCCTCGGCCCAGCCGGAACAACGCATATCCAAGCTGAGCCGCGACCGAACTCAGCGCGGGCACGACGGGGTTCAGCCAGGTCAGGACACTCACCCCACCCGGCCCCTCGACGTTGCGGTGCTCGCCACCGGCGGCGCCGCACCGGGCCCGGACTGCGCGGGCAAGGGGTGCGGCGGCCCGCACGGCGAGATGCACGGCTGCGTATTCATCCTTGTCGCAGGCGCCGTGCTGTTCGCGCTGGTCCTGCTCTATCGGATGGCGGTCGACCGGCCCGGCAGCGGTGTCGCGCTGCCGCGGCACTGGCGTCCGCGGCGGAGCCGACCACCGCCCTGGACCGTGCCCACCCTGGCCGAATTGGCGATTCTGCGGATCTGACAGCTCCGCCGCGTCCGTGTGTCCGAACCACGGAGGCGGCGTTGCCTCCTCCAGTGTCAGAATCCCAGTTCGCAAGGAGCACCCTCATGTTCATCACCCGTACCCGCGTAACCCTCGCCGTCACCGCGATAGCCGCTTTGGCCATCGCCGGATGTGGCGGCGGCAATGGCGACACCATGCCCGGCATGGAGCACGGCACGTCGAGTATGGCGGCGACCTCGAATACACAGGCCCGCACCGATTTCAACGACACCGATGTGTCATTTCTCCAGATGATGTATCCGCATCACGCGCAGGCTGTAGACATGGCGAAGCTGGCGCCGAGCCGAAGCCGGAATCAAGAGCTGCTCGCGCTCGCCGCGGCCGTCGAGCAGGCACAGGCGCCGGAGATGCAGCAGATCACCACGCTGCTGCAGAGCTTCGGCAAGCCCGCCCCCACCGCAGGTGACGGGCACATGGGCCACAGCATGCCCGGCATGATGTCCGCCGAGCAGATGTCCGCTTTGCAGGCAGCGACCGGTCCCGACTTCGACCGCCAATGGCTGACCATGATGATCGAACATCATTCCGGCGCCATCGCCATGGCCGAAACCGAGTCGACCGGCGGCACGAACGCCGACGCGCAGGCACTCGCCCGGGCGATCGTCGCGAATCAACACGCGGAGATCGAGCAGATGCGCACCATGCTCGGCAAGAGCTGAGCACGCGACCGCGCCGATATCGGTGGACCATCGATATCGGCGCACCACGTCCACCACGTCCGGCCGATCGGCGAAGACGACTGCTCGGGCGAGATCTCGGCCGAACGGGTCGCGGCAGGCAGGCCGAGCGTGACCGTCCCGGCCGCTCTGGAGTCTCCGCGTCGCCCTTCTCATCCATGGCGAGCGATACCGACCGGCTATAGCATCACCGAGTTACAGGCACTCCGAACGGACGACGACATGACCACCGGTAGCGGGGAAGCTCGTCCACCCGTCCGTACTGGGCATCGCCGGTCGGCCGAGCCCGCCTTGCCAACGCTCGGCGCCTTGCTCGCGGCGGCGGCGGAGCACAATCCCGACGGTGTCGCCGTGGTGTGCGCGGAGACCGAGGTCACCTACCGAGACCTCGATGCCCGCTCGTCCCAGCTGGCACGGACCCTGCTGGGAATGGGCGCCGGTCCCGAAACCACGGTGGCGGTGGCACTGCCGCGCTCGATCGACTCGGTGCTCGCCGTGTGGGCGGTCGCGAAAACCGGCGCCGCGTTCGTGCCGATCGATCCGGGATTTCCGTCCGCACGCATCGAGTCCCAGGTCGCCGACTGCGGCACCACGCTCGGCCTGACCCGGTGCGCATACGCGACGACGCTACCCGCCGGCGTGCGATGGCTCGCGCTGGACGACCCCGAGGTGTCGGCGCGGGTGTCGGCGCATCCCACGAACCCGATCGCGTACTTCGATCGGCCCACGCGACTGCGCGCCTCGAATATCGCCTATGTGATCTACACGTCGGGTTCGACCGGGCAACCGAAAGGCGTTGCCGTCCCCCACGCCGGGCTGGCTCCGCTCTGCGCCGAGCTGGCCGCACGGCACTCGCTCGACAAGGACGCGCGGGTCCTGCACTTCGCGTCGCCGAGCTTCGATGCCTCGGTGCTGGAGCTGCTGCTCGCGGTCTGCGCCGCCGCCACGATGGTGATCGCCCCGCCGACGGTCTACGGCGGCAGCGCCCTGGCGGACCTGCTCGCGCGGCACGCGATCACCCATGCCTTTCTCACGCCGTCCGCGCTGGCCTCGCTCCAGCCGAGCGGACTCGCCGCGCTGCGCTCGGTCATCGTCGGCGGTGAGGCATGCCCTCCGATGCTGGTGCGGCGCTGGGCCGAAGGCCGCCTGTTCCACAACGCCTACGGTCCGACCGAATCGACGATCTTGGCCACGCTCAGCTCCGCGTTGTCCCCCGACGCACCGGTCACCATCGGATCGGCGGTGCGCGGCATGCGCTGCCACGTGCTCGACCAGCGATTACGCCCGGTCGGCGTGGGCGTGGTCGGCGAGTTGTACGTCTCCGGACCCGGTGTAGCCAGGGGATACCACGGGCGGCCCGATCTGACCGCGCAACACTTCCTCGCCGATCCGTTCGGACCTCCCGGCTCCAGGATGTATCGCACCGGTGATCTCGTCCGCAGGAACTCCCCGAGCGAATTGGACTACCTCGGCCGCAGCGACGACCAGATCAAGGTGCGCGGTTTCCGGGTCGAACTCGGCGAAATAGACGCGATCTTGTCCACGCAACCTGGTGTCCGGCTGGCCGTGACCGTCGATCGCAAAAGCAGCACAGGCGAGACGAGCCTGGCCGCATTCGTCCAGCCCGAACCCGGACACGCTCCGGACCCCGCCGCGCTGGCGGACGCACTCGCGGCGCTGCTGCCGAAATATCTGCAGCCGAACACGATCACCCTCATGGATCTGATCCCACGGACCCCGACAGGCAAGGCCGATCGATCGGCGCTGCGCGTCCGCGCGCTCGACCAGCCCGGCTATCGGCCGGTGTCCGACCTCGGCGAGGAACTGGTAGCCGAGGTATTCGCCCGCGTCCTCGGTCGGGAACGGTTCGGCGCCGACGCCGATTTCTTTGCGGCGGGCGGCAATTCGCTGCTGGCCACCCAGGTTGCCGCACGGCTGAGCGAGACATGGCGCGTGCGGATACCCCCACGGCTGGTGTTCGACCATCCGACCGTCGCCGCGCTCGCCAAGGCCATCCGCTCACAGCAGTTCGACGCGGCCCGCCCGGCTCTGCTGGCGCGGTCGCGGCCGGAGCGAATCCCGCTCTCGCCCGCCCAGCTTCGGTTCTGGCTACGCAATCAGTTCGATACGGCGTCGTCGGTGGACAACATCGGCTTCGCGCTGCGGCTGTCGGAGCTGGATGTCCCCGCATTGCGCGCGGCATTCGCCGACACCGTCGAACAGCACGAGTCGCTGCGCACAATGTACCCCGCCGACGCGACGGGCCCGCGCCAACTGATCCTCGAACCCGAGTGCGTGATCCGCGATTTCGCGGTGGAGGAACTCGCCGACGACGCGGTGCCGGGCCGGGTGCACGCCACCCTGCGCCGCGGTTTCGACGTATCAGCCGAAGTGCCGCTTCGGGTTCGGCTGCTGCGCACGCCCGAGGAGTACATCCTGGTGTGCGCCTTGCACCACATCTGCGCCGACGGTTCCTCGCTGGCGCCGCTCGCCCGCGACGTCGCCCTCGCCTACGCCGCACGAAGCGAGGGCACCGCCCCCGCCTGGCGGCCGCCGGAGGTGCAGTACGCCGACTACGCGCTGTGGCAGCAGGACCTGCTCGGCGCCAGGGACAACCCGGATTCGATGCTCTCCCGGCAACTCGAGTATTGGACACAGGAGCTGGCCGGCCTGCCCGACGAACTCGACTTACCCGCCGACCGGCCGCGCCCTGCTGTCGCGTCGCTGCGCGGCTCGGCGATCCAGCGGTCGGTGCCCGCGGCGCTGCACCGCGACCTGCTCGCCGTCGCGGGCGCGCATCGCGCGACGCTGTTCATGGTGATGCGGGCGGCGCTGGCCGTGCTGCTGGCCCGGCTTTCCGGCAGCACCGACATCGCCATCGGTGTGCCGATGACCAACCGTGCCGAGCCCGCACTCGCGGACGTCGTCGGCCTGTTCGTCAACACCACCGTCGCGCGGACCAGCATCGACCCAGGTGAAAGCTGCACAGCGCTGCTCAACCGGACGAGGGAACGGGACCTGACGAACTTCGCGCACTCCGAGGTTCCGTTCGAGCATGTCGTGGACGCGGTCGACCCGACACGCTCGCCCGGGCGGCACGCGCTGTACCAGGTCGGCTTCGCGTTCCAGAACTTCGCGCAGGCCACGCTCGAGCTGTCCGGCCCGGGTTTCTCGTTCCTCGACGTGGACGCCGACACAGCGAAGACCGACCTGCACATCGGTGTGGTGGATGCCCACGACACCGACGGCGCCCCGGGCGAGATCATCATCCGGTTCGGTTACAGCACCGATCTTTTCGATGAGCACACCGTGCAGCGATTCCTCGATGGCTACATTCGCATCCTCGTGCAGATCGCAGCCGACCCCGCCGCCGCGGTCGGCGACCTCGACATCATGGATCCGGTCGAGCACAAGCGAATCCGGTCCTGGGGCACCGGGCCCGAACACGACCTGCCGCCCGAACCGCTCACCGCGGGGCTCGGACGACATGCCGCGGCAACGCCGGACGCGATTGCTGTGGCGTGTGGGCCGGAGACGATCACCTATGGGCAACTGCGCGATCGATCCACGCGACTGGCTCGGTGGCTGATCGGGCAGGGGGTCGGTCCGGACACGGTCGTCGCGGTGGCCATGCGCCGGTCGGTGGAGCAGGTTGTCGCACTGTACGCGATCGTCGAGGCGGGAGGGGCCTGGGTTCCGATCGATCCGGATCATCCGACCGAACGCATTCGGCACGTGCTCGAATCCGCGGCGCCCCGATGTGTGCTGACCACGGGCGCGGACGGCTTCACGGCAGCCGCGGCGCACGCCGTCGACACCCTCGACCTGGACGGCATCGATCCCACGCCCGTCACCGACGACGAACGCCTCGCACGACTGCACGACGAGCACGCTGCCTACCTGATGTACACCTCCGGGTCCACCGGGCACCCGAAAGGCGTTGTGGTCAGCCACCGGGCGATCGTGCACCAGCTCGCCTGGATGCAGTACGAGTACGGCGTCGCCGCCGGGGATGTGTATCTACAGAAGACATCGGCGACCTTCGATGTGTCGCTGTGGGGGTACTTTCTTCCGCTGCGCGCGGGCGCGCGCCTTGTGCTTGCGGGGCCCACCGCGCACCGCGACCCCCGTGCCCTGTGCCGGCTCATCGCCGAACATCGGGTGACCCTTACCGATTTCGTTCCGGCCATGCTCACGGTCTTCGCCGAACACGCGACGACAGCCGAATTGGCTTCGCTGCGTGCGATCTTCGTCATCGGAGAAGCGCTGCACCCGGAGACGGCTCGCAGCTTCGCGCTGGTCAGTCCGGCCGACGTGCACAACCTGTACGGTCCGGCGGAGGCCGCGGTGAGCATCACTCACCACTTGGTCTCCGCCGTCGATCTGGAGGCCACCGATATGCCGATCGGTGTGCCGGAATGGAATTCCCAGTGCCTGGTCCTCGACGAGCGGCTGCGGCCGGTTCCGGTGGGTGTGGCGGGCGAACTCTATGTGGCCGGAGTACAACTCGCCCGCGGCTACCACGGCGCGCCGGGTCTCACGGCGGGCCGATTCGTCGCGAATCCGCTCGGCGGCTCGGCCGAGCGGATGTATCGGACCGGGGACCTGGTGCGCTGGAACCGTAATGGGACGCTGGACTATCTGGGGCGCATGGACTTTCAGGTGAAGATCCGCGGCCACCGCATCGAGCTCGGCGAGATCGAGGCGGCGCTGCTCGCCGATCCCGCTGTCGGCCAGGCGGCGGTCACCGTCAAGGCTTCGGATCTGGGGGACCGGCTCGTCGGTTACGTCGCGGCCGCGCAGGGCGCGGTGGTCGATCGGAATCTGTTGCGGCACAAAGTATCTCGCTCGATACCCGCGTACCTGGTGCCATCCGCGGTGGTAGTGCTCGACGCATTCCCAGTCAACACCAGCGGGAAACTCGACCGCGCCGCCTTACCGCAACCGGCGTTCTCGACGCGCACCGACGCCGTGCCGGGCACACCACTCGAACGGGCGATTGCCGAGGTGTTCGCCGACGTGCTGTCGGTGTCCCCGATCGGGGTCACCGATGACTTTTTCGAACTCGGTGGGTCGTCACTGCTCGCATTCACCCTGCACCAGCGGTTGTCGTCCCGGCTCGCGCAGGATGTGCCGATGTCGGCGATACTCGCCGCCCCCACCGTCACCGGCCTCGCCGCGCGGCTGATCGGGAGAAGTGAGCCGGATGCGCCGCCGACGCCGGACGCCGATGCCGTGCTGGAGCCCGAATTCGATATCAGCGGATGCGGACCCGCACACACCGGGCCCCCACGGGAAGTCCTGCTGACCGGCGCCACCGGCTTCCTCGGCGCGCATCTTCTGGACGAACTGCTGGAACGCACCGATGCCCGGGTCTGGTGTGTGGTCCGCGCGGAGAGCGCAGAGGAAGGAATCGATCGAATCCTGCGGGCGCAACGCTACTACCGCCTGTCCGGCGAAACCGCCGCGGAGCGGATCGTCGTCGTCGCGGGCGATCTGACCGCACCGCGGCTCGGTCTCGACACCACCGACTACGACCGCCTCGCCGATGGTGTCGACGCGATCTATCACAATGGGGCGCGCGTCAACCACATCGAGCCGTACGCGCGGCTGCGGCCTGCCAACGTGGAGGGAACCCGGGAGTTGCTGCGGCTGGCCACGACTCAGCGGGTCAAGCCGGTGCACTTCATCTCCGCGATCGGCGCCGCGGTCGCGGCCACCCCGTCCGGTGTCGTCGGCGAAGATATCCGGCTGCGCGCGGATCAGCTGTCCGGCAACGGCTACCTCGCCTCCAAGTGGGTGGGCGAGGAACTGGTCCGCCAGGCCGGTGAACGCGGCGTGCCCATCGCCATCTTCCGGCCGGGCACGATCTGTGGTGACCCGTGCGTCGGCGTGAACAGCACCGACGACGCGTTCTGGAATATGATCCGCGCCGCCGCGATTCTCGGCATGGCGCCCGACGTGGCCGACGCGAAGGTCTCGCTGGTCCCGGTGAGCTATGTGGCCCGCGCGATCGTGGAGATCTCCGCACACCCACGCACCGAAATCGTGTATCACCTGGTCAATCGGACGCCGGTACCGGTAAGCGAAATCCTGGCCAGCATGCGTGCGCACGGGCTGCCGATGGCGACGACCCCGCTGGAAGCGATGCGGGAAAGCTTGCTTCGGGAATCCCGCCGACGCGACGCGGTCGGGGATGATTCGCTCGTGCGTGCCGCACTGCTCTCTCCGAACCTGGCAGACCTTGCCGGGCACCTCGATTGGGGCGACGCACACAGTCGTGCCGCGTTGACGGGCACCGGCGTGCACTGCCCGCCCGTGGATCGTCGAGCGGTCGACATGTACGTCAGCGAGTTCATCGAATCCGGCTTCCTGCCACGAGACTGACCGGCGCGGGTCGTCAGACCTCCGGCGGAACGATGGTCTGCCAGGCGGGCGCGGTCACCTGGTCCGCTTTCTGCCGCGTCCTGCGGCGTAAGCGTTCGACGACGACGAGTGTGACCCCGGCCAGCAACGCGACCGCGGCGATGATCGTTGCCGCGATGGCGGCACGGCCGAACCCCCAGCCGGCGATCACCGCGGCGGCGACCGCGACTGTCGCCGCGACCACCAGCAGCCCGTACCCCGGCCAATTCCTGGTGTCGGCCAACGTTTCCCCTGGTTGCGCCGCAGAGCCGCGTGCAATGTCCGGTGCGTCGTCGAGCGGGGGGATCTCCCACGGCTCATCATCCGCTGTCATGGTGCCACCTCACGCCGGGATACCGACCGCTGATCCGGTACCTGATGCGACAAGAATGCCCGGATCGGCTTCGTCGAAACGGCCCCGCTGTCCTACACCGTATCGGCCGACTCGGATCAGTTGTAGGACTCGGTGGCTCCGTCGAGCAGGTGCTCCAGGGTGTCGTAGGTGAGAGTGGCGATCACGTCGAGGAGGTCGGCGCGACCGGGACGTTGCACTCGGCGGCGACCTTAGCGAACCGAGATTGCGCGGACACGGATCGTGGTCGGGCCCCATCGGCGCGCGCTGAAGAAGTCTGCCCCGGCGTCGCGGATCGCGAGGTCAGGACGAGGAGTCCGAGATAGTCCATCCACTCGGTCGGGCGGGCGCTTGTCGTGTCGGTAGGCGGTCGGCGAACTGGTGTTGGAAGGGAGACTCCTCATGTCCCGCGTTGCCGTAGCCACCGGTGCTTCGTCCGGGATCGGGAAAGCGACTGCCGCCGTACTGGTCGAGCGGGGTTATCGGGTAATCGGGTAATCGGGACCAGCCGTAACCCGGACACGATCGCCGAAGATAAGGCCAGACCCCGAATCCGATGTTCACTGCACGGAGCCTATGGTCCGCAACGAATCGCTTTGCTCCGTCTACTTTTTCGGATTCCCAACCGCAGTGCGACTTCAAGGTACAAGATCAAACGGCGCTGGCAAATCGTTCGGGAGAAAGATGGTCCGCCATCCACGCCGCACCGGTCGATTCGGCACAAAACCCGCCGACCGGTGCGCATGGAATGTACGGCAACTCGACCGGATCCCAACTCTTTCGACTCGGAGCATCACTCGATGAGCATCTTCACACATGATGACGTGCAGTTTTTCTACACGGACGTCGGTACCGGTCCCACAGTCCTGCTACTCCACGGATGGACCTGCGACTCACACGACTGGAGCTGGCAGATACCGGTTTTGACGGAACTCGGCTTCCGAGTCGTCGCAGTCGATCAGCGGGGCCACGGGCGGTCCAGCGCCCCGGCGAGCGACTACGGACCGCAGACCCTCGCCGATGATGCCGCCGCATTGCTCCGGCATATCGGATCCGAGCCAGCACTCGTCATCGGTCACTCGATGGGGACCGTCGTCGCCTCGGCGCTGACGGTTCGGCACCCGGAACTGGTCTCGGCCATCGGACTGGTCGATCCGGTCTATTACCTCACGGAGGAGGAAGTGGCCGAACCGCTCGCGGCCATCCGCGGCCCACATCCGTGCGAAGCCGCGACGATATTCTTCCGCGCCGCGTTCTACACGCCGGACACACCGGAATCCCTCATCACCTGGCATGAGCGCCGGGTACTCGGTACCCCACCGAATGTCGTGCGCGAGGCATTGGTCGGCCTTTTCGGCCATAAGCACAGCCTGGGGCTGAGCCATGTCGCACGCGAGTATCTCCTGGACCGCAACGTCCCCCGCTTCGCGGTGTACGCCAGCGAGGAAACGAGCCGCCTCGAACGTGAACTTCCACTTGGAGACCACGACGAGGTGCACGTCATCGATGACGGCGGACACTTCTTGCATCAGCATCGCGCCGACAAGTTCAACGAACTGCTCGCCACGTGGCTGACCAGGATAGGCAAGCTGCCGGGTTCCGCTGAACAGGTCGCCACTGTCTGATGTATGGCCGGATCTGCGAGCGTCCGACCCATGAATGTGCAGATAGTCGCTCCCGCGCGGCCGGACCGGAACACCCGGTTCGGCCACTCTGACGCAGCAGTTCGTCGGCGGAGCGCCGCGCTGGTCGACCTTTCAACGGTAGGTGGAGGATCAGCCAAGGGAGTGAGTCACGCGCTGGCGAGTGCCGCGAGCCGGCGAATCACAATGGCGTCTTCCAGCTGTCGTGGCGCAGAATCAGCATCGTGGAAACGGTCGTGCAGTGGGTGCGCACTTCATGGACCAAACGGTCTCGAGGCGGTGCGGAAGCCTCCCGTCGAAACGCCGCCCCGATAGCCTTCCCGCTTCCGATGCGGCAAGCATCGGACGTGCATGAGGTCCTCATGGACGAACATGACCGATTCCAGCCTCGGTTTGTCACCCACGAAGGTCTGCCCGACTCCAGAGCAGATTCTGGGATTCTCAATCCAGGAAGCTGACGGGCTGCTGCGGGTACAAGCCACCGTGACGCCGTTCGGTATGCCACGCAGGTGGCGACGCCCTCCAGCGCGGCGACTCGCCTGCGGAGAGTGGCTGCGCTGGCAGGTCAACTACCGGTTCTCGGGCTCACACGGCGATGAATGGACCTACCGACTGGACACGCTCAAAGTCGGATACTGCCCTGCGCCTGCCAGCCTATTCCTGGGTACCCCCACCTACTATGTCGACGAACTTGCTGCGCTGCGTTGACCGAACCGTTCCGCGTGTGTGCGGTGAATACCGCTGCTGCCGGCACAACAACAGTGGTGTGCCAGTCGATGCGATCGAGAAAACGCCATGCGTACCAGGAAGTTTGCGGCGCCGTGTCACGGGGTCCGGAGAGGACCCCGTGACACGGGCTTTTGCTGCGCGGGCCGACATCCCATCAAGCGGCGTCGAGGGCTGCGGTGATCTTGCGGGTCATCTCGACCAGGATGGGGCCGGGCCGGCCATCGTAGTGCTGGGTGGCGGCTTCGATGGCGACGAGAACGGTGCTGCGGAAGTTGTCGGCCTCGGCCGGATCCTGCTTCCCGAGCAGGTTCATTGCGGCAGTCAGGGCCGGCAGCACGTGGTCGGCGAGTTCGGCGACGGACTTTCCGTTCAGTTCGATGTCCTTGGACTTCGCGGCGAGCACGTGCCCGACCAGGCCGGTCGCCGACGACAAGGCGATGGAACCGTTCGTGGCGACCTTATGGGGCTTGCCGGTGGCATCAGCCGCGACCAGCAACGACACGGCGCCGTACGCGGCGGTCCGCAGGGTGGCCTTGTCCTGATCGGTGAGGGTGATGGACATGGTGGTGCGCTCCTTCAAATCTGTTGTGGTGAAATTCAATTGAACGGATGAATGGTGGAATACGGTCCGGTTGGCGCCCCGGTGGTATCTAGATCGCTCAGCTCGACGAACCCTCCCGGTCATGGGCCGCTACCGTCTCGCGGACGGCTTCGGCGACGGCGCGGAAGTCCTTGCGCAGGATGTGGTCGTGGTTGCTGGCGACCTTAGCGCTGACGCGGAGGTGCGGGTTGCGGGCGCACACCGCATCGAGGCTGGCGCGGATCCGTTCCTGCTCGTCACCGCGGCTTCCGAACGACGCCCCCGACGCAAGCACATACCGCGTCGGGACGGTGATGTTGTCCAGCACGGGACCCAGGTCGGCCTCACGGGAGATCTTGCCGAGCTCGATGTTGCTCTCGGCCTGCTGCGCGGCGGTCATCCGCGGGGTCAGGCCCGTCGGGCGCAGCAGCGCTGTGACCGGGCGCAGCCGCTTGAACAGCTTGCGGATCCGCTGCTCCATGGCATCGTCGAGCCAGTCGTAGGGTTCCGCGCCCTCGACCAGGACCGCGCCCACGGCACGGTCGGGATTGCGGCTGGCCCAGTGTGCCGCGACGAATGC
Organism: Nocardia sp. 2TAF39; assembly: GCF_052114905.1. Taxonomy (NCBI): domain Bacteria; kingdom Bacillati; phylum Actinomycetota; class Actinomycetes; order Mycobacteriales; family Nocardiaceae; genus Nocardia; species Nocardia sp. 2TAF39. The sequence goes on from NZ_JBFRFQ010000030.1 coordinate 70,245, forward strand.
GCCGTAAGACCAGCCCGCCACCAGCGCCCGGTCCACACCCCTGGCCGCCAGAACGACATCGACATCCCGCACGCACGTGGCGAAGGAGTAGTCGGCCGAGGTCTTCGATTTGCCGCGGGCCCGCTCGTCGTAGGTGATGTGCCGGAAGCCGGGACCGAGTTCAGCGATAACCTTCCGCCAGTACCCCTGAGTGGCGAACTGGCCATTGCAGTAGACCACAGGGATACCGTCACCGCCGGTGTCGGTGACTGCCAGGGCAGTATCGTCGACCGGCACCATGCCGATCCACTTCGAATCGGTCGAGGAAGTGCTGTTCTTCGTCATGTCAGCAACTATCAGCGTCTGTCCTGACACCACCCTGACGCCACCCTGACACGGCCGCTGACACCTCGACCCGAACGACGACAACTCGGCCTGTAGGGGCAATGACGCCGCCAAGTGGCCGGAATCGGAGGTCTGCCCAGACGGCAAGCCCGCTTTGTCGTCCAGCAGCCCCCGCGTATCCGGCTCCTGACGCAAGGCACCGAATTCGATGTCGTCTACCGTGACGGCACCGTGAATCTGCGTTTCGACGAAGGTACTTCCGCGGAACGGTTGACCGTCGTAGTCGCGATCTACGCCGGTCAGACCCTCCTTGTGTGTGCTCGCAACCGGCGACGATCAGTTACGCGAGTCGGCACGTTGACGCGCAACACACGACCGGGCAGGTACATCACAGCTGGGGCGATGGGTCGACATAGCTGTGATACAGGCCTCGGGTGCCGTTCCTATTTCATTCCGGGGACGGCCTATTCGTTTCGTTGTGAGCTACCCGCGCGAGCCGATGCGCTGAGCCAGGTCGCGCAACGCGGGGTTACGCTCCTTCTCCCTCAGCTCCTCCACTACCTGCTTCAGCAGGGTCTGGTAAAACGCCCAGTCCCGGCCGCCGACCCGCTCAGCGGTGAGCAGCATGTCCAGTGCCCGCTGATGCTGCCCATCCGGGTTAACGCCGCCGCCTGATCCAGCAGATGCCGCGCTTGGCTGACCTGGGCGAGACCGGCCCCACGATTCGGCATCTTCTTCGCCGCCTGCACCGCCTCCGAATACCGCTCCGTCGAGACATTGATGTCTACGGTCTGCATCACCACCTGCGACGGACCGAAGTTGCACTCATAGTCCTTGGTGTCCATGCCAAGTCGCCCGGCGACCTCCCCCGCAGCATCAGCCAACGCCAACGCTTCCCGATGCGCTGATCCCGCCCGGCAGCGGTCGCGCCCTGCAACGTCAGCGCCCCGTACACCGACAACTGCGACTTGGACGCATGCCCGACCGGTTCCACACCCGCAGCGGCCTTCAACGCCACCTTGTGGGGTGCAGTTCGGTCGGCCGCTCGCTGATTACCGCGACCTTCTCGAAGGGCCACCACCAGCCCGCCTCGCGGGCGACGCGCGCCAGCGCGTGCAGCGGTTCGCCGGGTTCGGTGCCGAACGCCGACAGCCACGCGGCGTCATGTCGACCGAGAACGGCGTCGAGCAGCAGCAGGCGAATCTCGGTCCGCTCCTTGCGGTTACGCGCTACCGCGTCGACGACGCCTGCCCCGATCCGGTTCGCGATGGTTCCGGTCAGCTCCCACAGGTCCGCGCCGGTCGCACGCCAGTGCTCGCTGAATCCCCCCGGGCCGAGTTCGGTGTGGACGCGTTCGCGTTCGGCCGCGAGCGGGGCGTTCCGCAGCGCCTCCCGCACACACACGCCGGTATCCGAACCGGACTCCCGGTCCCGCAGTATCCGCACCGCCTCGAGGGGCGATCGCGCCCCACACAACGGATTCGGGATCGGCGAGCCCGGCTTGCCGGTAGGCCGACCGCACCGCGTCCTCGGCCGCCGCCCTGTCCCCCGGCCCGGTCGCCGTCGAAACCGACCGCCATTCATCCCGCTTCGTCACGCACTCGCTCAATTCTGTACTCACCGATTGTCTTTCGTCCCGAGCGTCAGTCCGCGACGATGCGAACCGAGCCGGGCACGTACTCCCGCTGCCGCACCACCCGGAACCACCCCTTCGGCAACGTGATCGCCGCGTGCTCCTCGTGGACGACGCGTCCGCCCTCGGGCAGATGCAACAGCATCGGCCCCGTCGCCCCGGATTCGCGGATCAGCCTGCCCGGCCCCTGCACCGCGTGCGCGTGGCCGGTGACCTCGCCCAGTGCGAGCACCAAGCGGCCGCGCGGATCCCGCGCCACCGAGGGCGCGTGCAGCAGCGCCAGTGGTACAGCGTTTTCCGCCGCGGGCGCGATCAGGACATCGCCTTGCCGATACGTGAATTTCCTTCCGTCACAGCGCGAGTTCGCCGCCGTTGCCCGAGACCGTAGCGCCCGGCACCGACAGACCGCCCGAGTCGCCCGGTGTCGGTGCGACTTGGTAGAAAACCTCCTGACGATCACGGGCACTGCCGGAAGGGGCGGGCACATCACATGACCATCGGCGACCATCTGTACGACTTCGGCGACCTACCCGCCTTCACCTTTCCTGATGCCGAGACCGACGAGAAGAAGGCGGTCGTCCTGCCGGAGCCGGACTCGGTCGCGTGGCGGTTGAGCGTCGATACCGACGACACCGCGGAGACATGGGGGGGATGCTTCACCCGCTTCCTGCATGCCGTCGACACGACGAGGGTGACCGCCCTGATCGTCGGGACGTGGCAGGACGTGTACGAGACCGGTCCCGACGAAGTCGTCGAGGCACTGTGCGCGGCCAAGGACCGCCTGCCCGCGCTGCGCGCACTGTTCCTCGGCGACATCGTCATGGAGGAATGCGAGATCTCCTGGATCAACCAGGGTTTGGTGACCCCGCTGCTCGACAACTTCCCCGAACTGGAGGTCTTCGGTGTGCGCGGCAGTCAGAACCTGGAGTTCCCCGCCGTGCGGCACGAACGGCTGCACACCCTCGTCGTCGAGGCGGGCGGCCTGCCCGCCGCGGTCGTGCGCGGCATCGCGGCCAGCGACCTGCCCGCGCTGACCCACCTCGACCTGTGGCTCGGCACCTCGGAGTACGGCGGCAACAGCGAGGTGGCCGATCTCGCGCCGATCCTGTCGGGTGACCGGCTGCCCGCACTGAAACATCTCGCCCTGCGCAACAGCGAGACCCAGGACGATATCTGCGCCGCACTCGCCGCGGCGCCCGTGGTGGCCCGGCTGGACAGTCTGGACGTCTCGATGGGCGTGCTCACCGACGACGGTGTCGCGGCCCTGTTGTCCGGTCAGCCCCTGAGCCACCTGAGCGTGCTCGACATGCACTACAACTACCTGTCCGACGCGATGCGCACCAAGCTGCGCGAGACTCTGGAACCTGCGGGCGTGCGCCTCGAACTCGACGCCGACGACGCCGAAGAGGACAGCGACGAGGAAGACGGAACCGTGTGGCGGTTCGTCTCCGTCGGTGAGTGAGACGTGTACGCGTCCGCGACACCGCCGCTCCCGCCGCGCTGGGTGATCGTCGGCAACGGCGAGAACCGGCGCGTCCAGATGTTCACCGAGGCCGCCCGCGCTGCCGGGGTGGCGACCATCCGGGTGGCCGAATGGCGTGACGTGCTGCGTGAAGGCCGCCACGATTTCGCCGACGACGAGATCGTGCGTCTGGGTTCCCCCGGTGAGAACGCCGAGGTGGATCGCCTGTTACGGGGGACGAACGAACCGACGCGGGTCGAGGGTTCGGCCCGCTGGTACACGCGGTTCCTCGATGCGGTGCGCTCGTTGCGCGGCGGATTCCGGCTCGACGACACCGAAGACCTGGCCGTGTTGTTCGACAAGCGGCTGTGCCATGCCCGGCTGTCACGTGCGGGTGTACCGGTGCCGTCCTCGCCCACCTCGGGTGGACGCGCTCCCATGCACGGGTGGGAGGATGTGCGCGGCCATATGCGCGACGCCGAGATGCCGCGCGTCTTCGTCAAACTCGCGCACGGATCGTCGGCCTCGGGTGTCCTCGCCGTCGAATCCGCCCGCGACGGACGGGTGCGCGCGACCACCTCGGTGGAGATCACGGCGGAAGGTCATCTGCACAACTCGCTGCGCATCCGGCGCTACACCTCCGAACGGGAGATCGCGTCCATTGTCGACCGGTTGGCCCCGGACGGACTGCACCTGGAACGCTGGATTCCCAAGGTTTCCCAGGACGGTCGGTCCGCCGATTTACGTGTTGTGGTGATCGGCGGCCGCGCCACCCACGTCGTCGTCAGAACGAGCCGCGCGCCGCTGACCAACCTGCATCTCGGCGGTGCGCGCGGTGATCTCGCGGCCTTCCGCGCCGCCGCGGGCGACAACTGGGCGAAGGCACTGTCGATCTGCGAACAGGCCGCGGCCTGTTTCCCGTCGACACTGTGCGTCGGCGTGGATCTGCTGCCCGCGGTCGGTTGGCGGCACTTCGCGGTGGGTGAGGTCAACGCGTTCGGGGATCTGCTGCCCCGGCTCACCGGGCTACCGGAGAGACCCGCTGCCGGACTCGACACCTACACCGCGCAGGTCATCGCCGCGACCAGCCGCTATCACAATGCGCGACAGACCGGTTCGCGCGAGCTGGTCGGCGCGCTCAGGGGTGCCCCGCTGTGACGACCTCGGAACCCCTACTGTCCCAGCCGGATATGAACACCGTCGTCGGCCGGGACGACCTACTGCTGCTCACCCTCGACACCCTGCGCTACGACGTCGCGGTCGAGTCGGCGGCGACAGGTCGTCTACCGAATCTGACGGCCCATCTTCCCGGCAACGTCTGGCAGAAGCGCCACGCTCCCGGCAATTTCACCTACGCCGCGCATCACGCGATCTTCGCCGGATTCCTTCCGACGCCAGYGACGCCGGGCCCGCACCCGCGGCTGTTCGCCGCGCGCTTCACGGGCAGCGAGACCACCGCCGAGCGCACCTTCGTCTTCGACGAACCCGATCTGGTGACCGCACTCGCCGCGCGCGGATATCACACAGCCTGTGTCGGCGGCGTCGGCTTCTTCAACAAACAGGGCGCGCTGGGCAATGTCCTGCCCGGCCTGTTCGCCGAAAGCCATTGGGAATCGGAGTTCTCCGTGGCATCACCCACGTCGTTCGAAGCCCAGGTGGCGTGTGCCGAAAGGGTGGTAGCCGCCTCGCCCGCCGAGCGGCCGCTGTTTTTGTTCGTCAACGTCTCGGCCCTCCATCAGCCCAACTGGTTCCACCTGCCCGGTGCGAGCCGCGACACCGGCGACAATATGAGCACCCACGCCGCCGCCCTGGAATACGTCGACCGGCACGTGGGTCGACTGTTCGACGTGATGCGTTCGCGGCGGCGTTGTTTCGCCGTCGTCTGCTCCGATCACGGCACGGCCTACGGCGATGACGGTTACACCGGCCACCGACTCGGACACGAATCCGTCTGGACGGTTCCCTACGGACATTTCTTCCTGGAGCCACCCACATGACCCATACGATCACCCTGCCCCGACCATATCAGAACTACGTCTACGCCTATCCGCACAAGACCGCCTACCGCCCGCTCACACCGCGGCCGGCGCTCGCCGAGCTCTGGGCTGGTGAGTCGCGACGAGCACTCTCGCTGTACCTGCACATCCCGTTCTGCGAGGTGCGCTGCGGATTCTGCAATCTGTTCACCCGGGTCGGCGCGCCCGACGGCCTCACCGGGCGCTATCTGGACGCGCTGACCCGGCAGGCCGAGGCCGTCCGCGCGGCACTGGGCGACGCCGAAACACCGCACTTCGCCACCGCCGCCTTCGGCGGCGGCACCCCCACCTTCCTCGAGGCCGGTGAACTGACCCGACTGTGCGATACCGCCGAGGGCATCATGGGCGCTGATCTGCGCGCCATCCCGCTCTCGGTCGAGGCGTCTCCCACCACCGCCACCGCGGATCGTCTCGCCGTGCTGGCCGAACGCGGGACGACACGGCTGAGCCTGGGCGTGCAGAGTTTCATCGAACAGGAGGCGCACGCCGCTGTGCGACCGCAGCGACGCGCGGACGTCGAGGCGGCGCTGGACCGCATCCGCGACGTCGCCATACCCGTCCTGAACATCGACCTCATCTATGGCATCGACGGTCAGACCGCGGCGACGTGGCGAGAGTCGCTCGACGCCGCGCTGGCGTGGCGGCCCGAGGAGATCTACCTCTACCCGCTCTACGTCCGCCCGCTCACCGGACTGGACCGGCACGCCGATCCCGCCGCGGCCGAACGCGATTGGGACGACCAACGTCTGCGCCGCTATGCAGAGGGCCGCGACCATCTGCTCGCCGAAGGCTACGTGCAGATCTCCATGCGCATGTTCCGCCGGACCGACGCGCCGCCCCAGGGGGCGGACGATTACGCCTGCCAGACCGACGGCATGATCGGTCTCGGCTGCGGAGCCCGCTCCTACACGTCGGGAACGCATTACTCGTTCGACTACGCCGTCGCCCCGCGCGAGGTGCGTGCGATCGTCGACACCTACACGGCCACTGAGGATTTCACCAGCGCCGTCTACGGACGGACGATCGACGGCGATGAGGCCGAGCGGCGCTACCTGCTGCAATCCCTGCTCCAAGCCGAGGGTTTCGCGGTGGCGGACTACCGGCAGCGCTTCGGTCACGAACCACGCGACAGCTTCCCCGCCGAATTGGATGTTCTCGCCGAGCGCGGCTGGCTCGTCGACCCGGAATCAGGTCACCTGCGTCTGACCCCCGAGGGCTTGGCCTACTCCGACGCCATCGGCCCCGAATTCTTCTCCCCCGCGGTCCGCGCTGCCATGGCAGCCTACGAACATCGGTGACCGGCAGTGGATCTCACTATTCTCTACCGCGGCCCTCTGGCCTCCTGCGATTACGATTGCCCGTACTGCCCGTTCGCCAAGCGCCGCGACTCGACCGCCCAGCTCCGCGCCGACCGCGCCGCCCTCGAACGATTCATCCGGTGGGCGTGCGCGCAGACCGAGGATCGCCTCTCGATCCTGTTCACCCCGTGGGGCGAAGGACTCGTACGGTCGTGGTACCGCCGCGCCCTGGTCGAGTTGTCCCGGCAGCCGCACATCGACCGCGTCGCCATCCAGACCAACCTGAGCTGCCGCACCGAATGGCTCGCCGACGCCGACCTCGACACCGTCGCCCTCTGGTGCACCTACCACCCCGACCAGACCTCCTACGACCGCTTCCTCGACAAGACCACCCGCCTCGCCCGCGCCGGCGTACGCTTCAGCGTCGGAATCGTCGGCCTACCCGACCATCTCGACCACGCCCGCCGCCTGCGCGCCGACCTGCCCGACCACATCTACCTGTGGGTCAACGCCGCCGAAGGCCACACCTACACCGACGAAGCCGCGTCCACCTGGACCGCCGTCGACCCGCTTTTCCCCTTCAGCCGCCACCCGCATCGCTCCGTGGGCCTGCCCTGCCGCACCAATTCCTCGGTGATCTCGGTAGACGGCGAAGGCACTGTCCGCCGCTGCCACTTCGTCCCCACCCCCCTGGGCAACCTCTACGACAACACCTACCGCCGAGCCCTCACCCCCCGCTCCTGCCCCCGCACCGAATGCGACTGCCACATCGGCTACGTCCACCTGGAAACCCTCCCGCTCTACGACGTCTTCGCGGGCGGAGTACTGGAGCGCATCCCGACCCCTCTCCACCGCGGCATCCCCGCGGTCGTCCACCCCTCGCCGAGCCTCCCGATCAGCCCGGCACACACCTGAACTCTGCGGAACCGGACGCAACCCACTATCCGCGACGAACTCGCACACCGCCGCTCAGATTTACCTGTGCTTTCGTTGTGTCAGCGGCCAGTTGGAACTCCCCATCGACGGCCACTTACTGGGGAGCTATCTGGCCATTGCAGCAAACCGGCAGCGACGTACACCGAGCGATGTGACGTCCCACCGCGCGGCATATGGTGCGTTCCGCCCGCTCAGGATGCCTCGCATCCGGGCGGTTACAGGGCGAGCATGGCGGCAGCGACCTCGTCGGCCGCAGCGTGGCGCAGGGCGGTACCCACGTCGTCGAGGACGAGTAGTCGCGCCCCCGGGATTTCGGCGGCGAGGACCTCGCCGTTGCCGACCGGGAAGAACGGGTCGGCGCGACCGTGCACCACGAGCGTGGGCACGTCGAGTTTACCGAGCCGCTCCCGCCAGCGCGGGGCGCAGTCGATCCGGGAGAACACCATCCCGAGCTGGTTCGCCTGGTGCACCGCGGGATCGCTCGACGGTGTCCGGTCCCAGATTCGGGCCGCCGTCGCCCGCGCCTGCTGCGGATCGTTGCCCATCGGCTCGGCGCCCTGGGCGGCGAACGCCGCGACAGCGTCTCGGTCGGTCCAGTCCGGCCGTGGGCGGGAGAACAGCGCGCTCATGACCGCGCGGTCGTGGTCGGGCAGGTCCTCGTCGACCGGGCCCGGCGCCACCGGCCGGGTGCTGACGAGGGTCAGTGCGGAGAACACGTCCGGGTGGTCCAGCGCGGCGACCTGAGCGACCATCCCGCCGACGCCGACCCCACCGAGGTGGGCGGTCCCGGCACCAAGCACCTCTACCAGCGCAGCCGCGTCGGTGGCGAGATCCCGCAGGTCGTATGCCGAGTTCTCCGGGTCGAGGGTCGTCGATGCGCCGGAGTCACGCAGGTCGTAGCGGACCACGCGCCGCCCGTCCGAGGCGAGCCGCTCGCACAGCGCGTCGGGCCAGGACAACATTGTTGTGCCACCGACCAGCAGGACCAGCGGATCGTCCTCGCGGCCGAAGCTCTCGATGCCGAGATCGACACCGTTTGCCCGCACCGAGGTCGTGCCCAATCGAAACGGTCCTGTCATGCCTGGACTCCTGTCTGTCGTATGTCCAGAGGTATCGACGACAGGTTCACCCGAAAGTCATCGGTGCAGCCGAGATTGCGTCCACACTCCCGCAACATCGCCGACAAGATCGACCAGCAGTCGGTTACGTGCCTGTTCGGCCATGTGCAGTGCATGCTGGGCTCGCCGGTACACCTTCGACCGCTCGGGCGCACCGACCACCCTCACTGCGCAAATGTTCCTCGCCGGTCGCGATGATCGCACCGCGGGCACGCTCAATCCGCGCCATCGCTTCGGGTAAACGGTCATCGCACACACAACCAGATATCCGCGGCGGCGGCTCTTTCATCTCTGTTGGACCTAAATGGATATGCCGATCTGTCGACCAAGCTCCCGAACATCGCGGCTCATCCCCGTTGGCGGTGACTTCACCAGCCCATGCAGCATCTCGCGCGCGAACCCGTTGTATCGGATCGTCTCGGGTGCCGTCTGCTGGGCCTTCTCCAACATCGCGAACGCCGCAGCCGCCTCCCGCCGCTGCGAATATGCACGGGCCACCTCGATGTAATGCCGACTACGGCGCGGCACCGACACGATCGTCTCCGCGTCCAACTCCCTCGCGGAACGCAGCGCCTCAGCCGAGCGCCGCAACTCCACCCCCAGCGTTGTCGCATGGGCAGCCATCACCGGCATCGAGAACGACGTCTGCACATGTCGATACCCCGGACCCAGCTGCCGCGCCGTCCCATCGGCGGCCTCCCAGTGCTTCCACGCCTCGCCATAACGGCCCCGGCGAGCATGCACGTACGCCACCTCAGCCTCGAGCGCGCCCGCGATCCCCCGCCAATCGTCCGGCGTCTCATCCCCGCCGAGGTAGGGCGCGAGCTGATCCAGCGCATACCGCGCAAGCTCGATCGCCTCCTCCCAACGGCCGGAGTCACGCAGCGCCTGCACCATCGCCCAGGTGCTGCACGCGATCACGTACGGGTCGTCCGCTTCGAACCCCTCGTTCATGGCGCGGTCCGCGACGAGCCAAACCAATTCCGGGGCAGGCTGATACGCGACGTAGAAGTCCGCCAATTGATAGACGCCCGCCAGGATCCGCCGCGCCTTCCTGCGCGTTGGCCCAGGGATTCGAGCAGCCTGTTGCGCGTCCCTGATCAAGCCAGGGAGCAAGGCGCCCAGCTGGGTTCGGTGATCTGGACTGGTATGGCGAATCTTCCACGCCTGGTCCAGGCGAATCGCGAGATGCTCGACGCTGCTGGCACGAGCACCGGCTGTCATCCGATAGTCGGTGAGGGCGTGGCGTACCTCGGTCAGCGCCTCGTGCTGCTCGCCGGCGAACACCGCCACCGACACGGCGTGTCCGTTCCCGGTCAGCTCGGCGAGATCCTTGACCTCCAGTGCTTGCGCGATCCGCAGCAGCATCGGCAGCTTCGGTGGTTGGAGCCTGCCTGTCTCGACCGCTTTGATCCACTCCGCCGACCGCCCGACCAGCCCGGCCAGGACCGGGCGCGACATGCCTGCGCGCTCGCGTAGCCACTTGATTCGTGTGCCGACAGGCGCTTCACCTCTGGGGTCCCGCATGGTGCCCCTCCTATGGCCTACCCACTGGATTAAAGCGTATCCGACCAGATGGCATGGGGTACGGAAGGTACCTGATCGGTACATGTCTCGTTCTTAACGTGAGGTTCAGCTCCCGATGCCGGGGTTGGCCTCGAATTCGACCGTGGGCCGTGATCCGGCATCGGGTGCTTCCAACTCCAGAACTGACACAACGCGCCCGGGGGTACAGACAAGATGCCCATCGCTCTACTGATCGCCTTCGCCGTCGCTGCCGTCTTCTACGGCACGATCTGCACCTTCGATCGGCCCCTGAAGAGGGCCGAGTGCCACGCCGCACCTAATACTCCGTACACCACGGAGGACGCACATCTGGTGTGGCAGGCGCGGATCGGCTGCGACACCGAAACGTGCGCCGACAAGGCCGCCGCACTCGACGTCCTCATCGAAGCCAAGATCGTCAAACCATGGCGGGCCATCCGATGACGATTACCCTCGCCGACGCCGAGATGTGGCGCCACTTCCACCGTAACTGCTGGCACGACGGCGCATTCCGTTCGTTGGAGCAGGCC
>NZ_JBFRFQ010000031.1:0-79417 GCF_052114905.1 Nocardia sp. 2TAF39
AAGATTATCCGCACCACCTCCAAGGTGAAGGCGCACGACGAGAACGAGGTCGCCGGTATCGGTGACCGTGTTCAGCTGATGGAGACCCGTCCGCTGTCGGCCACCAAGCGCTGGCGGTTGGTCGAGGTGCTGGAGAAGGCCAAGTAAGCATCTCCTCAACCTGAAACTCGAAGGCCCGCTTCCCGTTCCGGGAAGCGGGTCTTCGCTCGTTCACGCCCATCGCCGGTAGTGAAATGGTGGCTTCGTGGCGAAGCGGGGCCGCCATTCGACTACGTTCAATGCTCCTGTCCGCATGCCCCAGCCGTCTAGAGGTGGGCACGTTCCGAATTTGCGAGATCGTCGACAAGAGGCCTGCTTCCCGATTGGGAGGCGGGCCTTCGCCGTATTCAGATGGCGGGCCGACCCACCGAAGTTTCGCCGATGGTCTAATTGCTTAGCGAAAGTAAGCTATGTATAGTTGCATACCGCAAGCAACTAATCTCGTGCTGGGAGTGGGCATGGCAGTGTCACCCGATACGGCTCAGAGCCTGATAAAGGAGCTCTATTTCATGGGCCGGGCGATCCGTGCTGCCCTCTCTCACCCGGAAGAAGGGCACCTGTTTCCAGGCGGTATCGGTGTGCTGGGCTCCCTCGAGGCCAGAGGGCGGTGCCGACAGGTGGATCTGGCCGTGGACCTGTGTATCAGCCCATCGACACTGAGCAGGCATGTTGCCGAGCTGGTGACCTCCGGCGACATTGCCCGCCATGCCGATCCCAGCGACGGACGGGCCACCCTCATCCAAATCACCGACGAAGGACGCGATCTGCTGCAGCGCATCCGCGTGTCGCGCGCACGGGGATTGCAGGCCGCTCTCGCCGACTGGAGCGAGGACGAAGCCGAGCAGGCCGCCATGGTTATTCAGAAGCTCAGGAATTCACTGGCCGCAGTTGCGCACCACACCGCGGTGGACGAGCACCAGCCGGTTTCGACAGAGAGTCAGGAAGTAGATGTCTAGTTCAGTCGAGGCGGGGACCCGGCGCGCCCCGTACGCGATGACCCACCGCGAAATCCTCGAAGCGATGGTCGGTTTGCTGGCGGCGTTGTTCACGGCGCTGCTCAGCACGACCATCGTCTCCACCGCGCTACCCACCATCATCGGCGCGCTGGAGGGATCGCAGACCGCATACGCCTGGGTCATCACCGCGGCGCTGCTGTCCAATGCCGCGTCCACCCCGATCTGGGGCAAATTCGCCGATCTGTTCAACAAGAAGCTGCTGGTCCAGTCGGCCATCGTCATCTTCGTTGTCGGCTCGATCATTGCCGGCGTCGCGGGAAATGTGCCTGTGCTGTTGGTCGCGCGCGTCATCCAGGGCATCGGCATGGGCGGATTGACCGCGCTGGCCGTGGCGATCATCGGCTCCATCGTCGCGCCGCGTGAACGCGGACGCTACTCCGGCTACATGGGCGCCGTGATGGCGGTTTCGATGTCCGGCGGACCCATCCTCGGTGGCATCATCGTCGACAGCTCGCTGGGCTGGCGTTGGTGCTTCTTCGTGTGTGTGCCCCTGGCGGTGATCGCGCTGGTGCTGTTGCAGCGGACCTTGCGGCTGCCCACCGAGCGCAAGGACGGGGTGTCGATCGACTGGCTCGGCGCCGCCCTGCTGACCGGCGGTGTGTCGGTGCTGCTCATCTGGGTGTCGTTCGCCGGGAAGGCGGGCTACTACGCGTGGTTCTCCCGCGAATCGGCCCTGTATGTCGCCGCGGGTGTGTTGCTGCTGCTCGCGACCGTGTGGGTCGAGTCCCGAGCCGAGTCGCCGATCATCCCGCTGCCGATCATTACCGAACGCACCACCGGTCTGGCGATCATCGCCTCGATCGCGGTCGGAATCGGCATGTTCGGTGCCACCACCTTCCTGGGCCAGTATTTCCAGACCGCGCGCGGGTACTCGCCGACCCGGGCGGGCGTACTGACCATCCCGCTGGTCTTGGGCATGCTCGTCGCGTCGACCGGCTCCGGACAGCTGATCACCAGGTTCGGGAAGTGGAAGGGGTTCGTTGTCGCCGGTGGTGCGCTGTTGGTGGTCGGGTTCGGGCTGCTCTCGACGATCGATCACGCCACGAATCTGTGGCTGGTCGGCACGTACATCACCATCGTCGGGCTCGGCGTCGGCATGATGATGCAGAATCTCGTTCTGGCCGTGCAGAACACCGTGAGCGTGCACAGTATCGGCGCCGCGTCCAGCAGCGTCGCCTTCTTCCGCACGTTCGGTGGCGCGATCGGTGTCTCGGTGCTGGGTTCGGTACTGGCTACCCGGGTGAGCGAGCTCTCGGCAGAGGGTTTCGCCAAGCTCGGTGTGCAGACCAGGTCCCCCGGTGGCAGCAACCTCAATCTCAATGCCTTGCCGACACCGATAGCCACGATCGTGCGCGCCGCCTACGGTGATGCGACCGGCCGGATCTTCCTCATCGCCGCGGCCGCGACGGTCGTCGCCCTCGTTGCGACCGCGCTGCTCCCGAACCGTCCGCTGCGCCGCACGATCGACATCGATCCGGCTCTCGACCCGACTACGAAAAAGTCTCCGTTGCAGGACAATCCGACCGCCACGGACGGCATGGCGGCACTGGACGCCGAACTGGCTGTATTGGCCGAGTCGAGCTGGGACGAAAACCAACTCTGGGAAGGCGCCGAGCGGGTGTTGTCCGAGCCTGAACCGGTGCCGGCCGCATCGGTCGGGCGGCATGCGTCGGTAGCACAGAACGGTCATCGTGTGTACCAGGTCGATGCGTCGTCACAGGCCGGTCTGTCGACTGGCGGATTGCCCGGGTCGGACTTCGACGGTGGGGCGTTGGGCGGTCGTGTCCACCGTGAGGATGGTCGTCCGGTGCCGGGTGCGGTGTTGACGTTGATCGACCAGGGTGGCCGTCAGGTCGCGCGGGCGAGCAGTGCTGCTGATGGTGGTTATGCGATCAGTGCGCCGGAGGTGGGTGGCTATGTGCTGATCGCGTCGGCGATAGGGCACCAGCCGGCTGCGGTCAATGTGTCGGTCGGTCCGCGGCCTCAGCGGCTGGATGTGACCTTGGTGGGTGCCGGTGAGTTGTCGGGTGTGGTCCGTACCGCCGGGCACGGTGTGCCGTTGTCGGGTGCGACCGTCACGTTGACCGATTTGCGTGGTGAGGTGGTCGGGGCGGCTGTCACGGGCGTCGACGGCACCTACGTGTGTCACGGTGTGGTGTCGGGTGTCTATACCTTGGTCGCGGTCGCTGAGCATATGCGTCCCAGTGCGACCACATTGACGGTGCCGGACAGTGGTGTGTTGCGTCATGACATCGAGTTGGCTGCGATGGCGGTGCTTGCCGGGTCTGCGTGGACCGACGGCGGCCGGGCGGTGCCGGATGTGCTGGTCAGCGTTTTCGACGCGGCGGGTGAGGTGACCGCGATAACACGCACCGACGAGAACGGCTGCTATGTCGTGACCGATCTGCTCGAAGGGCAGTACACCGTGATTGCTCGTGGTTATCCGCCGGTGACCGGGCAGGTCACGGTGTCCGGTGGCGAGGTCGCCTACGATGTGCGGCTCGGTTACGGGCTCGGGGATCGTTGATGAGTGGGTTGACCGGTCGTGTTTGCACCGCGGATGGGTGGCCGGTGCCGGACGCGGTGTTGACGGTGACCGATATGAAAGGGCACCAGATCGCCCGTGCGGTCGTCGACGAGACCGGCGCGGTGGGCACTGAGCTGTTGCCTGCGGGTATTCATACCGCGGTGCTCACTGCGGTCGGGTTCGGGCCGGTGGCGCGGACCGTGCAGATTTCTTCGGTAGGGACCGGTGTGCTCGGTGAGGTGGTGCTGGTGCCGGTGGCAGGTGTGGTGGTGTCGCCGCCGCCGGGGCCGTGGACGATCGATCCGGTGCATTCGACGGTGATCGCCGCAGCGCGTCATCTGGGTATTGCGAGAATCAAGGCGCGATTCGCGGAGGTGAGTGGGCGGCTCGATATTGCTGAGCCGTTCGAGCGGTCCACTGGGTACGCGGAGATCAAGGCGGCGAGTATCGATACCGGTATCTCGATGCGTGACAATCACCTGCGTTCGCCGGAGTTCTTGGATGTCGACAATTATCCGATGATCACTTTCACCGGCAGCGGGTTGCGTCGTACCGGTGGGGACACCTGGGTGATGTCGGGTGAGCTGGCCTTGCACGGGCAGCGTCGCTCGGTCGATCTCGAGGTGACCTACGGTCGGTTCGGAGCGGATCCGTGGGGTGGTGTGCGTGCCGCGTTCCACGCCGAAACACTGCTGCACCGCAACGATTTCGCGATCGATTACAACGCGGTCGTGCGCGCGGGAGTGGCCGCCGTCGGCACCACCGTCAAACTCGACCTCGACATCGAAGTCGTACAAGGCGAGCAGCTACCCGCAATGTAGGCGAGTGCCGCCGAAATATGGTGCAGTGTTCTGATGGGCGTGCGACATGAGGTCGCGTGTGTTGAGTGGACGGTCTTCAGGCGGGCAGTCCGGTTTCTATTGGTATCGCAAGTGGTATCATAACTCAATGGCCTGGACAATGCGGCTCCCGGAGGATGAAGAGGCGGCGCTCAACGCGCAAGCTGACGTGGAAGGACGGTCCAAGCACGAAATCACCCGCGATGCTGTACGGGCCTATCTGATGCGGCATCGTCGATGGGAGACGCCGCTGCTCACCGACGATGAGACGTTCGATCTCGGGGGGCCGATCGGTAAGGACGACATTCGTGATGCGATGAACCGGCCCGCATGATCGTTGTAGCGGACACCTCTGGAATTCTCGCACTGTTCAATCGCTCGGATCCCGAACATTTCGCTGTTCGCCGCGCGGCCGATGAAGCCAGCGCATTGGTAGTCAGCCCCCTCGCGCTGACCGAAGTGCATCATGTCGCGAGCGTGCGTGCTGGTCGTACGGTCGCCGACGGCATCCTCGCCTTGCTCGCCGATCGCATCACGTCTACGCGAATTGTCGTCGCTGATGTGGATGCGGCGCAGTTGCGGACAGCTGTTGAGGTCCGCGCGAGCTATGACGGCTTGGACCTGGACATCGTTGACGCGGTGTGCGTCACGTTGGCAAACGAATTCGACACCGATGCGATACTGACTCTCGACCGGCGGGATTTCAGGGTGGTGCGGCCACTGAACACCTACCGCGCTTTTCGGGTCCTGCCCGACGACTGGAGCCCGACCGTCAGGTAATTCTGGAGGTCTTGCCACGGGACCGCTGGCAAGCGGGGTGCGGCATGGTTGGTTCCTCGCGGCCTGGACGGGCACGCTGACGGAGCAGCGTTCATCGACGTGGCGGTATCGGGCGTTTGGTCATCGGCGAGGTAGAGGCTGCGGCCTGCGCCCTCGGCGGCCCATTCCGCCGAGACCTGGGAGCAGCGAACTGTCAATGCGCTCGCTTCATCGGCCGCGCGACGGACAACGGACATCATCGACGGGTCGTGTAATGGTGGCTTCGGGGCGAAGCAGAGGCGCCCTTTGACTACGCTCGGTGGCTCAGCTGGTCTTGCCGTGAGCGTGGCGCTCGACAGAGACAGCGCGCTCGGGCGCTATACGCGCTGGCTTGTATCGAGGTGCGGGAGAAGGCCATGGAGGTGTGAACGGTGGGGTACGTGACTCGACCTGGCCAACCCTATGACCGAGTGCTGCTGCGGAAGCATCTGCTGAAGACACGGGTCGCGGGGGAGGTGGCGACGCCTCGGGAGGGGAATCTGACGAACTATCGCAAGATGGTGGAGAAGGATCCGGGGTATCAGTTCGGGCTGGCGCTGAAGGATTGGACGTTCGCTGAGACTCTGGACATGATGGCGCGGTTGTGTGGGGTCAGCCCCGACCCCCGTCATCTGCGGGGCTCCGACACTATCGACGCGGACCTGACTATCGATGCGCTCGAGGCGGTGGGCGCGCGGATCGGGCTTGCGGCCCGCCGCCGGGAGACGGTGATCCTGGCGACCGGGCATCCGGAGACGCTCATGGGCCTCTATCGAACTGTCGAGGATGCATTGCGCGCGGCGGGATGTGCGGTGCTGACACCTGCCGCCGGGTGGACGTATCGGGTCGACACTCCCGGTGGGCCGAAGAGTCGCGAAATCGTCTATACCTCAGGGGTTGCCGCGCTCGGTACCGACGACAGGCTGAAACACACCCATGATCCGCACCCTATGCAGGCGGTACTTCGGGAGTTGCGCGACGCCGAGCCCCGCCGCTGGCCCGATCTGGCCATAGCCGATCATGGCTGGGCCGGTGCGGCAGGTGAAGCAGGCATCGAGACTGTCGGATTCGCCGATTGCAACGACCCGGCACTGTTCGCCGGACAGGCCGAGGGCAAGATCGCCGTCACCGTTCCGCTCGACGACGGAGTCCGCCCAGAGTATTACCAGCCGCTGATCACTTATCTGCTCGACTGTGCGGGGCTCGGTGGATGACTGAGACGGCACGTCGAGGCCGCAGCTGACGAGAACGAGATCGCCGGCGTCGACGCCGCGTCGACCTGCTGGAGACCCGCCCGCTGTCGGCCACCAGGCGCCGACCGTTGCCCGAGGCTCCTGGAGAAGAGCAACTAAGAGCTGGCCTGGACCCTGCGATTGCCGGAGGGCGAAGAGGCCACGCTCAACGCGCAAGCCGATGCTGAGGGCGTTCGAAACATGAAATCACTCGCGATGAGGCCATGAGCCGCTGCCCTGCCGGGGCGTGATACGGGGATCCGTCCGCCCACCGTTGCGTTATACGTATACATCTACTTATAGTGATTCGGACGGGGCGCTGGAGCGTCGCCGACAACACCGAATCGACACCGGCGCCGCGGGATTCCGGCAGGGACCGCTGGCCTATACGCATGCGTGAATGCGTATTGATTTATTGAAATGGGGAATTGGCATGACCACCGATCCGAACAACCCGACGAGCGCGGACCCGATCGACGCGCCGGTCGGCGGCGTAACCTACGTCAAGGAGTCCGCCGAGCCGGGCGGGGTGGACGACGTCCGCGAGATCGTGCTGAGGGTCGGCCCGGGCGGCGCGCGCAGACAGCGCTTTTTCGGCAGGCGGCTCGGCGAATCACGAAAGTGCAGCAAGGTGGGGATGGAGGTGGTGCGGGTCTTCGTGAGCCGCAAAGGCAAGTTCGTGGTGCATCGGCAGGAATTCAATTGGCGTGAGCTGGCCGTAGTGACCGACTGGAAGGGCTGGCGGGACCTGTTCGGGTTCGGTGGCAGTGACCGAGAGTGGGGTGACTACCTGGTCGAGATCGTGGATTCGTCGGCCGAACTGCAGGGCCGGATCCCGGAGCGCATCTACCGGACGGTCGTCGACGCGGCCGAGCACCCGACCTCTCAGGACCTCGAAATCTGAACTGCCCCCAGCATTGACGAATCGGGAAGGGATTCTCCGCAGATGTTCGCACGACTTGGCGCCGTGGTCGTCCACAATCCGTGGAAGGTGATCGGCTTATGGGTGCTCCTCGCCATCGCGGTGGTGGCCTCGGCACCGGAACTGAAATCGACGACCGACCAATCCGCCTTTCTGCCTTCGCATTACGAGTCGATCCAGGCATTGGAATTGCAGCAGAAAGCATTTCCGCAGAGTTCAGCGCCCGCGGCGATCATCGTGTTTGCGCGGGCGGACGGGTCGCCACTGACCGACGCTGACGCGGCCTCGGTCGCGTCGATCGGCACACAACTGCTCGGCGCGCAGATCAAGGACGTCACCGCGATACAGCCGACGCCGCCCTCGGAGAACCGGCTGATCCAAATCATCGCGGTGCAGATGACGAAGGTGACCAATCCGAGCGATACGACGCAGAGCGATGCGGTCAAGGCGCTGCGTGCGGAGCTGAAGAACCGAGTAGCGGGCACCGGCCTGAAGGCGGGCATCACCGGTCAGGCGGCTCAGGTCTTGGACCAGCAGGAATCCAGCGAGAAGGGCATGGCCATCATCGGCGTCGCCACCATCGTGCTGATCCTGGTGCTGTTGCTGGTCATCTTCCGCAGCCCGGTGATCGCACTGCTGCCGATCGTCGTGATCGGGGCGATCTCCAGCATGGTCGGCGGGTTGATCGCCGTGGTGGCCAAGGCATTCGACCTGCAGATCGATGCTTCGATCAACGCCATCCTGGTGGTCGTGCTGTTCGGCGTCGGCACCGACTACATCCTTTTCCTGATGTTCCGCTACCGCGAGCGGCTGCGTGCGGGTGAGGATCCGAAGACCGCCATGATCAGCGCCGTTACTCGGGTGGGTGAGGCCATCACCTCCGCGGCAGGTGCGGTGATCATCGCGTTCATGGCGCTGGTGTTGTCCACGCTGGGCATGTTCCGTGCGCTCGGTCCTGCGCTGGCGATCGCGGTCGCGGTGGCGCTGCTGGCTGGACTCACGCTGGTGCCAGCGGTGGTTTCGCTGCTGGGCGCCAAGGTGTTCTGGCCGTCCAAGGCATGGCGAACCGAGCCGAAGGGTGCGCGCTTCGCCGCGGTCGGCAATGCGCTCGGCCGACGGCCCGGCGCCTTCGCCGTGGTCTCGGGCGGTGTGCTTGTCGCACTCGGTGTGCTCGCCTTCGGCTTCCACCCAACCTTCGACCTCAGCTCCGGCTCGACCTCGGAAACGTCCGAATCCGTGGTCTACAGCAAGGAATTGGTGAAGGGGATGCCGGCGGGAACAACCCAGCCCTCGGATGTCCTGCTGCGGTCCGGCGGTGGCGAATTGACTGTCGATCAGCTCACCACCTACCGCAGCGCGCTGGGCGCGGTGCCTGGCGTGGGACAGGTGGCGGAGCCGACGTTGTCCGCGGACAGGACGATTGCCGATTTCGTGGTGACGCTCTCCGATGCACCGGAGTCGGACGCCGCGCTCGATACTGTCAAGGGGCCGCTCCGGGATGTCGCGCACTCGGCGGCACCCGCGGATGTCACGGCCGCGGTCGGCGGGTTGACCTCGGTGTTCGTCGACTTCCAGGATGCGATGGCGCGCGATTACTCGATCGTGTTCCCGGTGGCGGCGATCCTGATCATGATCGTGCTCGGATTGCTGCTGCGCAGTCTGGTCGCGCCGTGGTATCTGATGGCGTCGGTGTTTCTCGGGTTCGCCGCCACGCTGGGCGCCGCCGTGCTGGTGTTCCAGCACTTCCGCGGCGAGTCCGGCCTGATCTTCACGCTGCCGGTGATCATGTATCTGTTTGTGGTCGCGCTCGGCACCGACTACAACATCCTGATGGTTGCGCGGCTACGGGAGGAAGCGCGCGAAGGCAGCGAGCCGAAACAGGCTGCGGCGCTGGCGCTGCGGCACACCGGACCGACCATCGCGGCGGCAGGGGTGATCCTGGCGGGTACGTTCGCGTCGATGATGCTGGCCGGGAACAATGTGCTCGCGCAGATGGGCTTCGCCATCTCGGTGGGTATCGCGATGGCCGCGTTCGTCATGGCGATGTTCTTCACGCCGGCGCTCACGGCGATGATCGGACACAAGGCGTGGTGGCCCGGGCACGGTGACCGGAAGCCGGGTGGTTCGGTGTCCGGCGGAGCGCGAGGAGCGCGACACGACGAGCCGGCGACCTACTACCGGGGCGCCGAGCAGACCTCGACCGCTACGACGAGCCGGTCCGAGTGAAGCGGCCCAGCAGCGGCGATAGCAGCTGAGTAGACCGGAACAGGGCTGTGCCTTCGGAATTCCCGCGGCACAGCCCGTTCGGCACGGAAACTGGTAGGCACGGCCGGAGGATTCTGCGGCTACTCGGAAACGATGGCCATAGCTATTCGCTCAGATCCTGGCCGCGCCAACTTTTTCGCTCTGGGACTTCGGCGACGCCTGGTGGCGCGGTCAGCTGTGCCGGTGCCGTCAGAAGGACGTGTGGTCAGCCGGTGATGGCGTAAGGGCGGTGGACCTTGATCGCCGAGTCGAGGACGCGGGTGACCGCGGAGCGGGAGACTCCGAGCTCGTTGGCGATGGCAGGGGTGGTACCGCCTTGGTCGGCGAGGGCGAGGATCTCCCTGACTTCCTCGAGCGGCAGATTCGATAGATGCCGGCCGGTGATGGCCCGTGCGATCGCCGAGATCTCGTCGTCATCGGTGTCGGCTTCGTCGGTCTCGATCGGTACGTCCTCGTCCTCGTCCGTCTCGAGGATCGGTATCGGTTCGGAACGCAGGTTCGGGCGAGTGGGTTCGGGGGCTTCCTCGAGGACGAGTTGTTCACTCTCCGCGTCGGCGGAGCGGTCGCCCTGGTCGGTAGAAGGCGATTTCCCGCGTGCTGACCGCGGCGCCGTAGCATTCGCATTCTCCTGGGAGGCGGTGCCGGTGGTCACCGCGGGCAGTATGTGGATGGACTCGACGGTATCGCGGCTCTCGCGCCCGACGGTGTCGGCACCGCGATGAGCTCGATCGGTGGGACGGTTACCACGTTCGAGACTCGGGAGTTGCTGTGGCGGAAGGCCGTTCGTTTTTCGGTTCGCCCTGCCGGTTGCCGCGGCGGATCGCTCGCGGACCGCGAATTCGTCATGCACATCGTCAATCGAGATCTGTTGCGAGGCAGGCGTATTCGCGGCAACCCCAGAGGACTTGTTCGCGCCGGCGCCGGACTTCTCATCGCTGTCCGTCGCGTCGACCGGTGCGTGGTCCGGGTCGACGGACATAGACGAACTAATGGGGCTGAATGGTTTCGCCTTCACCTCGGCCGGTGAGGAATGTGTCGTCAGGTCATCAGTCGAGGGGGCGGTGTGTTCCTCGGGCAGAAGGCCGAAGACGTATTTTGCGAGCGAGGAAATGGGGTGATCGTCGGGCGGCCTCGCCTTCTCGCTGTCGATGACCGCGGGAACGGTGCTTCCGTTCTTCGCATGCGGTGCGGTGTGTCCGTTGGTGGTCCGAGCGGCCGTGTGCGGGTCGACCGGAAGGTCGTGAAAATAGCCGTTGGCGGAGTTCGCAACAGGGTGGTCAGTTATGGCCTGCGGGAATGTAGGGCCGTCAGCATGCGGTGCTACCGCGAGTCCGTCACTCGATGATTCGGCGGCGCGGCCAGAAGTGATCGACGTCTGGGGGACTTCGCGGTTCGTATGGTTCGTCGGTGTGAGATGCGGGCCGCTGACCGGATGGTGACCGCTGTCAGTGTCACCGTTGACCGCATGGTGAGTGTTGATGGTGTGGTGACCGTTGATGGTGTGGTGACCGTTGATGGTGTGGTGACCGTTGACCGCGTGGTGACCGTTGACCGCGTGAATGTTGGTCGATGACTTGGCCCGTCCGTTGATCGGCAGATCGACTGCGTTGCCGTTGGGTCGCGACGGCAACGCATCGTCGGCCGGCGCCCCGCCGGGCTGATTCGTCGCTATCCAGGTGGCGGCCGACTCGCGCCAGGTGTCGGTGCGAGTGAAAGCCGCCGTGGTGGGAGCCACACTGGGGTGGACGGTGGTGTTGTCGTGCACGGAATACTGAACGTCCCGGGCTTCGGGCCGATGAACCCGCGCTCCGGAAGCATCGTGATCTGCCGCGCGACCACTGCTCACATGCACCGCGTCTGTATTTCCATCGCACCGAAATCGGCCGACGTTCGCCGAATCGTCCTTTCCGTCGAGGGGCCGATAGCGGCCACTGTCCAACGTTGCTTTCGGGGCGCGCTCCGCTTCGATCCGAATTGTCTGCGGGTCGCGCTCGACCACCGGCGCCCCATCGATCAGTACCGCGTATCGCGCGGATACCCACGCGTGCAGCCAGATCACGACGCCGACCATCACCGGAGCGATCGCGTACTCGCCGGCGCGGCCGAGATCGCCCGCGGCGAGGTGCGGTCCCGCGTTGAGTGCGATGGTCGTGCCAAGTAGCGCGGTCTCGAAGAAGATCACCTTGCCGCGCGCCAGTTCCCGGCCCCACCGTGCGGCTGTCGTCGCCACGACCATGATGGTGATGATCGGTATCGAGATCATCGCCTCGATGCCGTAGCTCAACCAGTACAGCGGATCCGACATGTCGCCGCTGGGCACCAGGTTGTGCTGCACGTTGACCCCGGCCCACACCATGCCGAGCACGACGACGGCGATCAGCGCGCGCGACGACCATTCGGCTCGCCGGTAGAGCTGCGCCAGTCGCGCGTCGGCGCTGGACACTCGCCGCCGTGCCGCCAGCGCACGTCGATGCCAGCGGGCGTCGGCATCGTCGGAGCGGCGCAGGGCTGCCGCCGACTTGCGGTCGCGTTTCTCGGCTGCCAGTTCCGCTTCGATCTCGCTGCGCTGCTGTTTGCGCCGTTGCGCGCGAATCCATTCCGCGAGCTCGCGTTCCGCGGCGATTTCGCGTTCGGACAACACTTGCAACAGCGCCGGGTCGTATTGCAGGGGCAGTTTGCCGCGCGCGGTCTCGACTTGCTGTGCCAGCGCGGCGATCTCGGAACTACCGTGCGACAATTCGTCGGACATCGCGAGCCTTCCCAAGAGCAGGTGTCATGCCGATCGGTGGAGACATGAGTCGCTCGAACATATGTGTGATCCGAGTGAGACTAAACCGACCTCTGCCCGAGGTCAATGTCATGTGCTCGGGAGCAACGGCGACACGCCGGGCCGCCGAAATTCCCCGTGCGGCCGAAAAATCCGGCTGAGCGGCGCTTTCTGCCGTTCGTGTTCGGTGTCGAGAATTGGTTCGATTATTTCACTCCGGCTCGCGCATGAACCGCGTCCGGAACCCCCGTCGGCTCCGGATGGAAAGGTCGCGCAACAGCGAATATCGAGGGAGTCCCTGGCGGGCGAGTGATTCGTCGGCACGGTCGAATGCGGCCGACGGGAAGGTCGACGCCATATCCTGAGGCGCCCCGAAGTGCGCCCCGCGTCGGTGTGGTATGCCAGACGATCGCTGCCACCAGTGGTCCCGTGTTGTTCGTCGATCACGCGGCGGGATCGTGGTCGGCGGGCTGGTGCGGCGACAGCACTGCGCTGAAGGCCATGGCCAGCGTGGGTGTCGGATCAGGTCAGTGTGGTGTGCCAGACGACCGCTGCCGCCAGCGCGCCAGCGCCATTGAGCGACCAGTGCAGCGCGATCGGGGCCAGCAGGCTGCCGCTGCGGCGGCGTAGCCAGGTGAACACCACGCCCGCCGCGGCCGTCGCGAGCACCGCGAGCAGAATCCCGATGACCTGCCCGGCAATCCCGCCGCCGACGAATCCCGAAAGGCCGTGGTTGCCCGAGGTGAGTCCGAGTGAGGACGCGATGTGCCACATGCCGAACAACAGGGAGCCCGCAGCGAAGACACCGCGTGCACCGTACGCCCGGTCGAGTGTGCCATGCAGCACACCGCGGAAGGCGAGCTCCTCGGGGATCACCGTCTGCAATGGGATGACGATCATCGAGGCGATCAACGCGCCGGAGATGGTCGCATAGCGGTCGGCCAGGAAGAACGGACGGGTGGCGGGCAGTGCCGCCCCGATCGCCACTGCCGCGAGAACTACCGCCACCGCGCCGAGTGCGTAGTGCGAACCGCGTCGCCAGTGCCGAGGTGAGAGCCCCAACTCCGACCAGCCGAGACCGCGCCTGCGCACGAGCGCGAGCAGCGCGACGGCGGCGATCGGCACCGTGACAATGCTCGCCCATGCGGTCGTGAAGTGTGCGATCAGATTGGTGCCTGCCAGGACGATCACGACGACGGCCACGTCGATGTACGCGTGAATTTTATGGTGGGGGTGGGGCGGAGCTACGGAATCGTGCTGAGACATCGCGATCAGTCTACGGATCGGCGGCAGGTACGCCGGGCGCCGTGGTGTTCCGCAGCCAGATGGGTCACATTTCTCCGTGCATCCGAGTCGGTCGAGGTATGAGCCGTGCGGGGACGGGGCGTGGCCCAGCCACCGCGTCCCGCGCCAGGGCCGGTTGACCCGAGTGTCGTCAGCCGGCCCACCCTTCCGGATCGGTCCAGGCCTGCAGTGTGCGGGTGGTTTCGAAGCGGCGCGGCGTACGGCTGACCGGGTCGGTGAATTCGAGCGACGTGGCCAGCAGTTGCAACGGCCGGGTGAAATCGTCGACCGGCTTGTCGGTGAGCACGGGATAGAAGTCGTCCCCGAGGATCGGGATGCCGAGGCCGTTCATATGCAGGCGTAGCTGGTGGGTGCGGCCGGTGTGCGGGCGCAGTCGGTAGCGACCGAGCCCGTCGCGGTGCTCGAGCAGATCGACCTCGGTCTCCGCGTTGGGTTCGCCCGGCACCTCTTGGGCCGCGAGCACCTGCTTCTCCTTGATGATCCGGCTGCGCACTACGCGCGGCAGCGTCAGTCCGGGATCGAACGGAGCGATCGCCTCGTACTCCTTGCGGACCGTGCGCTTGTGGAACATGGTTTGGTAGGCGCCACGCCGGGCCGGATCGACGACGAACAGCACCAAGCCTGCCGTGACGCGATCCAGCCGATGGGCCGGGACCAGATCGGGCAGGTCGAATTCCCGGCGCAGCCGTACCAGCGCGGTCTGCAGAATGTGTTTGCCGCGCGGGATGGTGGCCAGGAAGTGCGGTTTGTCGACCACCAGCAGATCGTCGTCACGGTGCACGACAGTAATGTCGAACGGCACCGTCGTCTCCTCGGGCAGATCCCGGTGGAACCAGACCGCACCGCCCGGCACGTACGGAGCGTCGGGCGCGATCGGACCGTCGAGGTCGACGATGCCGCCCGCGCGCAGCAGTTCATCGATCCGCGCGGTCGGCACCCGGGGCAGCCGCTCGACCAAGTGGTCGCGAATGGTCGCCCAGGCGCCGTGCTCCGGCAATCGCAGCCGAGCCGGATCCAAGCCGTGCCGCTTCGGCAACGGCGGTTGCTGCCGCCTTCTCATCGGTACCGACCCTAGTCCGGGACGTCGCGGGCGATCCGCGCGAGGCCGCGGTCTCGTGGACGGATCGGAAAACAGCGGCTCACGGGCCCGTGATTCTCAGGTGGAGTCCGGCCGTCGTGAGCGGTGCGTTGGCGGCACGCGGTGGTGGAGGGCGGCGTGAACGCGATCGATCAGAACCCGCGCAGCCGATCCGGGGTGATACGCAGGACCACCGAGTACTCGGCGTAGAACTGCTCCTCGGTCATGTTGATGG
Source organism: Nocardia sp. 2TAF39 (assembly GCF_052114905.1). Lineage (NCBI taxonomy): Bacteria > Bacillati > Actinomycetota > Actinomycetes > Mycobacteriales > Nocardiaceae > Nocardia > Nocardia sp. 2TAF39. The sequence goes on from NZ_JBFRFQ010000031.1 coordinate 15,024, forward strand.
AGAGCAGACCCTCGGCGTATTTCCTTGTGTAGGAGGCGAGTTCGTCTGCGGTCGGCCGCTGTTCGTCGATCCGTGCCGTGCCGGTGAGTACGACGACGTCGCCGCCGGTGGTTGTGCTGTTGAGATTCAGCGCGACCTGGGGATTGCGCAGGATATTGCGCACCTTCGGCTTTCCGGGCTGGCTGAAGATCAGGAATTCGCCGTCGCGCCACTGGAACCAGACGGGGTTGGGCTGCGGTGTCCCGGTGGGTCCGACGGTGGTCAACCAGAGGACGGATTCGCGGTTCAGTCGCTCGGTGACTTTCGCGCCGAACTCGGTCCCGGTGTCTACGACTGGGGCAGCGGATCGATCGGATGCCGTTGTGGTCATGACAGGGGCAACGCCGCGGCGCTCGGGGCGATTCCGCTCGATGCGCAAAAGCCGAACCGGTATGGGGGAATTGGCTCGTGCGGGTGTCCCCCACTGTTCGAAGGCAACTTAGCCTAACCTATCTTTCGAGGGACTATTCGATGGTGGAGAGGCGAGGCAGATGACGGTGGAAGTCACGTCGCTACCGGCGGCGGAGACCGGGAATCGGCCGCCGAAGGCAGTGGCGAAGCAACGCAAGCAACAGGAGGCGCTGGCGCGCAGGGAGATCCTCGCCCCGGTACGCGGCACACTGACGATCGCGAGCCTCATCGTGGCAGTCGCCTCGGTGTGCACCGTCGTACCGTTCGCGCTGATCGTCGAGGCGTGTCGGGAGCTGCTCGCGGTGCCGGTGGACACCGATCGGGTGTGGCGGCTGCTCGGTATCGCGGTCGGCGTGCTCGTGGTCCGGGGCCTGCTCCAGGCCGTCGCGCTGACCTGGTCGCACCTGATCGACGCCGGTTACCAGCTCACCGTGCGCCGCGCGCTGGCGGCCAAGCTGACCAGGGTGCCGCTCGGCTGGTTCGGCGAGCGCACCTCGGGGGAGGTGAAGAAATACCTGCAGGACGATGTCGAGGCGTTGCACTATCTGATCGCGCACGCGCGGCTGGAGTTCGTCGGCGCGGTGACGGTGCCGCTGGTCACCCTGGCCTACCTGGTCACCATCGACTGGCGGCTGACGGTGCTGCTGCTGCTGCCGTTGATCGCCTACGCGGTGCTGTTCAGCCGCATGATGGACCAGGAAGGCAGGGACCGGCTCGCGGTGTACACCCGCTGGGAGCGGCGCACCCAACAGGCCACCATCGAGTTCGTCGACGGCATCCAGGTGGTGCGGGCCTTCGGCCAGGCGGGCAAGGCGCACAGCGCGTATCAGGAGTCGGTGGACGGCCAGGCGCGCAGCCTGGACCGGCTCAAGACGCCCGTCATCGGCATCCAGTCGGCTTCCGACCTCGTGGTCGCCCCGGTCTTCGTGATGCTGGTCGTGGTGACGGGCGGACTCGCCGCCGTGGGCCTGGACTGGGTCGCACCGCTGGATGTGCTGCCCTTCGTGCTGGTCGGGTTGGGTTTGGGCAGCTCGCTGCTCGGTCTGGGTTACAGCACACAGGCAGTGCGCACGGCGGGCGCCGCGGCGCAGCGGCTGCACGAGCTGCAGCAGACGCCTGAGCTCAGAGCGGGCGCGCCGGGCGAAGCCGCGCCGCCCGCCCCCGCCGAGCCCGGTGTCGTGCGGTTCGAGGGCGTCGGCTTCGGCTATCGCGCCGACCATCAAGTGCTGCACGGCATCGACCTGGAACTGCGGCCCGGCACCATTACCGCGCTGGTCGGTCCGAGTGGCTCGGGCAAATCGACGCTGGCCAAGCTGCTGCCGCGGTTCTACGACGTCGACTCTGGCCGGATCACCATCGGCGGGCGCGACATTCGCGATTTCGGCACCGAAGAGCTCTACAGCGCGGTCGGATTCGTCTTCCAGGATGTGCGGCTGATCCGTGGCACGATCCGGGACAACCTGCTGCTCGGCCGGCGCGAAGCGGACGCGCAGGCGGTCGAGCGGGCTGCCAGGGCGGCCCAGATCCACGACCGGATCATGGCGCTGCCACGCGGCTACGACTCCGAGATCGGCGTGGACGCGACGATGTCCGGCGGCGAGGCGCAGCGGCTTTCGATTGCCCGCGCGCTGCTCGCCGATACCCCGGTGCTGGTGCTGGACGAGGCGACAGCCTTCGCCGACCCGGAATCGGAGGCGGCGGTGCAGGACGCGCTCGCCGCACTGGTGGCCGGGCGCACTGTACTGGTCATCGCACACCGGCTGCACACCATCACAGGTGTCGACCGAATCCTGGTGCTGGAAAACGGCTTCCTGGTGGAACAGGGCGATCACGCGAGCCTGCGCGCCGCGGGCGGCACTTACCAGCGGCTGTGGGAGATCAACGAGTCCGCGCTCGGCGACATGGCGCTGGTCGATCTGGAGGAAACACGATGATTCGCAAGGTTTTCGGGCTGGTTCCGGACGAACTCGCCCCGTTGTCATCGAAACTGCTGGCTGCCATCGTCATCCAGGCGCTCTGCCAGGCGGCGGCCTACCTGCTGCTCGTCCCGGTGCTGGAGGCCCTGTTCGACCGCGATCTCGAGCGTGCCTGGTTGTGGACGCTCGGGTTGGCGCTCGCGGTGGGCGGCGTGATCGTCTTCGGATACCGGGCCGCCGTGACCGGTCTGCGGATCGGCGTCGGCATGCAGCAGGGACTGCAGACCCGGCTCGGCGATCAGTTGAACGCGCTGCCGCTCGGCTGGTTCGAGACCCGCGACGCGGGCCCGCTCGGCCGCGTGGTCGTGGAGAACGTACGCGAGGTGCAGGGGCTTCTCGCCTATTTGCTTGCCAAGGCGCTGACCAGTGTCATCGTGCCGCTGGGCGTTGCCGTCGGCATGCTGTTCGTGGACTGGCGGATCGCGCTCACCATGCTGCTCGCGGCGCCGGTGCTGTACCTGGTCAACCTCGCGGCGAACCGCTCATATACCCGCTCCGACGCCAGGATGCACGCGGCGGCCGGCGAAGCCGATTCACGGGTGGTGGAATTCGCACAGGCGCAGCCGGTGCTTCGCGCCTTCGGTGCGGTGGGCCCTGGCAACCGGGCACTGGATTCGGCGCTCGCGCGACAGCGTTCGGCCATCACCAAGGCGGTATTCGGTGCGGTCCCGGGATTGATCGTTTTCGCGCTGTTCGTGCAGGCGGTGTTCCTGGTGCTGGTGTACGTGGCGGTGAGCCGGGTGACCGACGGCGCCGTCTCGGCCGCGTCGGCGATCGCGTTGATCGCGGTGAGCGCGCGGTTCATCGAACCGCTGAACCAGGCCGCACAGCTCGGCATGGCGCTGCGCGGAGCGAGCGCCGCGGCGGAGCGGATCACCGGGCTGCTCGCCGAACCCGTCCTGCCCGAGACGAGTGGCCCGGTCACGCCAGGCGCCCCGACAGTCGTCTTCGACCGGGTGAGCTTCGGTTACCGGCCGGGCGAGCCGACGCTCTCGGACCTGTCGTTCACCGTTCCCGCGGGCACCACCACCGCGATCGTCGGTCCGAGTGGTGCGGGCAAGACCACGCTGCTGCGGCTGGCCGCGCGGTTCTACGACGTCGAGTCCGGCCGGGTCGAGGTCGCCGGGCACGATGTGCGCGACCAACCCTCCGCGAGCCTGCTCAACCAGCTCTCCCTGGTGTTCCAGAACGTCTACCTGTTCAATCGCTCGGTCGCGGACAACATTCGCATCGGCAGACCGGACGCCACCGACGAAGAGGTGCGCCGCGTCGCCGAGGCGGCCAGGGTGGACGAGATCGTGCGGCGGCTGCCCGATGGCTACGACAGCGTGGTCGGCGAGGGTGGCGCGGCGCTGTCCGGCGGTGAGCGGCAGCGGGTTTCGATCGCCCGCGCGCTGCTCCAGGACGCGCCGATCGTGCTGCTCGACGAGGCGACCAGTGCGCTCGATCCGCACACCGAGGCGGTGGTCGTGCGTGGCGTGCACGAATTGACCAGGGACAAGACGGTGATCGTGGTTGCGCATCGGCTGACGACCATCGCGCACGCGGATCAAATCCTGTTCCTGGATGGCGGCCGTATCATCGAGCGCGGCACCCACGCAGAGCTGCTCGCGCTAGGCGGCCGCTACGCCGACTTCTGGAATGAGCGCTCCCGCGCCGCCGGCTGGCGGCTGGAGCCCGAGCCGGTGTAGCCGCCTACTTCCAGTAGGCGCGTGCCTTGATCGCGGACTTCGGCAGCGCGTGCGTGGTCTTGAGGGTCTTCACGATCGAGCGCGTGGTGTGCCCGTCGCAGGCCACCCAGGCGAAGGCATCGTGAGGGCATTCGATTTTCTGCGCCTGCTCGCGCATCAGTCGGCCGTCGTCGATGCGCTGCAGCCAGGTGACCTGGTGGTGCGGCTTGTTGCGGACCGGGAGAGTCTGGTCGGATTCGTACTGCCACTCCAGCCAGGCGCGCGCCGGGGTGTCGCCGATCGCGTCGAGCAGGGAGTTGATCGCGGGCAAAGAGGCGGTATCGCCGAAGATCAGGTATTCGGCGTGCGTGGTCTCCGGCAGCTGGAAGTCCGATCCGAGCACCGAGGCGTCGATCTCGTCGCCTACCTTTGCATTGCGGGCCCATTCCGCGGCGGGCCCGTTGTGCAGAGCGAATTCGATCCAGAAGCGGTCGTTCTCGGGATCGGGGTCGACGAGGGTGTAGCCGCGCTGGTGCTCCTTCTCGCCGTTGGGAATCCACAGCCGGACCCATTGCGTCGGATGCATCGCGTGGTCGGCGAGCAGGCCAGCCGCGCTGAAGCCGAGCCGGATGAACTTGTCGGTGATCTGCTCGGTCGAGGTGACGGTCAGCCGATAGTCATCGGCCCGCCACGCCTTCAACATCAAGCCTTCGAATCCTCTTCCCATGTAGCTAAGGCTAGCCTAAGGATCTCGCTCGCGCGGGTATCCCCGGTGGCATCAGGCGGAAAACCACGATGGCCTCGAGAATCTCGAGGCCATCGGCGCTGTGTCGGCGAATGAACTACACGTTGCAGGGCAGTGCGGCGAAGCCTGCGATGGTGCACAGCGATTCGCGCGACAGCTTCCATTTGCCGTCGATCTGCCGCCAGGACAAGTCGACCAGTGGCATGTCATCGTAGCCCGTCGCCACTGTCTTCAGCTCGGCGGTCAGGTAGTCGCCCCGTACGTTGACCGGGCCGACGATCGACCACTGGTAACCGGGCAGGGTCGCGATGAGGGAGGAGACCTGATCGATGATGGGCAGGCCCGCCTCGCCGACCTCCAACTCGGCGGCCCGGTCGGCGCGTGCAGCGCCCTTGTTGAGCAGGAGTCCCAGTTTTGCCTGCAGTTCCGCGGGTGCCGGGGCCGCGGCGAGCTGAATGCCGGGCAGAGTGGCCGAGGGGGTGGCGGTCGCGGCGCCGGCGAATCCCACGAGGGTGGCGGCGGTGAGCGCGAACGCCGCGGCGGCAGCGCTGGCCTTATGGGTGAACATGTGCGATCCAATCGTTCGGAGGGGGCGGGTCGGTCCCGCGGACTGGCACCGGTAAGCAATATAAGGTAAGCCTATGCAAACACGGGTGCGCGATTTCGGCCTGACCGCTCGGCCGGCATCGCGCCTCGGGTCTGTGCGGCTGATTCCCGGTAGGGATAGCCGCGCAGTGGCTGGATTGCAGAGTTGGGAGTACCGATGGACAGACTTCTGGTGGTCGGCGCGGGACCGAAGGCCATGGCGGTCGCGGCCAAAGCGCATGTGCTGCGTTCGCTCGGTCTGCCCGCGCCCCGCGTGACGGTGGTGGAATCCCATGCGGTCGGCGGGAATTGGTTGCCGAGTGGTGGCTGGACCGACGGGCAACATCGCCTCGGCACCAGCCCGGAGAAAGACGTCGGCTTCCCTTATCGCTCGACGTGGGCGCGCGGCCACAACCGGGCGATCAACGAGGCGATGACGGCGTTCAGCTGGACGTCTTTCCTGATCGAACGGGGCACATACGCCGAATGGGTGGACCGTGGCAGGCCGAGCCCGCATCATCACGTGTGGGCCAAGTATCTGCAGTGGGTTGCGCACAAAGCTGATGTCGAACTGGTGCTCGGTGCCGTGTGCAAGATCTCGCCGGCTGCCGACGGGTGGTTGGTCTCGGTCGCCGATGCCGACGGGGTGGTCAGCGAGTTGGATGCGGACCGACTGATGGTCACCGGGCCCGGCCGCAGCGACCGTGCGCTGGCGACACACCCGAAAGTGCTGAGCATCGCCGAGTTCTGGGATCTGGCGGGCAAGCGCAAGCTGCCCGCCTCGTCGCGAGCGGCGGTGATCGGCGGTGGTGAGACGGCGGGTTCGGCGATGGACGAACTGGTGCGGCACGACGTGCTGACCATTTCGGTGATCTCGCCCGCCGCCACCATCTACACGCGCGGCGAGAGTTTCTTCGAGAATTCGCTCTACAGCGACCCGGCCAAGTGGCGGGCACTGAGTCCGGACGAGCGCCGAGATGTGGTGCGACGTACCGACCGCGGCGTGTTCTCGGTACGTGTGCAGGAGACGCTGCTCGGTGACAGCCGGGTACATCACCTGCAGGGGCGGGTGGTCCGGGTGATCGACCAGGGGGACAGCGTAGCGCTGACGCTGCGCAACGAGTTGCGCCCAGATCAGGTGCACGCCTTCGACCTGGTTGTCGACGCGACCGGTGGTCAGCCGCTGTGGTTTCTGGAGCTGTTCGACGCCGACGCCGCCGATCTGCTGGAACTGGCCGTCGGCGGGCCGATCACTCAGTCCAGGATCGAATCCGCGATCGACCACGATCTCGCGGTATCCGGGCTCGACTCGAAGCTCTACCTGCCGAATCTGGCTGGTCTCGCGCAGGGTCCGGGTTTTCCGAATCTCAGCTGTCTCGGCGAACTTTCGGATCGGGTGCTGTCCTCGGGGTTCATGCGTTCCGCCACATTGTCATATGCTGAGGTCGGACGAGAGTTAAGCTAGGCTAGGCTAGCCTTACTAGGCTAGAGCTCGTCGAGGGTGAGGTTCGGTTCATGCGCATCGTGTCGTTCGGTTTCCAGACCTGGGGGCGGAAAACCCTGCAGGCCCTGATTGATTCGGACCACGCGGTGGTGCTAGCGGTGACCCATCCGGCGAGTGCTCAGTCCTATAAGGCCATCTGGTCGGATTCGGTCGAGGAACTGGCCACCGCGCACGGCATCCCGGTGCACCTGACCGAGCGGGCAGACGCGGAGACCATCGATCTGGTCAAGCGGGCCGAGCCGGACGTCATCGTGGTGAACAGCTGGTACACCTGGATGCCGCCGGAGCTGTACAACATGCCCCCGCACGGCACGCTCAACCTGCACGATTCGCTGCTGCCCGAGTTCACCGGATTCTCGCCGGTGCTGTGGGCGCTGATCAGCGGCGCGACCGAGTTCGGGCTCACCGTGCACCGAATGGACGAGCAACTGGACACCGGCGACATTCTGGTGCAGCACTCGCTGCCGATCGGCCCGAAAGCCACCGGAACCGAGTTGGTGCTCGCCGGAATGGAATTGATCCCCGGTGCGGTGCACGAGGCGTTGCACGCGCTGGAAACCGGCACCGCGGTCTGGCGGCCGCAGGACAAGGCACGCAGGACGTACTTCCATAAGCGATCCGAGCGGGACAGCCGAATCGACTGGCAAACCTCGGCGGTCGACCTCGAGCGGTTCGTGCGGGCGCTTTCCGATCCCTATCCGCGGGCGTTCAGCTACTACCGTGGCGAGCGGATCGAGGTGCTCGCCGCGCGGGTTTCCGACGCGCGCTATGGCGGTACCGCGGGGCGGGTGATCGTGCAGGAGGGCGGCGGGGCCGTGGTGTGCGGGCCGCAGGCGTTCCGAGGTGAGAACAACGCCCTCCTCGTCACCAGGGTGCGCACCGCAGACGGCGTCGAGCACGAAGGCGCCGAATTCTTCGGGCGCGGAGGCTATCTCACGGATTCGCGGGAATAACTCCGGCGCCCCGCCACAAGCGCTTGATCGCATGTCGCGGCGTCGGGGGAAGCAACGATCAACCCGGGGGCCGAAGGAATCATGTCGACAATAGCCAACGACGCGCATCGTCCGGATGCCGAGAATTCAGACGACACGATCTTTTCCGCGGATGCCGAACGCGCGCCGCTGTCCGCCGGACAGCGCAGGGCTTGGTTCGTGCAGACCCGGGACCCCGAGGACGTCACGCTCAACGTCTGCCTGGCCTTCCGTCTGACCGGTGCACTGGACGCGCCCCGGTTGCGCTCCGCGGTCGAACATGTGGTGGCGCGGCATGACATTCTGCACACCACATACGGAGCCGACGCGGACGGTGAGCCGTATCAGGTCCGCGGACGCGATCTGCCTGGCTACTGGCAGGAACACGATCTGGCCGACCTCGCCGAGGCCAGTCGGGAGCGGCGGGTCGAGGTGCTGGCCAGGCGCGCACTGGGCCGGCCATTCGACCTGACCGCCGAGGCTCCTTTGCGCCTCATGCTGATTCGCACCGGCGCGGCCGAGTTCGTCCTCGTCCTGGTGGTCCACACAATATGCTGGGACGACGATTCCTGGAGCATCGTTCGCGCGGAGCTCGACGCTGCATACAACGGCATGCCCCTGCCCGCGGACCCCGCCCAATTCGTGGATGTCGCCGTACACGGCGGCGGAGATGTGGAGAGCGATCCCGTCGCGATCGACTACTGGCTGCACACACTGCGTCCGCTGCCGCACGCGCTGGAACTGCCCGGCAGGCCTTCCGCCGGCGGTGCGAGCGCGCGGCAGACCGGACACAGGAGGCTCGACGTGCCTGCCGGCCTCGTCGACCGAGTAGTGAGTTTCACCAGCGATTACGACGTCACTCCGTTCGCGACGCTGCTTGCCGCCTACTACGCGGTGATCCACCGCTACACCGCGACGACAGACTTCCTCGTCGCGGTTCCGGTGTCCAATCGCGGCCCCTCGGCGATCTCCGTGGTCGGCTACTTCGGCAATACGCTGCTGATGCGGGCTCGGCTGCGGCCCGCCGATTCGTTCGCCGATTTCGTCGCGGCGGTCGCGGCGGACTGTACGGCGGCCTTCACAAATCAGGGTGTCGGCATCGACCGCGTGGTGCGGGAGACCAACCCGGACCGAGCCGCGGGCCGCGACGGGCTGGAGGAACTCGTCCGCGTCGGATTCGGGGCGCGGGAGGGAATACGCGGCTTCGAGTTCGACGGGATCGACTGTGCCGCAGTTGAATTCGGTAACACGGAGGCGCAACTCCCGCTGCGCCTCACCGTCGTGCTCGACCAGCGCGGTGTTCATCTGGAGGCTGAATATCAGGCAGATAAACTGACGCAGGCTCTCGTCGACCAGTTGCTCGAGCACTTCCTGACGCTCCTCACCAGCGCGGTGGCCGATCCCTCCCGCGCGGTCGGCGAACTGGATCTCTTCGGCGACCGCAATCGCGCGCGCCTGCTTGCGCTCTCGCACGGTGAGCTGGTCGATGCGCCGCCGACCACCGTGGTGGAGTTGGTGCGACGCCGGATCACCGCGACGCCGGACGTGGTTGCCGTCGTAGCCCCGGGGTCCGACGGCACACCTGATGTGGAGCTGACCTACCGAGCATTGGATCGCCGCGCGAATCGGTTGGCGCACTGGCTGATCGATCAGGGTATCGGCGCGGAAGACATCGTCGCGCTGAGGTTGCCCACCTCGGTGGAGTTCGTGGTCGCAGTGCTCGGCGTGCTCGCCGCCGGCGCCGCATATCTGCCGGTCGATCCAGCCAACTCCGACGAGCGGATCTCCGATATCGATCGCGATGCCCGCCCCCGGTTGGTGCTCGGCCGAGTGGAACTGGCCGCTGCGGAGGAGATCGCGGCCCCGTTGCCCGAGCATCCACCGACGGACGCGGAACGGGTGCGGCCACTTCGCCCCGACAACCTGGCCTATCTGGTCTACACATCGGGAACGACCGGAAGGCCGAAGGGCGTGCCCGTTTCACACGCGGCGCTGACCGAGCACCTTGCGGGTTTCGCGGCCGAGTGGGGGATGAGCGCGCACGATCGGCTGTTGCAGTCGGCGCCGGTCAGCTTCGATGCCTCGCTGCTGGACCTTTTCGTCACATTGACCGTCGGTGCCCGGCTGGTGATTCCGAAACCCGATGCGTTTCACGACATCCCCTACGTCGCCGAGCTGATCGCCAGGTACAAGGTGACGGTGTTGCACATGGTGCCTTCGACGTTGAGCACCTTCCTGATGCTGCCGGAGGTGAGCGAGTGGCGAGCGCTGCGGCACGTGCCGGTCGGTGGTGAGGCTCTGCTCGGCGAGGTCGCCGATCGCTTCGCCGGCGTGTTCGACGCCGAATTACGCAACCACTACGGCCCCACCGAGGCCGTCGTCTCCGCCACGCACCTGACGGTGGAGGGGCCACAGGGCACGCGCATTGTGCCGATCGGCGTGCCGAATCGGAATGTCTATGTCTACCTGCTCGACGATCGCCTGCAACTGGTTCCCTCCGGCGTCGTCGGTGAAATCTACTTGGGTGGAAGGCAATTGGCTCGCGGCTATCTGAATCGGCCGGGGCTCACCGCGGAGCGGTTCGTCGCCGACCCGTTCCTGCTCGGGCAGCGGCTCTACCGCACCGGCGATCTGGCTCGTCGGGATGCCGACGGTGTGCTCGAATTCGTCGGCCGCGCCGACGAACAGGTGAAGGTACGCGGGTACCGGGTCGAACTCGGCGAGGTGGAGGCCGCGATCTCGGGTCATCCCGCGGTCGCCCACTGCGTTGTCGTCGCGACGTCGGACGCCGCGATCGGCACCATGCTGGCGGCCTACGTGGTTCCCGCCGATGGCGCGGCGGTCGACCTCGAGCAGGTGCGTGTGCATGCCGCCGCGGTACTGCCGGACTACATGCTGCCCGCGGCCTACGCCGTGCTCGACGCGATTCCGCTGACCGCGCACGGCAAGCTGGATCGGAAGGCGCTACCCCAGCCGGTCCGGGGCGCGACACGCACCTTCCGGGAGCCCGGTTCCGCCAACGAGATCCGGCTCGCCGAGCAGTACGGGCGGATCCTCGGTCTCGACCGGATCGGCGCCGACGACTCCTTCTTCGACCTGGGCGGCCACTCGCTGCTCGCCCATCGCCTGGTGGCATGGATTCGGGAGGAGTTCGGGGTGGAACTCGACGTCCGAGTGCTGTTCGGCAGCCCGAGCGTCGCCGGTCTCGCCGCGTTGATCGAGTCCCGGTCGGCGCGGCTGGGCCGTTCGACCCGAGTTCCTGCCCTGTCGGGCTCCGAGAAGTGGCGCGTCGTCTCCGAGTGGTCCACCGGGGTGGAACTCACCGAGGTGCCGACGCTTGCCGCGCTACTGGGCCGCGCCCGGGGCTTTCCACCGGATCGCGTCGCGGTGCGCCACGGCGACGAGAAGCTGACCTACGGCGTGCTGGCCGCATGGCTCGGCGGGGCGGGCGAGCAGGCGCGGGCGGTTCCCGGATGGCTGCTCACCGCACTCGACGCGGCCGTCCGGCACGCCGAACCGCTGGTCCTGCCCGAACCGGGCGCGCAGACGATCGTGCTGAGTTCCGCCGCCCTGGCAGCGGCGGTCGCCGATCGGCGCGCCGTGGCCGCCGATCATCGAGGCCGCCCCGACCCGGCGCGCGGTTGCGTCGAGACCCAGTTGGTCGACGCGGTGTGGGGGAGCGTGCGGATGTGTGTCGAGCTATTGGCCGCTGTGGCGGACGGCGCGACGCTGCTCGTCCCCACCGATGCGCAGCGTCGGGACCCGGTTGCGCTCGCCGCGCTGATCGCCGCGCATGCGGTGGCGCACGTTGCGGTCGAACCGCCCGCATTCATCGGTATGACAGCGGCTGTCGGCGACGCGTCCAGCGTGCGTCGCTGGGATGTGGTCGGAATCGATTGGTGTGCAACCCTTCCTGACATTGCCGCGGGGATGTCGGCGAGCTCGGTCCTTGCCTTCGGCTACCACGTGCCGGAGTACGCCGGGGTCGCCGCGCGCGGCCCGCTGGACGGGACTCGGCGGGCCCGGCCCGTACCCGGCGCCAGGGTGCTCGTGCTCGACGACATGTTGCAGCCGGTGGCGCCCGGCGTGCGCGGTGCGGTGTATGTCGGCGGCGCCGGCCTCGCGTCCGGGCATCAGGACGCCTGCGCGGCGGATCGTTTCGTCGCCGATCCGTTCGTCCCCGGCGGCCGGCTGTTCCGAACCGGAGACCACGCGCGGTGGGATCCGGAGGGGTGGCTTGTCTTGGAGACCCGCGGGTCGTGGGTCCTGAACTCGATAAGGAGCTACGAATGAATGTGGGTCTGCGAACGGTGCCGCGGAATCGCCGCCCAGGGCGGGGTTTGATGACCAGGCTCGGCGCGGTAGTGCTGGCCGTCGGCCTCGCAGGCGGTGCGGTGGCGTGCGGTTCGTCCGACCCCGCCACCGACACCGACGGCGAGGCCCGGTCCGTCACCATCAAGCACTCTTTCGGTGAGACGACGGTGGTCGGTCGCCCGGAGCGGATTGTCGCGCTGGGAAACCAGTGGCTCGACGCTACCCAGGCGCTCGGTGTACGGCCAGTGGGCCACATCGACAACACCCTCGGCGTCACCGGTGGGATCGCGCCGTGGGAGCCGGAGTCGCTGAAGCAGTCCAAGCCCCTCAGCCTCTCCGGTGACATCGTCGAGCAGATCGCCGCACTGGAGCCCGACCTGATCCTGGTGCCCGGCATCCAGGTGGACAAGGCGATGTACGAGAAGCTGGGCAAGCTGGCGCCCACCATCGGTCCGGTCACCATCGGCGCGCAGATCGACAACTGGGTGGACGAACTCAACGCCCTCGGCAACGTGCTCGGCAAAGAATCCGACGCGACCAGGGTCATCTCGGAGGTGCAGGGCAAGGTCGCCGCGGTCGCGCAGCGCTACCCGGGTCTGCGCGGCAAAACCTTCCTCACCTGCATGCTGACCGCGGCGACTCAGTTGATGGTGCTGGCCGATCCGAAGGATGGCTCGGCCGCGCTGTTCGATCAGCTCGGCCTGAGCATCCCCGAGCACATCGCCAAGGAGGCCCCGCTCGGCGGGCGGCTGGCGCTCTCGCCGGAGCGGCTCGGCGATCTGGACTCGAACCTGCTGACCTGCGGCGCCATGACCGGCCTCGAGGACAAGTTCAAACAGCTGCCCGGATTCGCCGAACTCCCTTCGGCGCGCGCCGGCAGCTTCGCCTTGGTCGACGTAGTGACGATCAGCGCGATCAACTCGCCGACGGCGCTGTCGGTGCCCTACCTGCTCGACAAGCTCGACCCCGCGCTGGCGGCCGCCGCCAAGTAGGCGTGACGGTTCGATGCGCAAGATCTCTGCTCGAAAGGACCCGCAATGCCAAACTCACTCGTGCAGCCCGCTCGGACATCGAGCGCGCGCGGCGTACCGCTGTCGTTGACGCAGCAGGCCGCGCTGCTGCCGGAAAGGCTGCGTCAGGTGCCCGCCGTGAATCTCTTTCTCGCGCTGGAGATTTCCGGTGACCTCGACGTCGCCGCAATGGAGCGGGCTGCCGTCGTGGTGCTGACCGACCACGAGATCCTGCGCACCGTCTATCCGGCTGATCGGCGGATCCCGTACCAGCAGGTGGTGCCGGTACCGGACCGAGTGCTCGAGGTCAGCGAGCTCGAGCCCGCCCAACTCGACGCCCGCTTGCGCACCGATGCCGATGCACGCTTCGATGTGGTACGGGACCTCCCGGTGCGGCTGCGGCTCTACCGACTTCCCGCGCAGCACGTTCTCTCGGTCACCGTGCACCCGGTCGCCGCCGATGACAGGGCGTTGGAGCTGTTGGTGCGCGCGCTGTTCGCGGGTGGCACGGGTGCCGAGCGGGTGGAGTCGGCGCAGTATCGCGAGTTCGTCCCCGCGCAGCTGAAGGACCTGGTGGCGACCGCGGCCACCGACGCCGACCTGGCCTACTGGACCGAGCGGCTCGCCGATCTGCCGTTGCGGCCGACGCCGGTGTCGGATCGGAGCTCCGGCGACGCCCAGCGCGAGCTGCGGCTGACGGCCGATACCGTCGCCGCACTGCTGGACGCCGACCCGGACGCGGATCACGCGGCGGTGTTCGCGGCCCTGGTGTCGGCGATCCTCGCCGACGCGGGACTCGGCGACGACATTCCGGTCGGCTTGGTGTATCCGGCGCGAACCGAGCCTGCCGAGCACACCATTGGCAACTTCGCCAACCATCTGGTACTGCGGATCGCCGCGCCGGGCGGGCGCAGCGCGCGCCAGATGATTTCAGCCGCGGCCGAAACCGCCGCGCAAGCGCACGAGCATCGCAACGCCAGGATCGAGCGGCTCACCCATCTGCTCGGTGGCACCGGTTCCTCGGCGGGCAATTCGTTGTTCCCCGTGCTGGTCCGGGTTTATCCCGACGCGTCGGATGAGCAGGCGCCGAGCGGATGTACGGTGCGCGAGCTGGCGCGACGCACGGCGCGGCCTGCCGGGGTAGACCTCGTCTTCGACGTCGCTGTTTCCGCCGAGGGAGCGCGGGTACGTATCGACTTCCCCGCCGTAGTGGCCGGCCTGCGCGAGATCGATGAGTTCGTGGCGCGATTCGGGGCGCAGTGCCATGCGTGGGCGGCGGACCTCGATGCCGTCCTGCCCGCGACGAGCGGCGGTTTCGCGCTGTTCGCCGCGCCGTCGACCGATGACATGTTCGGACTGCCCGGCCGGGGTGGCGCACCGATCACTGCGACCGAACAGCTGCTCACCGACGCCATTCGGCAGATCTTGGAATTCGACGAAGACGACGAGATCGGCCGCGAAGACACCTTCTTCTCGCTGGGCGGTGACAGCATCGCCGCGCTGCGTCTGGTCACCCTGCTCGGCGAGCGGGGCCATGCGGTGGAAGTGCAGACCGTCTTCGGTTTTCCGGTGCTACACGAGCTGGCCGCCGAGCTGGATCGTGCCGCAGGCGCTGCGGCTCCCGTGCAACCCGCCGCCGCAGCCGAGGTGGCACCGATGAGCGCCTCCGGCCTCGACGCTGCCACGCTGAGCGCGCTCGGCAGAAAGTTCGGCGCCAAGTGAGTATCGAACTGCTCGACGTCATCGCGTTGTCTCCGCTACAACGTGGGCTGTACTCGGTGAGCACGACCTCCCGCGGCATCGATCCGTACCTGGTGACCTTCTCGGTGCGGGTGGAGAACCTGATCGACCTCGCTACCCTGCGCGCGGCATTCGACCAACTGCTGCAACGATATCCGCAGCTGGGGGCGAGCGTGGTGAGCGATGATCTGCCGCATCCGGTTTTGGTCATCACCACCGCTGGTCGCATCGGCTGGCACGAAGTCGATCTGCGGCGGGCCGACGATCCGGTCGCCGCGGCCCGGCGCATCTACTCCGACGAGGGCAGGCGTCGGATCGACCTGGACAGCGGGCCACTGTTCCGGGTCACCGCCGCGCGGATCGGCGAGCGCGACTACGAATTGATCTGTACCGCACACCATCTGGTGGTGGACGGCTGGTCCATCCCGTTGATGTTCGCCGACCTGATCGCACTGCACCGCGGCGAGGGAACGGCACTGCCGACTCCGCTGCCGCTGCGCGATCACGCGGCCTGGCTGGCCGCCAAGAACTCCGAGGCAGCGCAGCGGGCGTGGCGCGACGCGCTGGCGGAACTCGCGCCGATGCCGATGATCGTGCCGCCCGCCGATCCAGATCTGCCTGTGGTGGGCGAGGCCCGCTTCGGCAGGCCGGAAACCGAGGCGGTGGCCGCGTGGGCCCGCGCCCGCGGCCTGACGTTGAACACGCTGCTCCAGCTGACCTGGGCCAGGATCCTGTCCGGACTGACAGGACGGGACGACGTGGTGTTCGGTCAGACCACCTCGGGCCGCGACGCGACACTGCCGGGCGCCGAACATCTGGTCGGCGCCTTGGTGGCGACGATTCCGGTGCGGGTCCGCGTCGACGAGCGGGAACCAGGGCAGGTGGCTGCGCACTTGCAGCGTCAGGTGGCGCAGCTGCGTACTCACGAGTATCTGGGTATGGCCGAGATCACCCGGTCGGCGGGGGGCGGGCAGCTGTTCGACACGCTGCTGGTCTTCGAGAACGTGCCGGTAGGTGCGATGACCGGGACGATGGAGATGGGCGGGGGCGCCCGGCTCATCGCGCGCCGCATCGACTCGCCGAGCCACTACCCCCTCACCATGGTGCCGATTGTCGAGAACGGTGAGTTGATCAGCCGCGTGGAGATCCGGCCGGACCTGACCGCCCGGTTCGATCCGGACCGGCTCGCACTGCGCATGCTCGTGGTGTTGCGCAGGCTCATCGAGGCACGGCGCTACTGCGACGTCGACATACTGCTCGACGACGAGCCGTCCGCGCTGCGCGCGAAATCCCCTGCTGCTCCACTGATTTCCTATAATTCGGACCTCGACGGCCAGCAGAACGTGCCGGACGCGCTGCTTGCCGCGGTCGACCGGGCGGCCGATGCGGTCGCCGTGATCGACGCCGAGGGCCCGCAGACCTTCGCCCAGTTCGGCGCCGCGGTGCGGGAGCTGGCTGCGAACCTTGGCACGCTCGCGCTACCGCAGGGTGCGGCGGTCGCCGTCGTACTGCCACGGGACCGACGGGTGTTGCAGGCGCCTTTCGCGATCGGGCGCGCTGGCGGACTGTGCGTGCACGTCGATCCGGCGACGCCGGTCGAACGGCTCGGCTACCTGTTGGAAACCGCCGACGTACGGGTGGTGCTCGGCGACGAGTCGCTGGCCGAGGCGCTGGATGCGGTGCGCGCGACGGGCGTCGACGTGCTGCATGCGGTTCCGGACGGCGAAGGGGGTCTACGTGTGCTCGGTGCGCACCGGGATGGTCCGGAGCCGTCCGCACGGCCCGCGACACCGGAGAGCCCGTTCTACGTCGTCTACACCTCCGGCACCACCGGAAGGCCGAAAGGCGTTGTGGTGGCGCATCGGGCGCTGCTCAACCACTGGTCGAACCACCGCCGCCGGATCTTCGAGCCCGCCGCCGCGCGACTCGGGCGGCGGCTGCGGATCGGTCACGGTTGGTCGACCGGCTTCGACGCGGCGTGGCAGCCGACCGTGGCACTGCTCAGCGGGCATACCGTTGTGCTGCTCGGCGATTCGGTGCGCACCGATGCCGAGCAGATCGTCGAGGCGATCGCGCGGCACGATATCGATATCTTCGACACCTCACCGTCCATGCTGAGCCGGTTGATCCCCGCAGGACTGTTCGCCGAGCGAGACGGCCGCGAGCACTGCCCGCTGACCGTGCTCGCGCTCGGTGGCGAGGCGATCAGCCAGCACACGTGGACGCGGCTGCGCGGTCTCGACGGCACCCGGGTCGTCAACTTCTACGGGCCCACCGAGACCACGGTGGAGGCGCTGATGGCCGATGTGCACGAGCATCGCGCGCCCACCATCGGCGGGCCGTTCGACGCGATGACCGCCGAGGTGCTCGATCACCGGATGCGTCCGGTGCCGCCCGGTGGTCAGGGTGAGCTCTATCTCTCCGGCGCCCAGTTGGCGATCGGCTATCTCGGCAGGCCGGGGACCACGGCCGCGGCGTTCGTCGCCGGTCCGCGCGGAAGGCGTTACCGCACCGGCGACCTGGTGCGCCGCACGCTGGAGCAAACGGTGATCTACCAGGGCAGGATCGACAGCCAGGTCAAGATCAACGGTTATCGGGTCGAGCCGGACGAGGCGACGGTGGTCTTGCGCGAAGTGGACGGCGTGCGGCAAGCAGCGGCACTGGCCTTCGTAGAGAACGGCAGGACCCGGCTCGGCGCGCTGGTGGTCGGCGATCGATCGGTCTCGGACATCCGCTCGGCGCTGGCGCGGCGGCTGCCGCAGTTCCTCATCCCGACCCGAATCGTGCTCGTCGACGAGATTCCGTTGAACCGCAACGACAAGCTCGACGCGCAGATCGCTACCCAGTTGCTCACCAGAGCGGCCTGCGCTGCCGCCGCGGTCGAGCCCGCGACCGAGACCGAGCGCATGCTGCTCGGGCTGATCGAGGCGATCGGCGAGCAGGCCGAGTCGGGCACGGCGCGCAGGATCGGCATGCTGGACAGCCTCGTCGATCTCGGAGTGGACAGCATCGGCGTGATCGACCTGGTGTCGCGGCTGCGCGGTGTGGGCTATCGGGTGGCTGCCCGCGATCTGCTCGTGGCGGCGGATCTGCGTGAATTGGCCACGCGGCTGGACGAACTCGGTCGGCTCGATGATGCCGACACGACAGCCGACATGGTGCCGGCGGGCACGATTATCGAGCTCACTTCGCTGGCACAGGAGATTCTCGAACACGGCAACTTCCGGTATCTAGCGCAGAGCCAGGTGCTTTCGCTGCCGCAGGAGGCCACTATCGGGGCGGTCGTGGATCGGTTGAGCGCGCTCGCCCTCGCTCATCCGACGCTGCGTTCCCGGCTCGCCGCCCGGGCGGACGGTACCCCTGTGCTGATCGTCGAGGATCCATCGGTGGCCGCGCCGTTGGTCACGATGGCCGTGGCCGATTCGGCGGGTCCGGCGAGTCTGCTCGCCGAGACGGTCGAGCGGCTGAACCCGGAGGCAGGGCACATGGTGTCGGCGACGCTGCTGGAAGGGGCAGGCGCCGAGGGGGTCCCGGAGAAGCGGTTGCTGCTGTCGATTCATCATCTCGCCGTCGACGTCGTGTCGTGGCTCATCCTCGGCGACGATCTGCGCAGGCTGGCAGAGGGCAAACCACCGATCAACGAGACAAGGTCCGCGGCGGATCCGGACTGCGTGCCGAGGGTCGCGCTGCCGGTGCTCGGTGTCCCGCTACGTGGCCGTCTCACCGATCCGGGGCTGGACCGAGCAGCGGACGCGCTCGCACGGGTGGTCGAGCTCGGTGCCGAGTGCACCGAGCGTTTGCTGCGGCGCTGCGCCGAAAGTCGGGTTCCGCTGGAGGATCTGCTGATTCTCGCCTGCGCGCACACGGTCGCCGATACCGCCGACGACACCGGCCGAGTAGCGGTGACCAGGGAGTCGCACGGCCGTGCCGCCGAGGACGACACCCGGCAGGTCGGCTGGTTCACGGTGGAGGAAACCGTGTCGGTGTCGCTGCCGGACGTGGTCGAGTGGGTCCCGGAAGTGGGCAGGCCGCCGCTGGCCGAGCGCACCTTTGCGGCGCGCGGCCAGCTACGGCTGAACCATCTCGGACGGTTCGACCTGCTCGAAGTCGCTCCCGGGCCATGGTCGCCGGTTCCGATGGCGGAATTCGCCACCGAGTTCGGCTGGGCGGTGCACCCGGAGCTGCCGCTGCGATTCACCATCGATGTGTCGACCGCCGTGCTGCCGAGCGCGGACGGGCCGTCGCTGGTGGCTCGATTCGACATCAATTCGGCGGTGCTCCGCGCGGACGAGGCCGACGAGCGGGCCGCACGGTGGGCGGAGCTGCTGGCCGGCTTCGCCGACCGGCCCGCGGCGATGGCGCGCTGAGCGGGTCGGGATGTGGCCGCGACCCGGTGTGACATCCGCGCCGGGTCCGCATGTGCTGGACGGTGGCCGCGGGGGAGAGGCGCGGACGTCCGGTCGGAAAATTCGAAGATAGGTTAGGCAACCCACATTCTGCCTTCGCGGGCGTTCGATGCGTTACGATCCCATGAATGTTAGGCAAGGCTTGCCTATTGCCCCTGGTGGGGCTGTTCGTTGGCTGTGAGGAGTCCGATGCTCGGCAAGGCGGAAGTCCGCGACATCGTTGCGGCGGATCTGGGCGTATCCCCCGAATCAATCGGCTACGACGACGATCTGGTCAGCCTGGGCATGCACTCGATGATGCTCATGCGTCTGGCGGCCACGTGGCGCAAACAGGGTTATGACGTGCGCAGCTCGGGTCTCGCGCTGGAGCCGACCGTCGAGGCGTGGGCGCGGCTGCTCGCCGGCAGCCGGCCGGCCGAGCCCGCGGCAGCCGCGCCCGCGGTGCCCGCGCCGACAGGCGAATCGGACATGGTCTCCGACGAATTCGCGCTCGCCACCATGCAGCACGCCTACTGGGTCGGCCGCAGGCAGGATCAGCGGCTCGGCGGGGTCGCCGCGCACCTGTACGTCGAATTCGACGGCACGGGATTGGAACTCGAGCGGATGCGGCGCGCGACCCAGCGGCTGGTGCGCAGGCACGCGATGCTGCGAGCCCAGTTCCTGGACAGCGGCGCCCAGCGAATCCTGCCCGAGCCGGTGGTACCGGTCTTCCATGCCAACGATCTGCGCACCGGTTTCGACGGCGCCGCGATCGACACCGAGTTGGAGCGGATCCGGCAGAACAAGAGCCACCAGCGCATGGACGTCGCGGCAGGACAGGTGGTCGACATCGCCGTCACCGTGTTGCCGGACGGTAGGCACCGGCTGCACCTCGACGTCGACATGGTCGCGGCGGACGCCCAGAGCTACCGCAGAATTCTCGACGATCTGGCCGCGTTGTACGAGGCGGACGACGAGTCGCTCACACCCATCGGCGTCACTTTCCGCGAGTACTTGGTGGCGAAAGAGCGCACCGCGCCGGACAATTCGGCCGACGCACGGTGGTGGGAGAACAAGATCGGCAGCCTGCCGGACATTCCGTCGCTGCCGGTGGTGCCGGAGAACGAGCGCCAGGACCCGTCCCGCAGCATCCGGCTGCATCACTGGTTCGACGCCGCGGCCAAGGCGCGGTTGCACGCGAACGCCCACGGCAACGGCGTGACCCCCGCGGTCACTCTGGCGACCGTTTTCGGCGAGGTCATCGCCCGTTGGTCGACGCAGCAGCGCTTCCTGCTCAACGTGCCGCTGTTCGACCGGGAACCGCTGCACGACGACATCGACCGGGTGGTCGGCGATTTCACCAACTCGGTGCTGGTCGACGTGGACGCGAGCCAGAAGGAGCCTATCGTGGCGCGGGCCAAGCGGCTCCAGCGGGAATTGCACACCTGTGCGGCGCACTCCAGCTACGAGGGCCTGGATGTGCTGCGCGACCTCGGTCGGGTGCGCGGTGCCCCGGTGACGCCTTCGGTGGTGTTCACCTCGGGTCTGGACCTCGGTGAGCTGTTCTCCGAGCGGGTGACTCGCATTTTCGGCGAGCCGGTGTGGATTCTGTCGCAGGGCCCGCAGGTGGATCTCGACGCCCAGGTGGTCGAGCTCGCGGGCGGTCTGCTGGTGAACTGGGACATCCGCCGCGACGCGCTACCGGCGGGCGTCGCCGAGGCCATGTTCGAGCAGTTCCGCCGCGCGCTGGACGCGCTGATCGAGCCGGATGCCGACTGGACGGCAGACCTGAGCATCGACCTGCCCGCCGCGCAGCGGGCGGTGCGCGCTGCCGCGAATGACACCGCCGTCGAGCTCGGCGTGCGCACCCTGCACGGCACCTTCTTCGAACTGGCACGCAGCCGGCCGGAGCGGACCGCGCTGCGCTGGCGTGACGGCGGCACGAGCGGCTACGGCGAACTGGCGGACCAGGCGCTGGCGGTCGGGCACGCGCTGACCGAGGCGGGCGTTCGCCCCGGCGACACGGTCGCCGTCATCGTGTCCAAGGGCCACCGGCAGCTGCCCGCGGTGTTGGGCGTGCTCGCCGCCGGCGCCGCCTATCTGCCCATCGGCACCGACCAGCCGAGCGCCCGCCGGGACCGAATCCTGCTGTGCGGCGCGGTCTCCGTGGCGCTGGTGGACGAATCCGCGGAACTGCCCCACGGCGTCACCACGCTGACGCTCGCCGACGCGCTGGCCGGCCCAAGGCTGGAGCGTGCCTACGACACCGATCCGAATGAGGTGGCGTACGTCCTGTTCACCTCCGGCTCCACCGGCGAGCCCAAGGGCGTCGAGGTGAGCCATCGCGCCGCGGCCAACACGATCGACGCTATCGACACCCGTTTCGGCATCGGCGCCGACGACCGCACCATCGGGCTTTCCGCGCTCGGCTTCGACCTGTCCGTCTACGACATCTTCGCCCCGCTGTCCCACGGCGGCGCGCTGGTCTGCGTGGACGCCGACACCGAGCGTGACGCCGCGGCATGGGCCGGGTTGATCGCCGAGACCGGGGTGACGGTGCTGAACTGCGCGCCCGGCCTGATCGGCATGCTGGCCGACACCGCGCCGCCGGAGCAGCTGCGTTCCCTGCGCATCGTGCTGACCGGTGGCGACCGGGTGAAAACCCAGCTGGCGCGGCGGATGCGGGCCGTAGTGCCGGGCCTGCGCTTCATCGGCCTCGGCGGCACCACCGAGACCGCGATCCACTCCACGGTGTGCGAGGTGAGCGAGGACTTCCCGGCCGAGCGGGGTGACGTGCCCTACGGCACCCCGCTGGCCAATGTGCGACTGCGCGTGGTCAACGGGCGCGGCGAGGACTGCCCGGATTGGGTGCCCGGCGAATTGTGGATCGGTGGCGCCGGCGTGGCCGACGGCTACCGCGGCGATCCGGAGCGGACCGCCGACCGATTCGTCGAGCTGGACGGCGTGCGCTGGTACCGCACCGGCGATTCGGCGCGCTACCTTCCGGACGGCACGGTCGACTTCCTCGGGCGGGCCGACCACCAGGTGAAGATCCGTGGCTACCGGGTCGAGCTCGGCGAGGTGGAATCGGCGCTGGCAGAGCTGCCCGGCGTGGACGATGCGGTCGCGCTGCGCACCGACGCGGGCAGGCTGGCCGCCGCGATCCGGGCGGGCGCCGAGGTGACCGCCGACGGCGTCGCCGCCGCGCTGCGAGAGCTGTTGCCCGGCTACATGATTCCCGACGTGATCGAGGTGCTGGCCGATATCCCGCTGACCGCCAACGGCAAGCTGGACCGGGCCGCTATCCGGCGCAGGCTGGGCGCGGACGATGCGGCGGCCCGGATTGCCTATGTGCCGCCCGCCGACGAGGTGGAGGCGGCAGTCGAGTTCGTCGCCGCACAGGTGCTCGGCATCGACCGGATCGGCGTCGCCACCGACTTCTTCGAGGCGGGCGGTAACTCGATTCTGGCGACCACGCTCACCGGCCGGATCCGCGGCCTGCTCGCGGTGTCCGGTTTCGGCGTCACCGGCGTCTTCGAGGGCCGAACCGTGCGCGGGATCGTCGACGGTCTGCGTGCCGCGGAGGAGGATCCGGCCCGGCTGGAGCGAGTGTGCCGGATTCTGCTCGAGCTCGCGCAGGTGAGCGTCCCGGAGCCCGCGGCGGTCTGAGCGCCCGCCCGAGTTCTGTCAGCACAAGGATTGGTTTGACGCAGATGCGATCGCTGGAAGATCTACAGGAAGCGATGCGAGCCCGGCTCGCGCAGGAAGGGCTCGCCGCGGTGCCCGCGATGCCGGTGCGCCGGGATCCGACCCGCGCCGCCCTGTCTTTCGGGCAGCGCTACGTGTGGGCGCATCAGCAGATCGCACCGGACAGCACCGCCTACAACCTCTGCCTCGCGCTCACCTTCGAGGGCGAGGTGGTCGACGACGCGCTGCGCCGGGCCTTCCTCGCGCTTGCGCAGCGGCACGAGGTGTTGCGCACCACCTACCACAACGACGAGCAGGGCGAGCCCTACCAGCTCATCCATGCCGAACTGCCGCCGCGTGTGTGTGCGGTCGATCTCACCGAGCTGCCCGCGCAGCAGGCGCGGCGTGAGCTGGACGCGCTGGTCGCCGCCGCCGCGCACGAGACCTTCGACCTGTCGCACGAGTCCTCGATGCGGCTGAGCTTCGTGCGCGTCGATCCGCGCAGCCTGGTCGTCGTCATGGTGATCCAGCACATCGCCTGGGACGGCATGACGCTGCCCGCGCTGTCGCGGGACGTGGAGCGGTTCTACCGGGAGGCGCTTGCCGGTTCGATCCGGGTGGAGCAGCCGCGTTTACAGGTCGCCGATTTCGCCGAGTGGGAGCAGGACCTGTTCGCCGAGCAGGACCATGCCGCCGACGAGGCCTTCTGGGCCGCGCAATTCGACGGCGAGGTGCCCGAACTCCCGCTGCCGTACAACCGGCGGCCGGCCACCGTCACCGAGCGCGGCGCCCGGCTGGACCGGCTGCTCAGCCCCGCCGCCGACGCGAATCTGCGTGCGCTGAGCGGGCGTTCGAGCGCGACGCCGTTCGCGGTGTTCCTGGCCGCGTACTACGTCGCGCTGCGCCGGATCACCGGGCAGTCCGAGATCGTCGTCGGCACCACGGTCGCCAACCGTGAAGAGTCGGGCATGGAGCTGCTGATCGGAAACTTCAGCAACATGCTGCCGCTGCGGTTCACCGGAGCCCGCGGCGGCAACAGCGTGCGCGAGAACGACAGTACCCGGCGCGACAGCGCGCGCACGTTCGGCGAACTGATCGAGCATGTGCGCGCGGTGGCCACGGAAGCATTCCGGCACAAGCATTTCCCGCAGGAGGCCCTGGTACGCGCGGTGAACAAGGCGACGGGCAATGTCGGGTCGCGGCTGTTCGACACCATGGTGCTGTTCCTGCATGAGAAGATCGAAGGTCCACAGCTGTCCGACGCGGTCACCAGCTGGCAGTTGGCCGACCACGGTGCCGCGCTGCTGCCCGTCGCGGTCGAGGCGTTCATGCACGCCGACCGCGTCGACGTGCAGATCACCTACCGCACCGACCTTTTCGACGCCGCGACCATCGGGCGGCTGCACGACTACATCGACCGGACCCTGGCCGACGCCGCCGTCGAGCTGCCGGTCCACCGGCTGCTGGTGCTGTCCCCGGCCGACGACACTGCGGTGCGGGCCTGGTCGCGCGGCGATGTCGTGCCGATCGAGCGGGACACCGCCGACGCGATGATCCGGCACTCGGCCGCGACCTACCCGGACCGCACCGCCGTGGTGTTCGGCGACATCGAGCTGAGCTACGCCGAATTCGACGCGCGAGTCAACAGGTTCGCCAGGCTGCTCATCGATCACGGCGTCCGCAACGGCGACCGGGTCGGCGTCTACGCCGAGCGCAGCGAGCGGCTGCCCGTGGTGTTCGCCGCAGTGCTGCGGGCCGGCGCGGTCTACGTGCCGGTGGACCCCAGCTATCCGGCCGACCGCATCGAGTACATGCTCGGCGACGCCGAGCCCGCCCTGTTGGTCCGCGCCGTCTCCGCGGTGCGGGACGCGGCCACGACGGCGGTCGACGGCATCGCGGTGATCGATCTGGACGCACCGGAGATCATCGACGAGCTTACCCGTCATGATGATTCGCCGCTGCGCGCCGACGAGCTCGCCCGTCCGATCCATCCACTGGACGCCGCCTATCTGCTCTACACCTCGGGCACGACGGGCAGGCCGAAGGGTGTGGTGATCAATCACCGCGCGGTCGCCAACCACGTGCAGTGGATGCGCGACTACCTCGGCTTCGGCGCGGAGCGGATTCTGCAGAAGGCGCCGATCGGCTTCGACGTCTCGGTGTTCGAGCTGGTGAACGCGCTGTGTACCGGCTCGGCCACGGTGCTGCCGCCGCCGGACTGGTGGCAGGCCGACGTGGAGGCCCTCGCCGAGATCATCCATCGGCACCGTATTACTCAGGTGTCGCTGGTGCCGAGCGTGGTGCGCGCCTTTCTCGACGCAGGGCCCGATCCGGCCCGGCTGCGGTCCATGCGGTTCGTCTACCTCGGTGGTGAGGCAGTGCCGCCGCCCCTGGTGGAGGAGGCGAGCCGGGTCTTCGGCGGCACGGTGCTCGGCCTGTACGGCCCGACCGAGGCCGCGATGGACCTGACCCATGAGAACTTCGCGGACGCGCTCGCCAGGCCGGAGGAGTTCCGGTCGGCGCTGATCGGCCTGCCGGAATGGAATTCGACCGTCTACGTGCTCGACGAGCAGCTGCGTCAGGTGCCGCCCGGGGTCACCGGCGAGTTGTACCTCGGCGGTGTACAGCTCGCCCAGGGCTACCACCGCAGGCAGGGGCTGAGTTCGGCCACCTTCGTCGCCTGCCCCTTCGCCGACGAGCCCGGCGCACGCATGTACCGCACCGGCGACATCGTGCGCTGGCACCCCAGCGGCAGCCTGGAATACCTGGGGCGGGCCGACGACCAGGTCAAGATCCGCGGTCACCGTATCGAACTCGGCGAGGTCGGTTCGGTGCTGCGTCAGGTGCCCGGCATCGCGTCGGCCGCCGCCATCGCGGTCCACCGCGAAGCCGATACCGCGCTGGTCGCCTACTACGTGGCCGAGCCGGGATCGTCGCTCGCTGCCGGTACCGAGGCCGAGAACACCGAGACGGTCAAGGCGCAGCTCGCCGTGCGACTGCCCCACTACATGATCCCGTCCTTCCTGGTGAAACTGGCCGCGCTGCCACTGACCGCGAACGGCAAGCTGGATCGCAAGGCGCTGCCGGTGCCGGATCCGGTCGGCAGCACCGGACAGGGCCGCGCGCTGCGCGAGGGCACCGAGCACGCGGTGGCCGAGGCGATCCGGCAGGTGCTCGGTATCACCGACCGCACCGAGCTGGCGGCCGAGGACGATTTCCTCGCGCTCGGCGGCGATTCCATCACCGCCATCCGGATCGCATCGGCGCTGAAGAAGGGCGGGTTCCTGATCACAACCAGCGCGCTGTTCGAGGCGCGCACCATAGCTGCGATCGCCGCGGCCACGGAGTCGCTGGACGCGGTCGCCGCACCCGCGCTGACCGAGACCGGCGACGGGACCGGCTGGATTCCGCTCAATCCGATCGCCACCCTGCTCGTCGAGCAGAGCGCCGACTACTCCGCCTACAGCCAGGCGACTGCGGTGGTCACTCCGGTGGACAGCTCGTTCGAGCGGCTCCAGACGGTGCTCGAGCAGATCGTCGACCGGCACCCGCTGCTGCGTGCCCGCATCGCCGACGGTCCGGACGGTGTGCCGGCCTACTATGTGCCGTCCGCGGACGAACCGATCAGCTACCCGGTGCTGGCCGAAATCGAAATCGCCAGAGCCGCATGGGATCAGGAGGCCGAACCAGCACTGCGGGAGCAGCTGCGGAAGCTGAGCGCCGAATTGGATCCCGCCGCAGGCAACATGGTCGGCGCCGCTTGGGTGCGCACTGACGATCACTGTGTCGGCCGTTTGCTGCTCGTGTTGCACCACATGGTGGTGGACGGCGTCTCATGGCGCATCATCAACGACGACCTGCGCCAGCTGTGGGCTGGTGAAGCGTATCCGCATGCGGGCCGGAGCACTTCGGTGCAGACATGGAACACCAACCTGGTGCGGCTTGCGCAGTCGGAGCAAGTGGTCGCCGAACTCCCGTCCTGGCAGGCGATCGCCCGGCATTCCGATCCGCTGCTCGGTGCACGCGCGTTCGACAGCGCGGTCGACACCGTCGCCACCGTGCACGAGATCTCCGCCGAATTGGCCGCCGCCGATACCCGATATCTGATGACCACCGCCGCGCAGATGTTCGGCTGCGACTTCCTGGACATCCAGGTGGCGGCGCTCGCCGTCGCCACGCATCGGTTCCGCCGGGCCAGGAGCAACGACGCCGCGACAGTCTCGCTCACCATGGAGCGGCACGGCCGCGCCGAGAACCTTTTCGCCGGTGTGGATCTGGCCAACACGGTGGGTTGGTTCACCGCCGCGTACCCCGTCGCGCTGGAGCTGGACGGCGAGCCCGAGATGGTCGGCGCGGTGAAGGCAGTCAAGGAACAACTGCTGGCGGTGCCGGAATCCGGTATCGGCTGGGGGCTGCTGCGCCGGCTCAACCCCGAGACTCGAAAGGTCCTTGCGCAGTATGCGGCACCGCAACTGAGCTTCAACTACATGGGTCGCTTCGCGGTGCCGGACGCCGCGGGCTTGTTACACGACTGGGTCGCCGCACCGGAATTCGGCTACCTCGGTGGTCACGCCGACGCGACGATGCCCGCGCCGGCGCTGCTCGACATCAACACCGTGACATTGATCGACGACGACACCCAGGTGCTGCGCGCCTCGTTCCGATTTCCGTCCGGCCCGATCACCGAGGACGCGGTGCGCGAGCTGGCCGAGTCGTGGGTCTCCGCATTGCGCGAGCTGGCGGACGCGGTGCGGGACAACCCGATCCGGCAGCTGACGCCCAGCGATGTCCTCGCCGACGGCCTCACCCAGTCGGATCTGGATCGCTGGCGCGCACGCTACGGCGCATACCAGGACGTATACCCGCTGGCGCCGATGCAGGCCGGCCTGTACTTCACCGCGCTGAGCACGGCCGGCCGCGACTTGTACACGGTGCAGACCATGATCACGGTCCGCGGCGAACTCGACCTGCCGCGCCTGGCCCGGTCGCTGGACACCGTGCTGAACAGATATCCGAACCTGCGCATTGTCGTCTCGGTGTCGTCCGCGGGCCAGCCCTACGGCATCGTCACCGAACACGTGCCGATCGAGTTGCGCGAGCTCGACTATTCAACCGCAGCGGACGCGCAGGCGCTGGTACGCGACTATTTCGACGCGGATCTGGCCGTACCGTTCGACCTGGCGCACGGGCCGCTCATCCGCACGGTGGTGATCCACCTGCCAGGAGACCGACACCTGCTGATGTTGACGCTGCACCACATACTGACCGACGGCTGGTCCGGGCAGTTGCTGCCGCGCGAGATCTTCGCCGACTACTTCAGCGGCGGAAAGGCGGAACCGCTGGGCAAGCCGGAGACTTTCGCGCGCTTCCTCGCCTTGACCAAGCAGCGCGAGCAGGCCACCGAGGCCGCCTGGGACGGCTACGTCAGTGCCGCGCAGCCGTGCGTCGTCGCACCGAACCGGACGCCCGGCGAGGGCGGAGTCCCCGCATCGCGTGCGTTCACCGTCGACGCGGAGGTGGTGCAACGGCTGAACGAACTGGCCGCGTCGGTTGGCACCACGTTCAGCCTGGTGTGCCAGTTGGCGTGGGCGAGCGTGCTGCACTGCGTCACCGGTAACGAGTCGGTGGTCTTCGGCGAGGTGGTCTCGGGCCGGCCCGCCGACCTGGACGACGTCGAGACCGCGATCGGCTGTTTCGTCAACACGATTCCGGTCGCGATCGCCGTGGAGCCCACCGATACCTGGCGTGCTCGGCTGACCGAGCTGCAGCGCCGCAGGCTGGAACTGATGGAGCACCACCAGTACCGGCTCACCTCCGCGATGCGGGCCGCGGGCGCGCGCAAGCTGTTCGACAGCATGTTCGTCCTGCAGTCCTACCCGCCGGGGCGCGACGAGCTGGCTCGGCTGCTCGCCGAAGGCGGACTCGACCTGGTCTCGTTCGAAGGCGGCGGCGCCACCGACAATGCCCTGCTGCTCATGGTTTTCCCGGCGAACTCACTGCTGCCCGGCGACGGCGTGCAAGTGATGATCTTCTACGCCGCGGACGCATTCGACGAGGGCGAAGCCGAAATCATCGAAGCCGCCTTCCACAACACCCTGCGTGTGATCGCCGAGGACGCCGATCGACCGATCGGCGCCGCGCCGGTGCTCGACGACGAGGACCAGGCGATGTTGGTGATGCGCCGGATGTGGCAGTGACCGAGGCGATCTAGGAGAGATTGTGAATACACCAGGTTGGATCCGGAAGTTCCATCGATCGCGAGCCGAGAATCCGGCGCCGCTGCTGATCTTCCCGCATGCGGGCGGCGGCGCGTCGATCTACCGGCCGTTCTCCAAGGCGCTCAGCACGGATTTCGATGTCATCTTGTTCCAGTACCCGGGTCGGCAGGATCGCGCGCAGGAGGCCGCGATGGAGACGCTCCCCGAGCTCGCGGCGGGCGCGTTCGACGAGTTCACCCGATCGGGACTGCACCGCGGTGCGCCGCTGACCATCTTCGGCCACAGCATGGGCGCGCTGGTCGCCTTCGAGTTCGGCAGGCTCGCCGAAGACGCGGGCATTCCGATCCGGTTGCTCGGCGTGTCCGGCGCGGTCGCGCCCTGGCTGGTCGCCGACCTGCCGCCGCACCCCACCGAAGACGAGCAACTGCTCGATCATCTGGTCGGCCTCAACGGCACCGGCGCCGACGTAATGGCGAACCGGGACTTGATGCGCATGACGTTGCCCGTGCTCAAGGCCGACTACCGCGCTTTCGACGCCTATTCGTGCCCGGACGACGTGGTGCTACGCACCACCATTCACGCCATGGGCGGCAGCGACGACGAGCATGTCACCGTCGGCCAGCTGTACGAATGGCAGCGGCACACCGACCGCGACCTCGAGGTGACGATGTTCGACGGCGGGCATTTCTACCTGCACGACAACGTATCCGGAATCGCCGAGCTGCTGACGGCGGAGCAGGCGGCGGTGGCTCGATGAGCACGTGTGACCACGACACGGCGGATCCCGTCGTCATCGCCGGTATGGCTGTCGAGGCACCAGGCGGCGTCGAGACACCGGCCGACTACTGGGCGGCGATCGCCGGATCCCACGATCTGATCGGGCCACTCCCGCGCGACCGTGGCTGGCCGATCGAGCGAATCCTGTCACTGTCGCAGATAGACGGCTGGCGCGCCGTCCGTGACGCGGGTGGATTCCTCACCGGCGCAGCGGATTTCGATCCGGCCTTCTTCGGCATCACGCCGCGGGAGGCGGTGGCGATGGACCCGCAGCAGCGGGTGGCGCTGCGGGTGGCCTGGCGCGCGCTGGAGAATGCCGGGATCAATCCGGGTGCGCTCGCGGGCGAGGAAGTCGGCTGCTATCTGGGCGTTTCGTTCACCGAATACGGTCCACGCGGTGCCGAGGTGAACGAGCACAGCGGCTATCGGGTTACCGGTGCGGCAATGGCCGCGGCGGCGGGAAGGATCTCGCACTGTCTGGGTTTGACCGGGCCGTCGATGAGTGTGGATACCGCGTGCGCCTCCGCGCTGTCCGCGGTGCACTTGGCCGCCAACGCGATACGCGCGGACGAGTGTGAATGGGCTCTGGCCGGCGGTGTGTGTGTGATGGGTTCGCCCGCAGGCTTCTTCGAGTTCTCGAAAAACAACGCGCTGTCCACCGACGGGCAGTGCAAGCCGTACTCCGACGACGCGACCGGCACCCTCTGGGGCGAGGGGGCGGGAGTCGTAGTTCTGGAACGACAGTCGCGGGCGCGGCGGTTGGGTCACCGGATCTACGGTCAGGTCCTGGCCACCAGGGTCAACCACAACGGCGGGGGTGTGTCGATCGCTGTGCCGAGCAGCGCCGCTCAAGAGCGGCTCATTCGCGGCACAGTCGCGGCGGCGGGTATCGATGCCGAGCTGGTCGGTCTGGTGGAGGGGCACGGCACCGGCACCGCGGTCGGTGATCCGCTGGAACTGGAAGCGCTACAGCGGGTTTACGGCACCGGTCAGCACGGCGCACGACTCGGGTCGGTCAAGTCCAATCTCGGGCACGCGCAGGCAGCCTCCGGCATGCTCGGTCTGATCAAGGTGCTGCTGAGCGGGCTGCACGGCAAGATCCCGCCGACCAGGTTCGCCGACAACCCGAACCAGGCGGTGGACTGGGACGGCTCGGGTCTGCGCCTGGCCGAGCGGCTCGACGACTGGGCGCCGATCGACGGGGTCCGCTACGGGGCCGTCTCGTCCTTCGGTGTCGCGGGCACCAATGCGCACGCGGTGATCGCCATGCCTGTTCTGGAAGAGGAAATTCATGTCTAGGTACCTGCTGCCCGACGGGAGCATTCCGATCCTGCTGTCCTCGGACACCGAGGACTCGCTGCGCCGCGAGGCCGCGGCGCTCGTGGCATACCTGGAGGCCAGGCCGGGCATCATGCCGCAGCAGGTCGCCGACATGCTCTTCCGGACCAGGGTGCCGCGGCGCATGCGGGCGCTGGCCATGGTCACCGGCCACGACGAACTCGTCGCCGCGCTGCGGGCAACCGCGGCGGGCGACTCGCATCCCGCGGTGCTGCGCGGTGCCAACCCCGCGACGGCGCGCAAGGTCGGCTATGTCTTTCCCGGACAAGGCAGCCAGCGGCCGGGCATGGGCAGCCTGCACTACAAGCATTCACCGGTCTACCGGGCCGCAGTGGACGAATGCGAGGCGCTCTTCCAGGAGCTGTACCGAATCTCGCCGCTGGCCTATCTGCTCGACGAGGGCGGCACCACCGACGATGTGCGTATCGTGCAGCCCGCGCTGTTCGTGCAGATGATCGGGCTGGCCGCGATGTGGCGAGCGGCGGGCGTCGCCCCGGCCGTCACCATCGGCCACAGCCAGGGTGAAATCGCCGCCGCGTGCGTCTCCGGCGTCATGGGGCTGGCCGACGGTGTCCGCGTGGTGACGCTGCGCGCCAACCTGGTCGACACCGTTTCGCGCGAGCGGGGATTCGCCGACTCGTACTCGATGGCCGTGGTCGGCGTCGACCGCGAGGAGTGCGAACGGTTGCTGGCCCGCAACTCCGGCTGGGCCGAACTTTCGGTGGTCAACTCAGCACACGTGCTTGCCATCTCCGGCGAACGGGAGATGGTGACCGAAGTCGTCGCGACACTCAACCAGAACGGCAAGTTCGCCAAGGAGATCCGGGTCTCGTATCCGGCGCACACCTCCTACGTCAGCAAATTCCGCACCGAACTGTGCGACAGCCTGGTCGGCGAGCTGGACAACCCGGTCTTCCAGCCGACCGAGATCGATTGCATCGGTGCGGCACTCGGCGCTCCGATCACCCCCGACCTGCCGGTGGGCGACTACTGGTACTGGAACCTGCGCAACAAGGTGCGCTTCGACCTGGCCATCGCGGCCGCGGCCGAGCGCGGCGTCGATACCTTCGTCGAGATCGCCGACCATCCCACGCTCATGCTCGCGGTTCAGGAGAACCTGAGCACCCTTGCCCCGCCGCGGGACTACCAGACCGTCGGAACCTCCCGACGTACAGCGGAGAACCTGCGCGAATTCACCCGCAACCTGGCAACCGTCGCGGTGCACGACCAGAACTATCCGTGGGAGGCTCTGCGCGCGGGGGCCGGCGACGAACCGATTCGCCTGCCACTGCTGGATTTCCCCAACACCCAGATGAACTCGAAGAAGCTCTGGGCGCGGTTCGACTACCACCCGGAGCTGGCCGCACCAGGGGGCGGCGGTCGCCGGCTCGCCGCTCCGCAGCGTTTGGTCGAGGAGTGGGTGCGGCTGGATCGTCGCAAGCTGGTCAAGCCGCGCACCCTCGCGTTGGTCGATCCCACTGGTCGGTGCACCGAACTGGCCGACGCGGTACGCGCCGCGGCCCCGCGCCACGGTGCGAAGGTGGTCGATCCGGCGCAGGGTGCGGCGGATACCGTCGCGGTGCTGCTGTCGCGTTCGCCGGACGGTGACACCGCGTCCGCGGTCGCCGAGCTGGCCGAATTCCTCGGTGACCGTGCCTGGTTGCCGGAGCTCGATGGCGTCGCTGATCTCTGGCTGGTGACCACGGGCGGTGAGCAGATCGGTGCGGGCGAGGTTCCCGACGCGTTCCATGCCGCGGCGCAGGCCGGTTTCCGCGCGCTGGCCACCGAACATCGCGGAACAGCCTTCCGTCATGTCGATCTCGGTCCGGGCGATGCGGTCGCCGAGTCGGCGAAGGCGCTCGTCGGCGCGCTGCACCTCGTGGCCGAACCGGAGATCGCCTGCCGTGCGGGCGGAGTCCACGTGAAGCGGCTCGTCGCGGATGAAGACGACCTCGGCGAGCCGTTGCGCGCAGCCGAACTGCGCGAGGTCGTCATCATCGGTGGTACCGGCAAACTCGGACTGGAGTTCTGCGACCACTTCGCCCGCAACGGGGCAGGGCGCATCACGCTGATCAGCAGGTCCGGGGGGGATGCTGAAGCGCGGGCGCGCATCGAGCGGATGCGCGGTCCGGGCGGCGCCGAGATCGTGGTTCGCGCCTGCGACATCACCGAAGAGGATCAGGTTCGCGCGCTGGCCGATGAGTACCGGACCCGTCCCGCGACCCTGATCGTGCATGCGGCGGTGAATTACGCGGTGGCTGACGAGGCCGGTGCGGTGGCGGTGCGGGCCGCGGCGGCACCGAAGATCATCGGGCTCGACCACGTCGTGCGGCTCGTCCCGCGCACTGACGACGGCCGGGTGGTGCTGTTCTCGTCGCTGACCGCCACCCTCGGCGGCCGGGGCAACATGATCTACGGTGCGCTGAACCGGATGCTCGACGCGGCAGCGATCCGCCTGCGCGCCGAGGGGATCGCCTGCACGTCCGTGCAGTGGGGGCTGTGGCCCGAAGTCGGCGCCGGTCGGGAGGACGCGCTGGCGCGCACCGATGGAGCCAGCATGCCGCCGATGGATCCCGCGCGCGCCATCGAGTTGGGCCTGCGCACGGAACCGGCCAATCGAATCGTCGCGGCGATGGATTGGTCGACGCTGCGGTCGCTGAGCGGGATATACGGTCTGACACCGCTGTTCGAGCGGCTGAAGACCGAGGCGCCGGAGGTCGCGGCGCGGCCCGCTACCGAGCCGGTCGCGCCGGGGCCTGCGCCCGCGCCGGAACCGTCCGGCGAGAACACCGCCGATCGAGTACGTTTCGCACTGCGTGAGGTGATGGGCATGGACACCGCCGAAACGATCGACGGCGCGACGCCGCTGGTCGCGCTCGGCCTCGATTCGCTACAGGCCCTCGATCTGCGCAAGCGCATCGAGTCCGAGCTGCAGCGGGACCTGCCGGTGACCGCCATTCTCGGCGGCGCGTCGCTGGACGAGGTCGTCTCGTTGCTCGGTCGCTAGCCGATCGTCGGACAAATCGAAGTACCCCAAGGGAATTCGGATCACCAGAACGGAGAGCATGGCAGTGGGATCAGGTGCGGACCAGGCGATCGTCGTCGAGTCCGTCGAGAAGTCGTTCGGCGAGGTGAAGGCGCTTCGTGGCATCAGCTTCACCGCGCGATCGGGCACCGTGCTCGGGGTGCTCGGTCCGAACGGGGCAGGTAAGACCACCACCGTCTCGGTCCTGTCGACCCTCGTGAAACCCGACGCGGGTCGTGCCGTTGTGGCCGGGTACGACGTGGTGACCGAGGCGGCGGCGGTACGCGGCTCGATCATGCTCACCGGCCAGTACGCCGCGCTGGACGAGATGCTGACCGGCCGGGAGAATCTCGTGCTGTTCGGCAGGCTGATGGGGTTGCGCCGCAAGCAAGCACACACCAGGGCGGAAGAGCTGCTCGAGCAGTTCGAGCTGTCCGGTGCCGCCGATCGCCGGGTCGGTCAGTACTCCGGCGGCATGCGTCGCCGCATCGATATCGCCTGCGGGCTGGTGCGTCCGCCGCGGGTGGTGTTCCTCGACGAGCCGACCACCGGTCTGGACCCGGTGAGCAGGCAAAGTCTGTGGTCGCTGGTGCGCTCGCTCAAGGAGCAGGGGGTGACCATTCTCCTCACCACCCAGTATCTGGAAGAAGCGGATGTCCTGAGCGACAACATCA
This sequence comes from Nocardia sp. 2TAF39, assembly GCF_052114905.1. NCBI lineage: Bacteria > Bacillati > Actinomycetota > Actinomycetes > Mycobacteriales > Nocardiaceae > Nocardia > Nocardia sp. 2TAF39. Next base: position 50,093 of record NZ_JBFRFQ010000031.1, read on the forward strand.
TCGTCATCGACAAAGGCACGGTGATCGCGCAGGGGAGCGCAGATCAGCTCAAGGCGCGCACCGGCGTCAGCTGCTGCGAGGTGGTGCCGGTGGAGGCGGCGGACGTGTCCGCGGTCGCGTCGCTGCTGTCCGGGCTCGGCGAGATCACGGTCGCCGAATCGGGTGACCGGGTGTCGCTGCCCGCCCCGGACGGCGCGGTCACCTTGGCCGAGGCACTGCGCCGGATCAACGACGCGGGTATCGAACTTATCGATATCGCCCTGCGCAGACCCTCGCTCGACGAGGTGTTCATCGAGCTCACCAAACCGGCCACCGAGGTCTCGGCATGAGTGAGCGCAGCGTGCGAACAATAGACTCGGCCGGCGCAGCGCCGAACCAGAATGCCGTGCTCCTGGTTCCGCCTGCGCTGCAGTGGACCGCGTTGAGCGAGCGCAGCGTCCGGGCCGCATTGCGCGAGGGTGATCTGATCCTGGCGTTCACCGCGCCGATGTTCTTCTTCGTCTGCGTCTTCGTGCCGTTGCGCCGGTCGATGGAGGCGACCGGACTCGACTACGCCCAATATCTCCTGCCGCTCATCGCGATCCAGTCGATGTTCTTCGCGTCGATGTTCGCCGCCGACCGGGCGGGGCGCGAGGTGGTCGGTGGCATGGGTACCCGGCTGCGCTCTATGCCGGTGCTGCCGTGGGTTCCTGCCGCCGCCCGGATGTCGGCGAATCTGGTGCGCGCCTGCGTAGCACTCGCCGGTGCGCTGACCGTCGGCACGCTGTTCGGCTTTCGTTTCCACGGGCTCGGCTCGGCCCTCGCCTTCGTCGTGCTGACGCTCGCGTTCGGTGCGACCATTGTGATCGCTTCGGACGCACTCGGCACCGCGACCGGGAATCCGGAGCTCGGTGGGACCGTGCTGTTCGTGCCGCAGCTACTGCTCATGATGACCTCCACAGGTTTCGTTCCCGCGGAGGGATTTCCGGGGTGGATTCAGCCGTTCGCCAGGAATCAGCCGGTGTCCCAGGTCGCCGCCGCGCTGCGGGAACTGGCCGACGGCGAGACGGGTTCGGCATTCGGCATCGCGGGTCTGTGGGTGATCGGCCTCCTCGCCGCCGCCGCGCTGCTGGGACTTCGGGTGGAAAGGCGGCGTCGGTGATCGCACTGATCGATCAGAGCCTGGTGGAGACCGGGCGTTTGTTGCGGCGATGGAGCAGGCAGCAGGAGGTGCTGACCACCACACTGGTATTGCCGATCCTGCTTCTACTGCTCTACGACCTGGTGCTGGGTAAATCGCTGCTGGTGGCGAGCGGGGACGAGCCCATATACGGTTTCGTCCCGATGATCGCCGTCTCCGGCGCGATGTACGGCGCGATGGGGACCGGCATCTCGTTGTTCGGCGAGCGGCAGAGCGGGCTGCTGCGGCGATTCTGGGTGCTGCCCATCCACCGGTCGGCGGGGCTGGTCGGTCGGCTGCTCGCCGAATGTGCCCGCGCGCTGGCCGCGACCGTCGTGGTGATGGTGGTCGGCGTGCTGCTCGGGCTGCGATTCCAGCAGGGCGTGCTCGGCGTGCTCGGCGCGCTCGCGGTTCCGGTGATCGTCATCGCGGGGTTCACTCCGATGGTGATCATGGTCGGGGTCAGCCGGATCGGCAATCAGGTGGCGCAGATCTTCGCGGCCGTGGTGCTGGTCGGCATGTTCTTCAATTCCGGATTCGCCCCGGTGTCGAACTACCCGGGCTGGCTGCAGCCGGTTGTGCGGGGCCAACCCATGAGCTGCGCCATCGAGGCGATGCGCGGGTTCACCAGCGGCGGCCCCATTGCCGCGCCGCTGCTGCAGACCGTGGCGTGGTCGGTGCTGCTGGTGGCCGCCTTCGGGCTGCTCGCGGTGCGTGGATACCGGAAGGCAGCCGAGAGCTGATCGGATCGGGCACCCATTTGATCGTTATATCGGCTAATTATATAGTTCGCAGAGGTAACTTCTGCGAAGGGCTGTCGTGACGAATGCATCCACCGATCTCGATCTGAGCGACGTCCGGACCATCCGCCGTCGGTTGCGCTATGACCGCGACCATCCCCGCTACAAGTGGATCGTCCTGACGAATACGACTCTCGGAGTCCTGCTCACCGCGATCAATTCCTCGATCGTTCTCATCTCGCTGCCCGCGATCTTCCGGGGTATCGGACTGAATCCACTCGATTCGAGCAACGTCGGCTATCTGCTGTGGATGCTGATGGGTTACCTGCTCACCACCGCCGTGCTGGTGGTGATGTTCGGCAGGCTCGGCGACATCTTCGGCCGCGTGCGGATCTACAATCTGGGGTTCGCGGTGTTCGCGATCTGCGCAATCGCGCTGTCCTTCGATCCGTGGCACGCCGGAGCGGGGGCCATGTGGATCATCGTCTGGCGGATTGTCCAAGGCGTCGGCGGCGCCATGCTGATGGCCAACTCCTCGGCGATCCTCACCGACGCGTTCCCGTCGAACCAGCGGGGAACCGCGCTCGGCATCAATATGGTGGCCGCCGTGGCGGGTTCGTTCCTCGGTCTGCTGATCGGCGGTGTGCTGTCGGAATGGGACTGGCGCGCCGTGTTCTGGGTGAGTGTTCCGATCGGCATCCTCGGCGCGGTCTGGTCCTATCGCTTCCTGCACGAAGTGGGGGTGCGGACCGCGGGCAAGGTGGACTGGGTGGGCACCGTCACCTTCGGTCTCGGGCTGACCGCCCTGCTCACCGGCATCACCTATGGCATCCAGCCCTACGGCGGGCACGCCACCGGATGGTCCAGCCCATGGGTGCTCGCCTCGGTGGTCGGCGGATTCGCGCTGCTCGTCGCCTTCTGTGTGGTCGAGACCAAGGTCGCCGACCCGATGTTCGACCTCGCGCTGTTCGGCAACCGCGCCTTCGGTCTCGGCAATTTCGCGAACCTGATGGTCTCCATCGGTCGCGGCGGCATGCAGTTCATGCTGATCATCTGGCTGCAAGGCATCTGGCTGCCGCTGCACGGCTACGACTTCGAGTCGACACCGCTGTGGGCAGGGATCTATCTGCTGCCGTTGACCGTGGGATTTCTTGCCGCCGGACCCCTCTCGGGCTGGTTGTCCGATCGATACGGCTCTCGCCTGTTCACCACCGGCGGCGCCCTGCTATCGGCCGTGACGTTCCTGCTGCTCCTGGTTCTGCCCGTCGACTTCGAGTACTGGGTGTTCGCCGCGATCATCCTGGTCAACGGCATCGGCAGCGGCCTGTTCTTCTCGCCGAACACCGCGGCCATCATGTCCAGCGTCCCCGCCGCGCAACGCGGAGCCGCATCTGGCATGCGCGGCACGCTGTTCAACGGCGGCAACGCGCTATCCATGGGGATCTTCTTCTCCCTCATGGTCGTCGGCCTCGCCGCGAGCCTTCCGTCAGCACTCGACTCCGGCTTACGCGCCCAGGGTGTTTCCGCGGAAGCAGCCGCGGGTGTGGCCGGAATGCCACCTGTGGCCAGTATGTTCGCCGCCTTCCTCGGCTTCGATCCCATCCAGGAATTGCTCGGCCCCACCGGCGCGCTGGCCGAGCCGGGCGTCAAGGCCGACACCCTCACCGGACAGGAGTTCTTCCCGCACTTGCTCACCGGGCCGTTCCACTCCGGTCTGATCGTCGTGTTCGTTGCCGCCGCGGTCATGATGTTCCTGGCCGCCGCCGCTTCCTACTTCGCGGGCGACAAGTATGTGCACGACGAGCGGGCCGAACTCGCCGCGGCCGATGAACTCGTCGAGCACGCTGCCCCGGTTCCCGCCCGCTGACCAGAAAGTCCCGCTACTTCGCCGCGTTGGCGAGGGCGGGTGTCAGCTTTTCGAGTAGGTAGGGGACGGATAAGGCGGTCGGCTGAGCTATCCCGCTGAGCTCCTGAGTGGTGAGAAAGATGACCGAGTTCTTCTGCGCTGCCGGTAGCTCGGGGTATCCGGGGAGCATGCGGTACTTTTCGTCCAATCCGGGGGAGTAGCCGGCCAGGAGTAGGTCCGCGTCGAGTTCGCCGACCTGGTCCGGCGGGAGGGACATGGGGAGTGCGTCGAGGTGTTCGGGGGTGCGCAGGCCGAGCCGGGTGAACAGGGTCGGGTTGTGGTTCGGCGCCGCCAGCACGATGAGCTGGGCGTCGCTGGCCAGCCAGGTGGTGACGAAGGTTTTGCCGTGCAGCGTCGGGGCGGCCTGGGTGATTGCGGCGATCGTCTTGTCCACATCGCTGATCAGTGTGTCGGCGGCATCCTGCTTGTGCAGGACTCTGCCCAGCATCCGCACTTGGTCCTGCCAAGGCGCTTCCGTGCTGAGGGCGGGAACGGTAGGGGCTATGCCCGAGAGCTCGTCGTAGGTCTTGCGGTCGGCGATGAAGCCGTCCACCAGGATCAGGTCGGGATGCAATGCCGCGATCTGGTCGGTCAGCTTGCCGCTCGTGTCCACGGTTTTCGCCGATTCGAGTGTCGCGGGTGCCCATGGTGCGGCGGCGCCGGGCGGCGGCGCGATGAAGCCGACCGGGGCCACTCCCAGCGCCAGCGCGTTGTCCGTCCACTGATTGCCGAGGGTGACGACCTTTTTCGGCAACTTGTCGACAGTAGTCGTGCCGAACATGTGACCGACCGTGACGGCTTCATATCTGTCTGTTGAGTTCCTGGTCGGCAAAGTGCAGGCGGCGACCGCGACCAGCGCTGCGCCGACAATTACTACGAGCGCCGCCGAACGAGACAGAAAAGACTTCACCGCCAGACCCTTCTCGCCGAGACCGTCGCGGCCGACTCCTCGCGGGAGCAGGGGCCAGCCTAATCCTCTGGAAGGCCACACACCTCCGCGATCGCCGCTGTGTCCCAGTAGAAGGGATGCACCTCGCCGATGCGGCCGTTGGTGACGGTGATCGTCTGCAGGATGGGGAAGGTGAGTTCGCGGCCCGTCGTGCGTGCGCGGGCGTGCACGCGGGTGTGCACCACGCTGGTTTCGCCCGTCGCCAGGAAATGTTGTTCCAGCAGGTCGAACGATTCCCAGGTGCGACTCATGGCGAGGAAGAAGCGTTCCATGCCTTCGTGACCGCGCCAGGTTCCGCCGTAGGGCAGCCCGTCTGCCTGATTCAACACCACGCAGGGGGCGAAGAAAGGTGCGAGCAACTCGAACGAGGCACTGCCCGGACCGCCCGCTGCCAGGTATTCCGCCTCGGCCGCGTACATCCCGGTCAACACGGTCATCGGATCTGTGGTGGATCGCGTCATGCAGCCAGTCTGCCCAGCGCACACCGACCGAGACCGGCGGTAATCTGACATCGCTTTCCACGGTATCCACGACTTCCCGCACACCAGTTCGCATCCCGATCCGGTGTGCGGAAATCAAGGCATATGCGGGAATCGGAGCCGATCAGCGTGCGGTCGGGGTGGCGACCGGATCCCGGCGGCTGCCGTCGCGCACGCCGATCGACATGAGGTCGGAGGGCTCGTCGAGTTCGATGCGGTGCCACCGGCCGCGCGGCACGACGTACGCCGTGCCCGGGGTCAGTCGCACCATCGACTCCTCCTCGATCTGATCATTCGTCACCGATCCGCCCGCCGCGCCGCCGAAAACCGCCCCACTTTCCGCGCGCAGGTCTTCGCAGACTTGGACGCCGAAACCTTCCCCCGTCTGGCCTCCCTCGGGCCCCGCTACCTCACCCTCGCCAGCCAGGACACCTACGTCCACGGCCTCCGCGCTCTGGTGACCGGCCTGCTCCAGACACCGTGAGCGGAGTCGACCCGGGCGCAGGCGGATTCAGATGGTCGGTGCAACACCTCGACTCTCATCGAGCTGTTGCATCGACCTCCTGAGCCCAAGGCCGGTCGGGGGTCGCCATGTCGCCGCGTTCGTCGGAGATCCACACCCTGCGTGTTATGCACAGGGGTGGCAAAGTGCCAGGTCGGTGCCGGGGCAAGGGGTGGCGGCCGGATCATGCTGAGCTCATGCGAGTTGGTTTGGACCAGGTGCGGAGCAAGCAGTTCGGTGTGTTCACCGCGCGGCAGGCATTGCGCGAGTACACGCGAGCCGAGCTGCGCGCTCGGCTCGATCGCGGTGAGTGGGTGCGGGTCTTCCATAGCGTGTACCGCGAGTCGGCGACCCCACTATCACCCGCGTTGCGCGTCGAGGCCGCACGGCTGTCGATAGGGACGACATCGCTCGCCGCGGCCTACAACACCGCCGCCGAATTGCACGGGTTCTCCGTCCTGGCGAATCAGCCGACGGACGTGCTCGGCGTGCAGGCGTCGCGCTCCCATCGCCTGGTCGTGCACCGCGATCGAGTGGATCCGCAGGAATTGCAGCTGGTACATGGCACGGCGACCACGAATGCCGTCCGTACGGCGGTGGATGTCGCTCGCACCCTGACCCGAATGGACGCGCTGGCAACACTGGATGCCGCGCTGCGCATGGGACTCTCGTTCCCCGCGCTCACCGTCGAGCTCGAAAAGCACACCGGACGTCGCGGCCGCCGACAGGCTGCCCAGCTGATCGCGCTGGCCGACGGCCGCGCCGAGTCACCCATGGAGTCGCGCACCCGGCTGTGCTGCATCGACGCGGGGCTGCCACCGCCGGAACCGCAAGTCGTGGTGCCGACCCGGAACGGACTCCGCCGCATCGACCTGGGCTGGCGGCGCTGGCGAATCGGCCTGGAATACGACAGCGCCGCACGGCATTCGAGGGAGGCCGCCGCGCTCCGTGACAACCCCTGCCACGACTGGCTCAGCACCGAAGGCTGGACCATCTATCACGCCACGGCGGCCGACGTCTACCACCACCCGCACCACTTCACCGCGCCCATCCGCCGCGCGATCGATCGAACGTAGCGAACTGTCGGCTGCGGCTCTTTGCTCAGCCACCATGTGACTCCGCTCGGCGGGGAATCAAGGCTGTAGCCCGGCCGGTGTGGCCGGGCTACAGCACCTTCGAACCGCTGTGGATCGCCGCAGATTACAGCGTGACGCGTTGGTCTCGGGGCATGAAGAGTTTGTCGCCTTCCTTCACCTCGAAGGTGTCGTAGAACTCCGCGAGATTTCGAACGACTTGGTTGCAGCGGAATTCGGCCGGGGAATGGGTGTCGCCGGCGAGATAGCGGACGGTGAGTTCCTTGGTCTGCTTCTCGCGCCAGCTACGGGCCCAGGACAGGAACATCGTGTGATAGTCGGGGTTGTCGATCCCGCGGCGCTTCTCCGCAATGCGGAAGGCGGCCAATGTGATCTGCAGTCCGCGCAGGTCGGCAAGGTTCTCGCCGACGGTGAGTTCGCCGTTGACGTGCTGGCTCGGGTCGAGCCCCTCGGGCACCAGCACGTTGAACTGGTCGATGAGCTGTTTGGTTTTGGCGTCGAAAGCGGCTCGGTCTTCGGGAGTCCACCAATCGCGGCGGTTGCCGTCGCCGTCGTATTTGGAGCCCTGGTCATCGAAGCCGTGGCCGATCTCGTGGCCGATGGTGGATCCGACCGCGCCGAAGTTGACGGCGGGCTCCGCATCCTTGTCGAAGAACGGCGACTGGAGATAGGCGGCGGGGAACACGATCTGGTTGGAGGTCGCCGAGTAGTAGGCATTCACCGTCTGCGGTGACATTCCCCATTCGGACTTGTCGACCGGGGTACCGAGCCGGTCGAACGCCCGCTTGCTTTCGAAGTGGTTGATGGCCAGCAGCGATTCGACCAGTTTGCCCCTGGTGATCTTCAGCTTCGAGTAGTCGACCCACTTGTCCGGGTACCCGATCTTGGGATCGATCTTGTCCAGTTTCGCGATGGACGCCACCTTGGTTGCCTGCGACATCCACGACGAGTTGGTGAAATTCTCCCGATAGGCGGCGAGCACGTCGTCCAGCATCTCCTTGGCACGCTGCTTGGCCTCGGGTGGAAAGTGTTTGGCCACATAAAGTTTCCCGAGCTGTTCGCCGAGGTGTTCGTCGACGATCCCGACCCCGTACTTCCAGCGTTCCGGGCGCTCGTCCTGACCGTTGAGCACCGTGCCCTTGAAGTCGAAGTTCGCGTCGTTGACGGCCTTGGGCAGATAGGGCGCGAAGTCCCGCAGCACACTCAATTTGAGGTAGTCACGCCACGTGGCGATGTCGATCTCGGCCCACAGCTGGCCGGCGGCCGTGATGTAGGACGGCTGGTCGACCACCATCGTCGCGAACAGTTCGCGCGGGCGGTCGGTGTTTCCCGTCATCCACGGGTCCCAGTCGAATCCTGGCGCGAGCGCGGTCATATCGGCCCAGCTGTACAGGTTGTACGTCGCGTCGGTGTCGCGGTTGCGCACGCTATCCCAATGCGCGGGGGCGATCCGCTTCTCCAGGTCGAACACCCGCTGAGCCATGCCCGCCGGATCGGCGAACCCGGCGCCCGCCGCGATGCGTTCGAGGAAGACCCGATACTGCGCGAGCACCTCGGCATATTCCGGCTTCCGGTAGTACTGTTCGCCGAGCCCGAGCCCGGACTGGCTGACCGAGGGGATGTAGGCGTTGGAGTTCTTCCGGTCGATGCCGATACCGATGCCGATCAGCCCGCTGATCGGCAGCTCGGCCATCACCTTTGCCAGGTCCGCTTTGGTCGCCGCCCCGTCGATCTTGGCGAACAGGCCGGCCAGTGGAGTCATACCGAGCCGTTCGATCTCATCCCAGTCCACTCTGGCGTCGTGCAGGTCGCGGATCTGTTGCTCCTCCGAGCCCTCTTTCGGATCGCGGATGCCTTCGATGATTTCCCGCAACTGCTGCTGCGTGCGTTCGGCCGCCTCGCTGGTCGAGCCGTAGGCGACCTTGTCCGGCGGCAGCTGGTATTCCCGCAGCCATTTCCCGTTGACGTGCCGGTACAGGTCGTCCTGCGGTCGGATCGTCTGGTCCGCCCCACTCAGATCGACCCCGGTGAGCGTCTTGCTCGCCGGTTCGGTGTCGTTCGAGCAGGCGGCCAGCGCGGCGGTAGCCGGAACCGCCCCGAGTGCGATCAGAAAGCCACGACGGCCCAGCTGGACCGGACGATCGGTTGATGTCACGAGAATCCTCTCTCCGACGCGGCAGCGCCGCAGATGAACGTAGAAGCAGCCCCTGCTCGGATCGAGGCTACCGGCGCGGCGCCGGTCGAGCCCGGATTCGTGGCGGATAACCGCGGACCGGACCCGTCCGCTGCCCCCGATTTGGGAACGACCTGCGGATTCCCCTACACTGAACCGGTTGCCTGCGGGAGCTGTGCCCGCAATCCGGCAGTGAACCCCCAGTGGTTGGTTCTGTGTTTCTTGCTCAGACCAAGGAAAACCGCTGGCAGGCGCGCGTCCGGAGGGCGACTGACCATGCCCGTCGGGTCGGTAATCCGGCGTGCTAATACGTCCAGGTCAAGGAGGACGCTGAAGTGATTCAGCAGGAGTCGCGACTGCGCGTCGCCGACAACACGGGTGCGAAGGAGATTCTGTGCATCCGCGTTCTCGGTGGTTCGTCGCGTCGCTATGCCGGTATCGGCGACATCATCGTCGCTACCGTGAAGGACGCCATCCCCGGCGGCAACGTCAAGCGGGGTGATGTCGTCAAGGCTGTCGTCGTGCGCACCACCAAAGAACGTCGGCGCGCCGATGGCTCTTACATCAAGTTCGACGAGAACGCGGCCGTGCTCATCAAGCCGGACAACGACCCGCGTGGTACCCGCATCTTCGGCCCGGTCGGCCGCGAGCTGCGCGACAAGAAGTTCATGAAGATCGTCTCGCTGGCGCCGGAGGTGCTCTGACCATGAAGGTGCACAAGGGCGACACCGTGCTCGTCATCTCGGGCAAGGACAAGGGTGCCAAGGGCAAGGTCATCCAGGCCTACCCGAAGGAGAACCGGGTCCTCGTCGAGGGCGTGAACCGGATCAAGAAGCACGTTGCGCATTCCGCCGACCAGCGCGGCGCCTCCTCGGGCGGCATCGTGACCCAGGAAGCCCCGATCCACGTGTCCAACGTGATGGTCGTCGACTCCGATGGCAAGCCGGCGCGTATCGGCTACCGGACCGACGAGGAGAGCGGCAAGCGGGTCCGGATCTCCCGTAAGAACGGGAAGGACATCTGACATGACCACGACTGAGAACAAGATCCAGCCGCGCCTGAAGCAGCGCTACCGCGCCGAGATCAAGGACGCGCTGAACAACGAGTTCAACTACGCCAACGTGATGCAGATCCCCGGCGTGGTGAAGGTCGTCGTGAACATGGGTGTCGGCGACGCCGCCCGCGACGCGAAGCTGATCAACGGCGCCGTCAACGACCTGGCCCTGATCACCGGCCAGAAGCCCGAGATCCGCAAGGCGACCAAGTCCATCGCGCAGTTCAAGCTGCGTGAGGGCATGCCGATCGGCGCGAAGGTCACCCTGCGCGGCGACCGGATGTGGGAGTTCCTGGACCGCCTGGTGTCCATCGCGCTACCCCGTATCCGCGACTTCCGCGGCCTGTCGCCGAAGCAGTTCGACGGCAACGGCAACTACACGTTCGGCCTGAGCGAGCAGTCGATGTTCCACGAGATCGACGTGGACTCGATCGACCGCCCGCGCGGCATGGACATCACCGTGGTGACCACCGCGACCAACAACGAAGAAGGCCGTGCCCTGCTCAAGCACCTCGGCTTCCCGTTCAAGGAGAACTGAGCACATGGCAAAGAAAGCACTGGTCAACAAGGCCAACGCCAAGCCGAAGTTCGCGGTCCGCGGCTACACCCGCTGCCAGCGCTGCGGCCGCCCGCACGCGGTGTACCGCAAGTTCGGCCTGTGCCGCGTCTGCTTGCGCGAAATGGCACACCGGGGCGAGTTGCCCGGCGTGCACAAGAGCTCCTGGTAAGCCGGACGCTCCCCCGAGCGTCCCCACACTGAACCCGAACGAGGGCACGGACTTCACACCTGAGTCCGTGTCCTCGTTTGCGTTGACGGGCGTGGCTTCTCGTCGCAACGGACTGGGTAGGCTGCAGTCATGACGATCCGGGCATCGGACTACTTGCCGCACGAGATGACCGAGGAGCAGTACCGTCAGCTGCCCGAGGGTGTCGCGCGCGGGATCGAGGTTGTGCACGGCCACGTGATCGTCTGTGAATCGCCAGTGCCTGAACATAATCGCGTGGCACGCCGCTTGGCCGGCTCGATGGAGCAGTTGCCGAGCACTGAACCGTGCATCCGCGTCGAGACCGACATAGATGTCGTGCTTTGGCGGATACCGAAGTTCACCTTCCGGAGACCGGATGTGACGGTGTATCGGTGCTTGCCTGAACGTGGAGCGAAGCCGGAGGCCGGTGACGCGCTGATCGTCGTGGAGGTATCTTCGCCGTCCACTGCCGCTGAAGACTTGCTGGACAAAAAGGTTCAGTACGCTCGCGCTGGTATTCCGCTTTACCTGGTTGTCGTTCTCGACACCAAGTTCGACATCGAAGAGATGCGGGAATTCCGGCTCGACGCCCACGCCGCCGAATATCGCCTGCACCGGCTGCACCGCGACGGGTTCGTCCGATTGGAGCATGTGGTGCTCGGCGATATCAGCTTCGCCGACTTGGTCCGCTAGCCGCCGGCTGCGATCACGATCCGCCCGGAATATCACCGCCCGTATCGAAGGTTGCCTATCAACCTCGAGTGCGACGGTGTTTTTGCGTTTCCCGGCTTACCCCGGGTTCGATCCGATCGAGGACGTCGCCCTTCCTCCCATCATGAACCGGATCGCCGGTTCATGGGTTGCCCCGCAGTGCCGCGTCTGAGCCCCTGGTGTTGAGCGGTTTGGCCAGATCAATGCATCCGCCGTCGGTATAGGGTTGTCGTTCAAGGGTATTCGAGGTCTGGACCGCAGCCGAGAACCGCCGGTACGATCCGAAGGTATGAGCACTCCTGGGGGGACGACTGGCTCCGGCCAGTCGTTATCGGTCGTTCCTGATCAAGTTCGTGATGTCGGCACCTATGTCTACAGCCTCGCTGACACGCTCGGGTCCGCGCTCGACGCTGTCGCGCGGGAAGTCGAATCCCTGACGACCGGAAGTTGGACCGGTGCGGCGTCCACAGGGTTCGGCACCGGGTGGAACGAGGTCGACGATGGCGGCAGGCAGATCATCGCCGCCCTGACCGGACTGGCCGAGAAGCTCGGCGTCACCGCCGACAGCTACCAGCAGCGCGACGAGTCGAACGCCGGTGCTCTGTCGGGTTCCACCCTCGACCTGCCTCCGCTGTCGTGACCGATCCGTTCACCGTCGACCTCCACGAACTCGAACAGATCATCGCGCGGTTGTCCGGGCTCGCGGGATTCATCGCCGACCACCTCGATGAAATCGACGACCGGATCGCAACTCTGCGTGGTACCGGATGGGAAGGCATTGCTGCGCAGGCATATTCGGAAGCTCATCAGCAATGGGTCGCGGGTGCAAGGGAATTGGCCGAAGGCATTCGTGACATGAGCGACGCCGCGAAGACCGCGCACAACGCTTATACCGAAGCCGCGGATGTCAACTCCAAGATGATGCGTAGTGGATCCTGAATGGGAATCAATGTAGATCCGCAAACCTATTATGATGCCGCCACCAAATGCGCGAAGGTGAACAGCGCCTTGCTTTCCGCGTTCTCGGCGCTGTGGAACGGGCTGCAGGGTTCCGGTCAGATGGCAGGCAGCTACGACAAGGTGGCCGCCTGGGCGGCGAGCTACGACGAGAACACGGTTGATCTGCTCAGTACCTGCGCCTCGCTGTCGAACGCTCTCGCCAACTTCTCGAACATCCTGAACACCGCAGGCAACAATTGGGCGCACTCGAACTGGAATGCAAATCCTGACCCGGCGAAAGGGCCTGCACCTTCTCCGCCGTTTCATGTCCCGCAGGGATTGACATTTCAGAACGACGTCCAGCCACCGCCGTCGTCCTTCGGTGGATCCGCCAAGGGCTTGGACACCAGCGTGCCCGGATTGTTGGACCAGATCGGGTACACCGTACCCAACGGTGACCGTGATCGTTTGCAGTCCGGCAAGGACGCCTGGAAGTCGTTCGCCGAATCCGAGGCGATCAAGAACGCAGCCTCCGACATCAAGGCGATCATCGGCAACTTTCATGCCGCGCAAACCGCGGCGCCGGACCTGGCCGATGTCGAGGCGCACCTCACCACCTTGTCCAACGGTGCGGCGGCAGTCGCGTCGGTTTCGCTGGCACTGTCCGGATCCGTGGGCGAGCACCACTCCAGCCTGGTGGCGTTTCGGTCGGACCTGGACACCCACGTCAACGACCTGATGAAGGAGCTGTTCTGGATCGCGCTGGGCACGGTCGCCGCGGTCGCCCTGACCGAGATCTTCACAGCGGGACTGGCCACGCTGGGCCCGGCCGAAGCCGAGGCCGCCGCCGGGACGGCCGCGGGAGCGGCGGCGGTGACCAGCGCGGCTGTGCGAATCCGCAAACTGTGGGACATCTGCCGGCTGTTCCAGACACTGGAACTCGGCGTGGGTGTTGTTGCGGCGGCGAATGCTGCCCATCCGCTCGATATCCAGAAATCGCTGGAAGAAATAGCATCCTTGACCGCCGTGAACGTTGCCGGTGCGTTCGTCGCGGAGATGGCGAAAGGCGGCAAGCAGCGAGTCGCCGACACCGGAATCGAGAACGATATGCGTGATCTGATAAGCCGGGAGCAACTTTCCGAATGCGAGGCCCTGGCCAGGCTGCACGACGCAGCCAAAGCCGACGGCGATGCCAGGCGGTTGCAACGGATCAAGAAGACCCAGAAGCAATACGACTGCCGTCATTCGAGCGGCGGCGGAGGCCGATAGCAAATGCCGCCGGCGGATGCTGTCATGAGGAGGTGGAGAAGTGAACGGCGACGATCCGGAAGACGCGTCTCTGGGGTCGGTCCTGTCGTCAGGCGATCCGGGCCGACAATTCGACGTGTTGATCGAGATGATCAAGGCGAATGACGAGTCGGCGATTCCGGCGATTCTGCCGCTGTTCCGTACCGACGACGAAGATGTGCGGTCCGAGGCGGTACGCGCGGTCGGATTCTTGGGCGTGCGTCAGGGGCCTGTAGTCGGCCCGCTGATAGTTGCGATGCTGTCTGATCCGGCCGAACTGGTCCGTTCCGAGGCTGTCGAGGCATTCTGCACAGTGCATTACGAGCCCGCCGTGGATCTGCTGGTCGGGATGTTGCGCGATGACGAATCTTGGCTGGTTCGTGCTTCGGCCGCGGAGACGCTGGGAAACTACCCGGGCCACGGGATACCCGAACTGCTCGCGTGTGTGCGCGACGACGACGAGTACGTGCCGGTGCGCCGGTACGCGATCGATTCACTGGTGCAATCGGACGAGTCCCGGATGCGTGCTGAGATCACCGCGCTGTTGGACGAGTATGGCGACGACCCGGACCTCGGGCGGGATCTACGCATCACGGCGTATCGGTTCGGCGACCGCGGCCAGCTCCAAGTCGTCGCCGACCAAGTAGCGACCATGGACGAACTCGAATGCTCTCTGCTGGTCAACGACCTCGGCAGGCTCGCAGACCCTCCCGAGCCGGCCACGCTGCAGGCCGACATCCCGATCATCGACAGCATGTTGTCGGTCATCGCACTGCGGTGGCCGTTGCAACGACCGCACGTCGCGAAGGTCCGCGACAACCTGCCATCGGCCGATACCGGATCCGATGAGTGACGGTTGCTGCACGAGGAACAGGCCCCGCACAGTCTCGACTTCCGTGGAGTGCTTGAATTGATTCTTATTAAAGGTTATCTGTTAACCTTCAATAAGGAGGTGTCATGGCTAAGTTTGCGCAGCGGCGGTGGGCTGGCAACCTCGATGGCAGCGGCCTGTCGCGAAGAGATCGTGGCTCCGGCACTTACCAGGTATACATGCCCGATCCGCTGGTTGGCCGTCGCATTGCCCTTACCAGCGAAACCGCCGCGGACGTCGTTGACGCAGAGGTAGCCATCACCCGCCTCGATGCCGAGGCGAAAGCGCTGGTCGAGACGGAAGCAGTATCGCGATTGCTGCTGCGCGCCGAGGCCATCGCATCGTCACGGATCGAGGGTCTAGTGGTCGGCGCGCGTCGACTGCTGCGCGCCGAGGCGGCGCGCGAACTGGAGGGTGAATCATCCGATGTGACGGCGGCCGAGGTGCTGGCGAATATCGACGCGATGGCGCTGGCCGTCAATGCCGTCGGCCGTGCTGAACCGATTACCGAGAATATTCTGCTCGAGGTCCATCAACGGTTGCTGGCCGGCACCAGGCTCGCACAACACGGCGGATGTCTCCGGGAGGTGCAGAACTGGATCGGGGGTAGCTCCTTCAACCCTTGCTCGGCCGCATTTGTCCCACCACCACCGGAAGATGTGCGCGAACTGATGAACGACCTGGTCGCATTCTGCAACAGCGACGACTTGCCGGCTGTCGCGCAAGCCGCCATCGCACACGCGCAATTCGAGACTATCCACCCGTTCATCGACGGCAATGGCCGAACCGGTCGAGCGTTGATCCATATGATCCTGCGCCGCCGCGGCGTGGCCGAACGCGTTGTCGCGCCCGTGTCGTTGATCCTGGCCACGTGGAGCGACAGTTACATCGACGGTCTGACGCGCTTCCGGCACGTCGGTTCGCCCGATTCCGAGCAGGCTACCGACGGCTTGAACACGTGGGTGGCACGCTTCGCCGCCGCGTGCACTCGGGCAGCGGAGGACGCGACCGCTTTCGAACTGAAGGCTGCTGGCCTGCAGAAATCGTGGCGGGATCGAGTGGCCCCTGTGCGGGCGAACTCCGCGCTGGACTTACTTCTCGGCAAGCTCGTCGGTGCCCCGATCCTCACCGTCGCCACGGCCGCGAGACTGATCGGCCGCAGTTTTCCCGCCACCAACGCCGCCGTCGAGCGTTTGACCGAAGCCGGTATTCTCCGCCAGCTCACCGTCGGGCGACGCAACAGGGCCTTTGAGTCGCCCGAGGCGATCACCGCGTTCACCGCGTTGGAACGGCGTCTCGCCAGTCCTGATTCAGACACACGAACATCGGATCCGATACGCCCGGTGCCGTCGAACACGATGCCGCCCCATGCTCCGGCCTACGACCCCTTGGCCTGACTAGTCGGCGGCTACTCCTTGATATCTGCGGTGAATCGTCGGTTTATCGATTTGATCGATGACAGCAACCGCCAAGTCGCCGTAGGTGATGCGGCCGGCCAGGTCGGGTGCGCTGAACCTGTACCGGCCGGAGCCGGCTCCGGTACGGTCGAAGTCACCCGATGGACTCAATACGGCCCAGTCGAGGACGGCCGGGGAATGGTCGAGCTGATCGGTGCCAGCGGCATGCGAGCGAGCGAAGTCGAGAAACTGGTCGGGGAACTCGGGTGCGTCGCGCACAAGCGCCCCGTCGCCGGCGCTGAGATTGGCGCCGAGCCCCAAGGCGATCAACCGAGAGACACCGGCGTTACCAAGGCCATCGATGAGAGCCGACGCTGCCGAGCGGAAGAACGTCGGCGTCATTTCGGCTGCCGCGTGAACCGCAGCGTCATGACCGGCGGCGATGCGAGCGACCGACCGCGGATCGATGACGTCGCCTACCACCGCGTCGAGATCCGGGTGTCGACCGGGATCTCGGACGACGGCGGTTACCCGATGTCCGCGTCGCAATGCCTCCGCGGTAATCGCTCGTCCCGCCCGTCCGCCTGCACCGAATACAACAATCTTTGTCATGCCGGTGAGATTAGAAGCACAGGTGGTTTCCAGCCGGATACCAACGACTGGCCCATAGTTGTGGCATGGCCTACCGTATGCGCATGGGCGAGCCTCTTTCCCCTGACATGTTCGACGAGTTGTGCCCCTCATCGGTGCTGCCTCTGCGCGTTGGCGACAAATGGGGGGCACTGATACTCGAGTGCCTTTCCGATGGGCCCAGACGGTATTCCGAGCTACGCATTCCGCTGCATCGCGTCACGCCGAAGGTTTTCACGCAATCATTGCGCACCCTCGAACGCGACGGGTTGATCAGTCGCCACGTCGACAGGCATCACGTCAGCTACGCCCTCACCGAACTCGGCCGCGGCCTTCTCCACCCCATCGATGTCATGTCCGCCTGGGTCGGCGAACATTGGAACGAACTCGTCGACGCCCGCGAGGCCGGACTATCCGCGCAACGCGATCACCACTCCTCGGCGTCGACCGTTCCCTCCTGAGTTTTCTCTTCGCTCTCGGCCGGCTGCATCAACACCATTCGAACGCCACGGCGACCACGGCCACGCAACGGACCACAGGATCATTTCATCGACCCGAACAGCCTGCGGGCCCCGCTTGACCAGGCCGTCAGGTATTGCTGGAATCAGGCCCGAAAGGTGAGTCGAATGCCTGGTCCGCGTGACCTGTGCGGGGATTCAGAACTCGAGGTGCGACCACGGGATGTGGATCGGGAACGGGAAGTCGACGGCAATGGCGTCGGAATCCTTTGGCGACCACTTGCCGGTCAGGAGGTAGTTGGCCGGGTGTAGCGGGTGGACGCCGGCCGGGAGCTTGCCGTGGGTGGTCTCCAGTGCGTAGGCGCGAATCATCGCGATGGCACTCTTCTCACGCTCCAGCGTGACCTCCCAGTACCAGGGGATACCTGCCTTGGCGTAGCGCGCTTTCTTGTCGTCCATGTCGGTCTGGGTGTTCGACGGAGAAAGTACTTCGCCGACCAGCAGGACATCGGAGGCGCGAACATCCTGATAGGGGCCCTGGAGACAGCGGTGTATCAGAAAGTCCGGTGTCACGAAATCGGACTTTCCGGATCGGCCGAAGAAGATGTTCGTTTCTGTGTGGACGCGCCAGCACTGTTGTGGGTCCGCCGTCATTGTCTCGCGGGCGCATCGGCGCAGGCCGCTCCAGAGGAGGTTCGTGAACTCCTGATGTTCGGCAGGCCCCCTTCGCAGCCAGACAACCCGGCCATTCCACAGCTCGATCTGCCCGGCGATTTCCTCAGGTAGTTGCTCGAGCTCCTCCCAGGTCATGTACTCCGGGAGGTCGGGGCGTTGGCTGCGCGGACTCGGCATGGTCCAATGCTAGACCGATTGCAAGTTGTTTCCGCTGGTCGTGAGCGGTCCGACGAAGAGCCGCCGCAGGAACCCCGATTTTGTCCTGGTGACGGCCTTGCCTACACTAGAGCGGTTGCCTGGGCACCTCCATGTCCGCATCCGTGCGGTTGGCCCAGGCGATCGAACCTCATCCGGTCGGCAACTGTCGACCGGACCATCCGAATTGTTGTAGGCCCACGGCTGACTGCGGATACGCATGTCGGCGCTGTATGGGAACCGCAGCAAGAAAGGTGTCTAGGTCGAACCATGACCATGACTGATCCGATCGCAGACTTCCTGACCCGTCTGCGCAACGCCAACTCGGCGTACCACGATCAGGTGAAGGCTCCGCACTCGAAGCTCAAGGCGAACATCGCCGAGATCCTCAAGCGTGAGGGCTACATCGCCGACTACCGGACCGAGGACGCGACCGTGGGCAAGAACCTCGTCGTCGACCTCAAGTACGGCCCGAGCCGCGAGCGCAGCCTCGCCGGTGTGCGCCGTGTCTCCAAGCCCGGTCTGCGTGTGTACGCGAAATCCACCAACCTGCCCAAGGTGCTCGGCGGCCTCGGCGTGGCGATCATCTCCACGTCCTCCGGCCTGCTGACCGACAAGCAGGCGGCCAAGCAGGGCGTGGGCGGCGAAGTCCTCGCTTACGTCTGGTAAGGGAGGTCAGGACTAATGTCGCGTATTGGTAAGAAGCCCATCGCAATTCCGGCTGGCGTCGACGTCACCGTCGACGGCCAGGATGTGGCGGTGAAGGGGCCGAAGGGCACCCTCTCGCTGACCATCGCCGAGCCGATCACCGTCGCCAAGGGCGAGGACGGCCAGCTCGAGGTCGCCCGTCCGGACGACGAGCGCCGCAGCCGCTCGCTGCACGGCCTCACTCGCACCCTCGTATCGAACATGATCGTCGGTGTGACCCAGGGCTACGAGAAGAAGATGGAAATCTTCGGCGTCGGTTACCGTGTGGCGCTCAAGGGCCAGAACCTCGAGTTCGCCCTCGGCTACAGCCACCCGGTGCCGATCGAGGCGCCCGAGGGCATCACGTTCGCGGTGGAATCGCCCACCAAGTTCTCCGTGTCCGGAATCGACAAGCAGAAGGTCGGCCAGATTTCCGCGGTCATCCACGGTCTGCGCAAGCCCGACCCGTACAAGGGCAAGGGCATCCGCTACGCAGGCGAGGTCGTTCGCCGCAAGGTCGGAAAGACGGGTAAGTGATCATGGCGCAAACCGAAAACCAGAAGACCAAGCGCATACCGCGTGGCAAAGATGTCTCGACCACGCGCCGTCTGTCGAAGGTGCGCCGTCACTTCCGCCTGCGCAAGAAGGTCGTCGGCACCACCGAGCGTCCGCGCCTGGTGGTCAACCGCTCCTCGCGTCACTTGCACGCGCAGCTGGTCGACGACTCGATCGGCAAGACCATTGCCGCCGCCTCGTCCATCGAGGCCGACGTGCGCGCGATCGACGGCGACAAGTCGGCCAAGGGCAAGAAGGTCGGCCAGTTGCTGGCCGAACGTGCCAAAGCCGCCGGTGTCGAGGCCGTCGTGTTCGACCGTGGTGGTCACGACTACCACGGCCGGATCGCCGCCCTGGCGGATGCCGCTCGCGAAGGTGGGTTGAAGTTCTGATGACCACACTGCTCAAGACTCGAATGAACGGAAGGAACGTCTGATGCCGGGACGTCAGAGGCGTGACGGCGGAAGCGGACCCGCCGGACAGAATGGCAGCGCCCCCGAGGGCGGCCGCGGCGACCGCCGCGGTGGTGGCGGCGACCGTCGTGGTGGCGGCGATCGCCGCGACAACGCCGCCGAGAAGAACCAGCTCGAGCGGGTCGTCGCGATCAACCGTGTCTCCAAGGTCGTGAAGGGTGGTCGTCGCTTCAGCTTCACCGCCCTCGTGATCGTCGGTGACGGCAACGGTCTGGTCGGCGTCGGCTATGGCAAGGCCAAGGAAGTTCCCGCGGCCATCCAGAAGGGTGTCGAGGAGGCTCGCAAGGGCTTCTTCCGCGTCCCGATGATCGGCAGCACCATCACCCATCCGGTGCAGGGCGAGGCGGCGGCCGGTGTGGTCATGCTGCGCCCGGCCTCCCCTGGTACCGGTGTGATCGCCGGTGGTGCGGCGCGTGCCGTGCTGGAATGCGCTGGCATTCATGACATTCTGGCGAAGTCGCTCGGTAGTGACAACGCCATCAACGTTGTGCACGCGACCGTTGCCGCGCTCAAGATGCTGCAGCGTCCGGAAGAGGTCGCGGCTCGCCGTGGCCTGCCGCTCGAGGACGTTGCCCCTGCGGGCATGCTGCGTGCGCGCGCTCAGGCAGCGGGAGGTGCCAGGTAATGGCAGATCTCAAGGTGACCCAGATCAAGAGCACGATCGGCGCCAAGAAGAACCAGCGCGAGAGCCTGCGCACGCTCGGTCTGCGCAAGATCCGGCAGACCGTGGTTCGTGAGGACACCCCGCAGAACCGGGGCCTGATCAACGTCGTGCGCCACCTCGTGACCGTTGAGGAGGTCTGACATGACTATCAAGTTGCATCACCTGCGTCCGGCTCCCGGCGCCAAGACCGAGAAGACCCGGGTGGGTCGAGGTGAGGGCTCCAAGGGCAAGACCGCGGGCCGTGGTACCAAGGGCACCAAGGCGCGCAAGAACGTCCCGGCCGCCTTCGAGGGCGGGCAGATGCCGATCCACATGCGGCTGCCCAAGCTCAAGGGCTTCACGAACCGGTTCCGCACGGAATACCAGGTCGTGAACGTCGGCGCGATCGCCAAGCTGTTCCCCGAGGGTGGCGAGGTCGGCAAGGCCGAGCTGGTCGCCGCCGGTGCGGTTCGCAAGAACCAGCTGGTCAAGGTTCTCGGCGACGGTGAGATCGGCGTCGCGGTGCAGGTGACCGTGGACAAGGTCACCGGCTCCGCGAAGGAGAAGATCACCGCGGCCGGTGGCACCGTCACCGAGCTGGGCTGACGGTACTCTGCAAGCAGTGGCATCGGATGAGTGAAGGCTCGTCCGATGCCACTGTTAGAGTTCAATTGTTGTCTGCCAAAGCCTCGTCATGGTTTTCGGCGTCCCTCCTGAGCGGAATCAGGGAACTGGACATCGCTGAAATATCCATGTCATGACCATGTCGTTCGCCAGGAGGATCAGTGCTTTCCGCCTTCGTATCGGCCTTCCGGACTCCGGACTTACGGCGGAAGATTCTCTTCACGCTGGGGTTGATCGCGTTGTACCGCGCCGGTGCTTCGCTGCCGTCCCCCGGCGTCGACTACAAGGCGGTACAGGAGTGCATCGACCTGGTCTCCGGCGGTGAGTCCGCCGGCATCTACCAGCTGATCAACCTGTTCTCCGGTGGTGCGCTGCTGCAGCTGTCGGTTTTCGCGATCGGCATCATGCCCTACATCACCGCGAGCATCATCATCCAGCTGCTCACCGTCGTCATCCCGCGGTTCGAGGAATTGCGCAAGGAAGGCCAATCCGGCCAGAACAAGATGACGCAGTACACCCGATATCTATCGGTGGCGTTGGCCATTTTGCAAGCGACCGGTCTTGTCGCGCTCGCGGCCCGCGGCCAGCTGCTGCAGGGCTGCCAAAAGGACATCCTCGCCAATACCAGCGTCTTCGGGATGATCGTCATCGTTCTCGTGATGACGGCGGGTGCTTCGCTGGTCATGTGGTTCGGTGAGCAGATCACCGAGCGTGGCATCGGCAACGGCATGTCGTTGTTGATCTTCTCCGGTATCGCCGCGCGCATTCCGACCGAGGGCAAGGCGATCCTGGACAGCCGTGGCGGTCTGGTGTTCGGCCTGGTGTGCGTCGCTGCCCTGGTGATCATCACCGCCGTGATCTTCGTCGAGCAGGGCCAGCGTCGGATTCCGGTCCAGTACGCCAAGCGCGTGGTCGGGCGGAAGATGTACGGCGGCTCCTCGACCTATCTGCCACTGAAGGTGAACCAGGCGGGCGTCATCCCGGTCATCTTCGCGTCGTCACTGCTGTACCTGCCCAACCTGGTGGCGCAGCTGACCTCGTCGAAGAACAACCCGAACCCGAGCTGGTGGCAGGAGATCATCCAGAAATACCTGGTGAATCCGGGCAACCCGGTCTACATCGCGATTTACTTCGGTCTGATCGTGTTCTTCACCTACTTCTACGTCGCGATCACCTTCAATCCGGAGGAACGCGCCGACGAGATGAAGAAGTTCGGCGGCTTCATCCCGGGGTACCGGCCCGGTAAGCCGACCGCCGACTATCTCAACTTCGTCCTGAGCCGTATCACCCTCCCCGGCTCCATCTACCTCGGTCTGGTCGCGGTGCTGCCGAACCTGTTCCTCGATATCGGTTCCTCCGGTGGCCCCCAGAACCTCCCGTTCGGCGGTACCGCGGTGCTGATCATGGTGAGCGTCGGTTTGGATACCGTGAAGCAGATCGAGAGCCAGCTGATGAATCGAAATTACGAAGGGTTCCTCAAGTGAGAGTTGTACTGCTCGGTCCGCCGGGCGCCGGCAAGGGCACCCAGGCCGTCCTGCTGTCGGAGAAGCTGGGCGTCCCGCACATCTCGACCGGGGACCTGTTCCGCGCGAATATCAGCCAGCAGACCCCGCTGGGGCGCGAAGCGCAGAAGTACATGGACGCGGGCGATCTCGTGCCGAGCGACGTGACCAACCGCATGGTCGAGGCACGGGTCAACGAGCCCGACGCCGTCAACGGTTTCGTGCTGGACGGCTACCCGCGCACGGTCGACCAGGCCGACGCGCTGGAGAAGATCCTCAAGGACATGGACACCACGCTCGACGCGGTGCTGTGTTTCGTCGTGCCGGAAGACACGGTGGTCGAGCGGATGCTCGCCCGTGGCCGCGCCGACGACAACGAGAGCGTGATCCGCAACCGTCTCCGGGTGTACCGCGACGAGACCGAGCCGCTGCTGGAGCACTACGACGGGCTGGTCGTCACGGTGGACGGCGTCGGCGATGTCGACGAGGTCAATGCACGGGCGCTGCGCGCGCTGGGCCACTGATGCCGCTCGGGCTGGAGCGCTGAGGCCGGGATGGTCTTCCACCGCAAGAAGAAGGTCGTGCCGTTCCGCACGGCAGGTGAACTGGACGCCATGGCGGCAGCGGGCGCGATCGTCGGCCGTGCCCTGGTCGCCGTGCGCGCGGCGGCCAAGTCCGGGTCGTCCACCCTCGAGCTGGACGAGGTCGCCGAACAGGTGATCCGAGATGCGGGCGCGGTGCCGTCGTTCAAGGGCTACCACGGATTCCCCGCATCCATCTGCGCGTCGGTGAACGACCGTGTGGTGCACGGGATTCCGAGTGCCGAGGAGATCCTCGCCGAGGGCGATCTGGTCTCCATCGACTGCGGCGCGATTCTCGACGGCTGGCACGGTGATTCGGCCTGGACCTTCGGCGTCGGCACGATCATCGAGGCCGACCGGCTACTCAGCGAGGCGACCAAGGTGTCGATGGAGGCCGGTATCGAGGCAATGGTGCCAGGTAACCGGCTCAGCGACGTCTCGCATGCCATCGAGCTGGGCACCCGCGCTGCCGAGCAGGCACACGGACGTGGTTACGGCATCGTCGACGGCTACGGCGGTCACGCCATCGGTCGGGAGATGCACCTCGACCCCTTCCTCGCCAACGAAGGTGAGCCGGGTAAGGGCCCGAAACTCGTGGTGGGATCCGTCCTCGCGATCGAGCCGATGCTCACCCTCGGCACTACGCAGACCAAGGTGCTCGACGACGACTGGACCGTGGTCACACTCGACGGCAGTCGTGCGGCACATTGGGAGCACACCGTGGCCGTCACCGAGGACGGCCCCCGGATCCTCACGCTTCGCCCGGAGTAGCGCACACTGTGGGCGGTCCCGTATCAGGGCCGTAGACCGGCCATCGGGCGTCCCGATTCGGTGACACTGCGCGGCGAGGAGCCGAGCCGCACCGACGCCAGTATGCTGGTCGATCTCGCCGCGGATCCGGTGTCGGCACTGTGTCGACTCGCGGAATCCGGCCGATACCCAGCTTTCGCTGGATCGGTGTCGTCGTTCCTTGCGCCCGCGTCCTGTGTATCCGACCGAAGCGGTGTGCCCGCGGTGGTGCCGGTGCGGGGTTGGCTCGAAGGGCTTCCTCCTCGGCTCGGTGGCTTTCCTGAACGATGCGGTCAGCGTAGAGCCGGGCATGGCGTGTCGACATGAGTAGGCCGCTACTCGAATCTGCTCGGCGCGCCACGCAGTTCGCGGTGATCCCGTCCGCGGCGCGCATGCCCCTGAGCCGCCAGGGGGTGTATTTCGATCAGGTAGCGCGTCGGTCGCGGTCGCGCAGCGTCAATGCCACCGTGGGCACGTCGAATTCGCCCTCAGCTGTCTCCGGCCTGCCACGCAGATAGTCGGTGATCCGGCTGAGCACTTCGGCCCGCTCTTCCGCCGAGATCACCAGCGTGTGCGAGTGGGTGCCGATGGTCGCGGTGAGCGACTCGGCGGTGCGCCGATGGCGATGCGGGAACGTCGCGCGTTCGAATTCGTGGAACAGTGGGTGCTCGGCAGCTCGACGTCGGCCGTCTTCCTGCGCAGCGCCGATGCCCCGGACCTGGCGACTTCCTGTAGCCCGACGAGCCAGTCCACCGAGAGGTCGTCGGCGTTCCACAGAGCCGCGAGAACCCCGCCCGCACGCAGCACCCTGGCGAATTCCGGAAAGGCGCGCTGCTGGTCGAACCAGTGGAACGCTTGCCCGGCCACGATCGCATCGACGGAGTCGTCGTCGAGCGGAATGGCTTCCGCGGTGCCCTCGTAGGCGGTCACGCTCGGGAAACGACGGGTCAGTTCGTCCCGCATTTCGGCATCCGGTTCCACCGCGATCACGGTCGCGCCGATGGCGAGTAGCCCACCGGTCAGTTTGCCGGTTCCGGCCCCGACATCGAGGACGACTGGCGGTTGTCGGTCGGAGACGCCTGCCAGGGCCCAGCGGATGGCAGCGGCCGGGTAATCCGGCCGGTGCTCGGCGTAGGCGGCGGCGTGCGTGCCGAAGGAGCTCGCCCGCTCGGCGCGCAAGGAAGTTGTCGGGGAGTCATGCTCGATCGAATTCCCCATGCGTTCACCCTACGGCGGGCCGCGGCGGGCCGACCCTACGATGCGCCGGGTAGTCGCCGGATGCCCGCGCAGACTTCGGCCGCCAGATCGTCGTAGCCCACCGCGAGCTCGCCGAGGCGCTGCCAGGCTTCCCGGACGTCCCATTCGGAGGCTTTGGCGAGCGCCGCGTAGGCGTGTGCGGTGAACTTGGCCAGGCGGTCGATCACGGCGCCGATGGTTTCGGTGTGCACATGCGCCGCCCCGTGTGCGGGTGGCAGCTGCACAGTGATCCAGCGGTCGATATCGCGAATCAACCTCGCGCGCAACGCGTCGATCTCGTCGGCGTCCGCATCGGCCACGGCGAGCCTGCGCTCGTGCAGTGTTGTCAGCTGGTGTGCGCAGCGCAGCAGCGGGTTGCCCTCCGACAGCTCGCCTCTGCACGCTTGCAGTACTTGATGTTTTGCAGGCAGGGACGCCTTCATCATCGTTTTCCTGCTCTCGTGCAGGAGCGGACGGTGTCGACAATGGACGAGCCGGAAGGGCGGAAACCGTTCTGCGGAGGCACGATCCACCGGCGGTACTTGGCGTGGGCATCGACGGGGGAGGGCAGTGCGATCTCGCCGCCGCTGGGCACGATCGACACGTTGAGGCGAAACAGTTCGGCGAACAGCCGGACGTCGTCGGATAGATCGGGGCGGATCAGGAAGGTCCATCGTCCGGACCGCACGTGGGAAATGATGGGGCCCGGTTCGATTCGCCGGTGGGCGAGTTCGTCGCGGACCTGCTGCCCGAGCGCGGCGGGCATCGTGATCGCGCCGACGAAGCCGGCCCGGACGACGATTCGGCCGATCTCGGCGTGGACTCCGGCGGGCAGGTCGCAGGTGTATCGGTAGTAGGCGCATCGTGCGGTCGGTGTATCCGCTAACGCCATTTGGTCCATGGTGGCCTCGGCTAGCTTCGTCTGTCTTCTCAGGCCGTCAGATCGGTGCTGCGGCGTCGGTAGTGTGATCCGGCGCACCTTCCGGGCGCTGTTTCAGTAGAGCACCCCATGGAACGGGATTTAACATTCCGTTCAATTTGTTCTCGAAAAATTCCTCCGCGCCCGGTGAACTGCAAGTGCTGTGACCTGCGTAGCTCGTCCCACATTTCCTGTTTTCAGTTTGTCTCACTAATTACTGGTCAACAGACCTGCGCGCAGGCGAAGTCGGGGAACTCGCGCCATTCTGCTCATCGCTGTTCGCTATCGCGCCGCAAGTCTGCTGCGACATGCTGCGGCGCGGCTCAGGGCGCCGTTCGGAAGAACAGCGCCCGGTCGCCGTGCTCGGCCAGTGGCGTGGTGACGCTGATCTGCCGCAGGCCGCTATCGGGCAGGTAAGTGAGGTTCGAGAACATCTTCGTGTTGCCGAAGGCGGCACGGAGCTTGGTCTCGGTCGCCCGGTCTGCGTTGTAGTCGGCGAGGGTCTTGAAGTCCAGTGGCGCGAGCGGCTTGTCGAGCGGGGCCTGGCCGGCCGGACGGCCGAGTGCGGCATACTGGGTAGCCGCGCCGTGCTCATACCAGCACAACTCGTAGGCCACGTTCTCGGTGACCGTGATTGCCGCCACCGGCCAGTCCTGGGAAAGGCGCAGTGCCAGTGGATGTTTCGCCACCGGCGTGAGCTCCCAGTTCAGGCTCATGACGGTCACCCAGCCGCCGTAGGGCTGGTCGATCAGCACGATGTCGTCGCCGAGGGCGCTTGCGGTGTTCACCTCAGGATCGGCGATCTTCCAGTTCTCCCCATGCGCGCCGAGGTAACTGTCGCGGTCGAGAGGGTAGGCGTCGTCGATCGCGTACGCCGCGATGATCGCGGCGCGCACCTGGGCGATGGAATCGCGGTCCGGACAGTACACGCCCAGCGCTCCGAAGGTGGCGCCGACCTGCACGGGCATCGAAGGCGGGTCCGGCTCCGCGCCCGGAGTAAGCGGCCGTAGGCCGACCAGGGCCAACTTCCAGTTGATCTCCTCGACGGTCGACAGGTCGCCGGAGGACTTGAACATGATCTGCTGCTGAGTCAGCCGCCCGGCTTGTTCGAGCGTGCGGCAGCCCAGCTCGAGCAGGGCGCGGTGCGATTTCGGGGTGAGATCCAGATCCTGAATCCCGCACGCGCGCAATCGGATCGACATGCTCGTGGAGGTCAGGACCGAATACCGTTCGCGATACATGGCGATGGCTTGTTTGCGTGACCGACCGACCATCAGCGTCCGCAGCAAGGTGCTCAGGCTGGCGAGGTACTTGCCGGAGAGGTCCGGATTCGCCGCGGCGAGTGCGGCGCGGATGCGGGCCGCCTCCTCGGTCGCCGCCACCGCGGCGCTCTGGTCGAGCCTGCCCAGCCAGACGCCACACTTGGACAGCCCGTCGGCGCAGGGGCCGGCGACTTCCGGATGCGCCCTGGCCACGTGCCGGTACACGTCGCATGCGCGGCGGATCGTCGTCGTCGCGAGTTCCCGGCGACCGCTGTGCCGCGCTGCCTGCTCGAAGGAACGCAGTGCATCGTTCAGCTCGCCCGCGAGGCGTGCCGTCAGTACCTGGCCCCTGGAGAGCAGGCGCAGGCGGATCGCCACCGCTTCCTCGGCGGGCGCGAGCGCCTCCCGGGTCCGATCGCGGACCGACCCGTTGGTCTTGGTGGCGATCAGGCCCTTGGCGAGTTCGCCCAGAGAGGCGGCGAGCCGCAGCTCGGATTCGACCGAACGGTCGAGGGCCGCATACCGATCGTCGCCGATCCGGCGCTCCAGCGCGTCCAGATCCATCGCGATCCTCGTTTCCAGCATGATCCTCCGCCAACGCGCGGCGGTCCGCGCAACGCATCTTTCTGAGCGAGTCTGTCATGGTTGCCGCCCGCGCGCACCTGGATCCGGCGAGGCCCGGTAGGCCCGTTCACGACGTGAGCGCAGCGAGTGAGCAACAGGCACACCGCCATAGCGGTCATGACGGAGCCGAGCGTCAGCGTGGTGGAGCCGATGACGAGCGTTGCGAGTGGACAGCAAGCGCTGCGGCAGTGGCGGCCAGCAGGAGCGCGGCGGAGTTATGAGCGCGGCGGCGCTTGCCCCCTATGCGACTGCCCGGCCCTGGGACAAGGCATGATCGAAAGTCGTGCGAGCCCTCTTGCAGCGCGTGACTTCGGCGCAGGTGATCATCGACGACCAAGTCGTCGGACGCATCGACTCGGCCGACCACGCCGTCCCGCACGGCCTGCTCGTTCTGGTCGGCGTGACGCACTCCGACACCGTGGCGACCGCGAAGGCGTTGGCCGAGAAGGTGTGGTGGCTGCGGATTCTGGAGGGTGAGCGCTCGGCCGCGGATCTGCGCGCTCCGATCCTGGTGGTCAGTCAGTTCACCTTGTACGCGGACACCGGCAAGGGCAGGCGCCCCTCGTGGTCGGCGGCCGCTCCCGGTGCCACCGCGGAACCCCTCGTCGATGTCTTCGCGCAGGCGCTGCGTGAACTGGGCGCCACGGTCGCCACCGGTCGGTTCGGTGCGCATATGCGAATCGAGCTCGTGAATGACGGCCCGGTGACCTTGCTGCTGGAGATTTGAACGATTGGTGATGCTTCGGACCAGTAGCCGCAGTTTGTCCGTGCTTTGTACTGTGTCGCAGCTGATCTCGCGAGCTGGTCCGAGATCCTGCCGCGCTGTTGTCGATAGCGAATAGTTTTCAGCTACCTGCTTGTGGCGGTGGAAACACCTGGCTTGCAAGCGGGTGATCGGAGCGGGCGGCCGATCGGGGCAGTAGCATCTTCTCCCCGAGATGCCTTGTCCCGCACCGAGCTACGCACATCCTCGGTGCCTACAGCAGTGGCGGGTCGTCGACCTGTCCGCAATATCGCCTGCGCGGTTCAACGGAATAGACGGCATACCTGCTGATGCTCTATCGCCCGGGAACACCAGGCAACCCGACCAGCCCTGGTGTCGTAGTCGATCGGTAGCCATGCGATGACCTGACCGTCGACGGTGACCGAGGCCGACGAAACCTGCTGCGCGACAGCCGTTGCCCTTAACTCGATCCTGCCGCAACCGGGAGGCTTCCTGCTCATGGGAGGCTGCGATTGGGAACCTGCGATTCAGGCGGCATGCAAGAATAGAGGGAGTGTGGGCAAGGCCATGGGGGCCCACGAGGATGACCGGCGGAAGCGAACGATGAGCGATCAGGATAAGGAAAACCCGGACAGGGAGAACCCGGGCGGTGCCGAGGAGAACGGTGAGGCGCCGGATGTCGGTTTCAGTTTGTCGTCGGATGGTCCTGAGGGTGTTGCGGGGGATGGTGGTGTTGAGTCG